>PUMP01000042.1 GCA_003551425.1 Candidatus Nealsoniibacteriota bacterium | reverse complement strand
TCCTGCTGGTACACCAACCATAAGCTCCGGCTTCAAAAACTTGAACCTCAAGACCTTGTCCATGAAATATTTAAGCATAGCCTCAGTAACTCTGTATTCGGCTATGACTCCGTCTCTTAAGGGTCTGTAAACTCTCACCGCATCAGGGGTCCTTCCTGTCATTTCTTTCGCCTCCTTCCCGACGGCAAGAATCTTGTTTTCATATACGCTAACCGCCACCACTGACGGTTCGTTCAATACTATCTCTTTACCCGGAACAAAAACAAGCGAATTACAGGTTCCAAGATCAATTCCAATTTTTCTATTAAACATATTAATTATTCATCCTCTTTACTTTTACACCGATATTTTGAAGGCGTTTATCTATCTCCTCATAACCTCTGTCAGCTTGGGTAATGTCTTTGATAACCGTTACGCCCTCTGCAATAGCCCCGGCGATAATAAGCGCGGCTCCGGAACGAAGGTCTAAAGGATCAAGTTTTGTTCCTTGCAGATTTGTAGGGCCGTTTATAATAGCTCTATGAGGATCGCAAACAACAATCTCTGCGCCCATCTTGTTTAATTCTTCCAAATACTTTAACCTCCCTTCATACAAAGGATCGTGAATAAGGGTAAGTCCCTTTGCTTGAGTGGAAAGAACCCCTAAAGGAGACTGCAGGTCCGGAGGAATCCCCGGATAAGGCATTACTTGAACCTTATTAATCTTTAACTCCCTTCCGGGACTTACGACTACGGCATTTTTTTCTATCTTCAGCCTTGCTCCAAAACTTTTTAGCCTACTAAGAAGCAATGTAAGCTGCTCTACGGGAAAATTTTCTATTCTTACCTTCCCCTTGGCTGCAAGTGCAAGTAAAGTAAATGTACCGGCTTCTACGTAATCATAAGAAACAAAGTGATCGGCTCCTTGTAACTCTTCCACCCCCTTAACTTTTATAGTACTCGTTCCCTCTCCCTCTATTTTTGCTCCCATTTTTCTTAAAAAAGCGGCAAGATCTTGAACATGGGGCTCACTGGCTGCGATTTTTATAACCGTATCTCCTTTAGCAAGGACCGCTGCCATCAATATATTTTCTGTCGCCGTCGGTGAAAATTCATTAAGAACAACTTCTTTTCCTCTCAGTCTTTTTTCCGCACTAAAGTGATACATATTAGAATGAAGAGAGCCGTTCTTTCTTAAGCTAAACTCTTTAATTTTTACTCCCATTCTTCGAAAGCCGGAAAGATGGGTATCAACCGGACGGGCACCGATAATACAACCTCCGGGATGAGGAATTTGAGCCGACCCAAAACGACTTACCAGGGGTCCGATAAGCAAAACGGAAGACCTCATTTTATTTACCAAATTAAAATCCAGCTTTTTGGGATTAACGTCTTTTGCTGTAACTTTTACCTTTCTTTTCTCCAGAAAATTCACTTCCGCTCCCATCTTTCTAATAATTTCCAGCATTGTTTTTACGTCATCTACAAGCGGAATGTTTTCCAAGGTGCAAGGCTTGGTTGTAAGAAGACACGCTGCAATAAGCGGAGTGGCAGCATTTTTCGAGCCACGAACATCAATGGTGCCGCTTAGCTTATTCTTTCCTTCAATAATTAATTTTTCCGGCATAATACTCCCTAATTGTAATATAAAACGGCTTAAATATCAAATAAAAAACCGCGATAAAATCGCGGAATTTCGGACCGCAATTTTGCACCTTACCTCTTTCTCCATTGCGGTGATCTTCTTGCTCTTCTTAAACCGGGCTTCTTTCTTTCTCTCATGCGAGGATCACGGGTAAGAAATCTTGTAGATTTTAGGCGTTTCTTTAAGTTATCATCAAAATTAACCAGTGCGCGAGATATCCCGTGCCTGATAGCTTCAGCTTGAGATCTTACTCCTCCGCCGCGTACTTTTACAGAGACAAAAAACTTATCTTTATAATCTAAAAAAGAGAGAGGCTCCATCACTGTCTCTTGAAGATCAAAAGAAGGAAAATATTCGCTTAATTTTCTTTCGTTAATTAAAAATTCCCCTTTCTTTTTTTCTTGAAGACGAACCACACAAGTAGAAGTTTTTCTTCTTCCTACCGCTTTGTAATATTTTTCTTTTTCCTTAACCATAAATTACTCTACTTTTAATCTTTTAATTCTCTCTTTTCTCAATTTATTCTTCGGAAGCATGCCATAAACCGCTTTTTTTAAAGCAATTGCTTGATCTCTCTTGGCAAATTTTTTATAAGGAATGGATTTCAACCCCCCAGGATATCCGCTATGGCGATAATAAGTTTTATCTTTCTCTTTCCTTCCGGTAAGGACCAGGTTCCCTATGTTTTTTATAACCACAAAGTCTCCTTTATCAGCATGAGGCTGATAATCTTCTTTCTGCTTTCCTATAAGAAGTGTTGCTATCTGCGTTGCAGCTCTTCCAAGCGACTTATTTGATACATCTATAGTGTGTGTTTCTCTTTTCATATATTATACAAGTTCAATAATGGCAATTCTTGCTCCATCCTTTTCTCTTGGACCCAATTTGAGAATACGCGTATACCCTCCGGGACGATCCTTGTAACGCACTCCTATTTCTTTTACTAATTTACGGGCAACTTCGGGAGAAAGATGCTTTTCTAAAATTCTGCGTACATGAACATTGTCCTCCTTGGATCTGGTAATCACTTTTTCAATTCGCCCCTGCAGTTCTTTTGCTTTCGCTTCCGTAGTTTTTATCTTCTCATTTAAAACAAGATGGCGAATAAGAGAACTAAACAAAGCTTTGCGTTGGTCCTTCTTTCTACCGAATCTTCTTTTGTTTTTTATTCTCGGCATAATTACTCCGCTAATTTAAGCTTTTTCTTCTTCAGGGCTTTCTTTATTTCCTCAACGCCTTTTTCTCCCATTCCTTGCAACTTCTTCAAATCGCTTTCTGTTTTTTCCAAAAGATCTTTAACTTTTATGATTTTATTATCTTTTAGGATATTGGCGTTACGGGTAGATATTTTCAATTCGTCTATATCCCCTTCATCAACTTTTTGGGCTTCACTTTCCTTCTTTTTTTTCTCCTCCAGGGAAGAGAGAATTTCAAAGTGCTTCAACAAAATATCGGAAGCTTTGAAAAGGGCTTCTTCCGGAGACATTGTTCCATCCGTTTCAACCTCCAAGAAAAGGCGATCAAAATCAGTCCTTTCGCCTACTCTCATGTTCTCCACATAAAAATTAACACGTCTTACCGGTGTAAAGATTGCATCTAAAAGAACCTTCCCTACCTCAAGTTTTTCTTCCTTTCGGTCCTCCGCGGCAGAATAGCCTATACCTCTTTCTATTTCAAGTTCCATTTCTAGGGACGCCTTTTTATTCGTTAAAGTGGCAATATGCACATCAGGAGTAAGGAGCTCTACTTGGGTCGGAACCTTCAAGTCTGATCCCTTAACCTCTTTTTCTCCTTTTACGCTCAACTTTACTTCTTGCACGTCATCAGAGTGCATGATGAAACGAAGCTCTTTTAAATTCATCATGATGGTTATTACATCTTCCATCACATTCGGAATAGTGGAAAATTCATGATTTACGTCTTCAATTTTCATTTTGGTAATCGCTACTCCTCCAAGAGAAGAAAGAAGTACGCGGCGGACACTGTTTCCTATAGTTACTCCATATCCGGGATATAAAGAGTTCATTTCAAAAAGAGTCGTATTCTCTTTTTTTCTTTCTATAATTTTAGGTTTGGATGGTAATGGAATCATCTTTTTAAGTTATTTATCTTGAATAAAATTCAAATATGGAAGAAATTTCAACCGGCGGCATGACTTCTTCAATCACCACCTCTCCGGTTACTTTTATTTCCAACTTTTCTTTGTTAAGAGATATCCATACAGGAGGATTAAAGTTTTTCATTCTTTCGGCAAAACCAGTAAACACTTTCTTTTTACCGGGACGCACCTCAATTACATCCCCTACTTTTACTTCATATGAAGGCTTGTCTACCGGCTTTCCGTTAACATGGAAAAATCCGTAACTAACCATCTTTTTCGCTTCTTTGCGCGAAGTGGCAAGTCCGGATCTATATATTGTATTGTCTAAACGAGCTTCCAATTTACGCAATAATTTATCTCCTGCCGCTTCTGCGGTTTTTTGTTCACCAATCACCCTTTTTATATATCGAGCAAACTGTTTCTCTCGAAGATCATACCAATATCGAAGTTTTTGTTTTTCTATAATCTCTTTTCCATACTCAGAAAGCGGAGGCTTTCTTCTCTTTGGTTTCTGTCCGGGGGAATAAGGTTTTTTTACCATAGCGCAATTCTGAGAATTGCACCTTTCTCCTTTAAGAAAAAGTTTGGCCCCGACTCTCCGACATTTTTTACAGTCATTTGTTTTACTCATACTCTTCTTGGTCTTTTAGGACGACATCCATTATGGGGAATGGGAGTGATATCCTTTATCGAATTAATAATAATATTCTTTGCTGCCAGAGCACGTAACGCGGAAGATCTTCCCGAGCCAACACCTTTTACAAAAATATCAATCTCTTCCATCCCCATCTTCTCCGCTTTTTCAGAAATAACGTTTGCAACCTCGGAAGCGGCATAAGGTGTTGCTTTTTTGGTTCCTTTAAAACCTAAATTGCCGGCACTACTCCAAGACAAAACTTTACCATTTTTATCGGCAAGAGTCATCATTGTGTTGTTATAGGTCGCAGAGATATACATTCTTCCCTGCGATACCCCTCTTTTTCGCGCCTTTGTCTTTTTCTTTTCTTCTTCAAGCTTCGTTCTTTCCTGTAAAAGCTCTTCTTCTGATTGTGTCGCAATTCTCTTTTTCCCCATAAAAATTATCTTAATTTATTTCGCTGACGGAGGTGCTTTTTTACCTGATCCTGCCACTCTTCTCACATTTCCTCGCACCGTACGACTATTAGTACGTGTATTCTGTCCTCGAACCGGCAGCCCTCTTTTATGGCGCACTCCTCGATAACAATCAATGCGTTTTAGCCTGTCAACCGATTCTCTTCTTTCGCGCCGAAGCTCCCCTTCCACTTTATACTTCTTCTCAATGATATCACGAAGCCTGCCCAGCTCTTCGTCGGTAAGATCAGCTGTCTTTTTCGTTTGCTCAATTTTTGCCTCCTGTAATATTTTTCGACTTAACGAGGGGCCTATGCCAAAAATATAGGTAAGGGAGGTTACCACATTCTTATTTTCCGGTATGCTTATTCCTGTAATTCTGGGCATGGTTATCCTTGTCTTTGTTTATGTTTTTTATTTTTACAAATGACATAAACCCGGCCTTTGCGCCGAATAATTTTACAATCTCTACAAATTTTTTTTACTGAAGACTGTACTTTCATATTTATCCTCTATACACAATTCTTCCCTTGGTTTCATCATATTCACTAACTTCAACCGTTACTTTGTCTCCGGGAAGGACTTTTATTCGATGAACTCGTAATTTACCAGCTAAATGAGCAGCAATCTCTTCGCCACTATCAAGCCTCACCCGAAAATGCGTGCTGGGCAACGCTTCCAATACTATTCCTCTTTTCTTCTCTTTAGAACTCATTTACAATGGATAACGGTAACAAATTTTTCACTTTTTGTCAAATCTTAATACTATACTTATTCTTTCCGGATTTTCAGATATTCTCTGCAACCCAAACGGAAGTGTACGGAAATGAACCCACTCTGCGCTAATCTCTTCTTTTATCTTTTCTTCCGCCTTATCAAAAGAGACACCGGCTAACCGCCTTTTGATATCCTCTTTGTCGATCTCTTTATAAATTTTAGCCGAAAACTCTAAATCAAACTCCATCTCCTTGCTTTCAAAGTTTACTCTCGAAAAAGAATACTTTGTTTCTTTGCTCTCCCATATATAATTTTCGGGAAGAAGGCTAAGCAAATAGTCTTCTATATCTTCATTTTTTACTGCGATTGCCTCTATCTTCAGTTCCAACTCTAAAATAGCTTTTTCCTCATCGTTTTCTTTAGCGGCAAAATGACGCTCAATAATCTCATCTCTATACTGCATTTCCCCTTCAAATAAATAACTCTCTTTATAATTTTCCTTAATCTTTTCTACTCCTCGAGTAAAAAGCTCATCAACGATCTCTTTCTCCATTCTCCCCCTTTCTTCTTCCCCAAGATAAGGAACTTCGCCAAAAAAACCTTCCTTTTCAAGGCTAAAGGACTCCCCTTTTACTCTTCCGTAATAGGCACTACCGTGTAATCCGGGAAGCGAAAATTTGGAAGCAGAAGAAATATTATAATCTTCTCCCGGCTCTGCCGCTACCACATCAATTTCCGCGCAACCTGCAACGATATTTCCTTCCTCATAAGTTCTTCCGGGAAGATTGACTCTTTCTTCCGCTAGAAAAAGCTTCCCTTTATCGGAAACAAATCTTGTTCCTTGTACAAAAGAAACCGGCGCGTCGCTATAATCTTGGCAAACCTCAATCTTTCCTTCTGCTTTCTCTTCCACTATTCTTCTTTCCTCTATAGTAAATTCACGTGAGCCTTTAATTCTTTCTTCAAATATTTTTGCCCTTATTTCATCTTGTCCTACTGAGTCGACACTGCGCGCCAAAACACTCCTTTCTTCCGTAAGAGTCTCTGTAACCGGATTAATGATGATCTCCGTTCTATAGGAAGTATAATAAAAATACCCCAAGACAGAAACAAGGAAGATAAAGATAGGAATAAATATTTTCTTTCGTCCTTTTTTCTCTTTCTTGTAATATTCCTTTTTTTCTTTCTCTAAAGGAGGAATTATATCAATTACTTTTTCTTTCATACGCGTATAATTTACCTTAAATATCAAAAAATATCAAGGTTGCAAAATAGCTTTGATGCGCCTTACTCCCGCGCTGGATGATTCTTCTTTTTTAATTACAAACCTTCCAAGTTCAGATGTTCTTTTTACGTGCGGACCGCCGCAAACTTCTGCAGAAAAATCACCAATAGAATAAACAGTCACTCTTTCCGGATACTCGTCCTCGAAAAAAGCGAGGATTTTTTCTCTTTGAATTTCTTTAAAACTCATCTCTTTCTTTTCAACCGGCAAATCTTTTTTAATTTTTTCATTAACAATCATCTCGACTTTTTCAATTTCTTCCTTGGAAAGACTTTCAGGGTGAGAAAAATCAAAGCGGAGCCTTTCTTTATTTATGTCCGATCCCATTTGCTTTACATGATCTCCCAATACTTCACGTAAGGCTTGATGCAGAAGATGAGTGGCGGTATGAAGCTTTATTTCTTCGTTTTCTGCATTTCTACTGAGACCGCCAAACTTTTCTTTCATTCCTTTGCGGGAAATTTCTTGATGCCGGCAGAGCTCATCGTTAAAAAACTTTTTAATCTCTTCAGCGTTGTTATAAGCGCCTGGCATCATTTTTTCCAGCTCTTCCATGGAAAGTTCAAAAGGAAATCCATAGCTTTGATATATAAGAAACAACTTCTTTCCAATCTCTTTCGGGTTGCTTGCCTTTGGCATCTTTTTATGAAGCTCGGCTACTCCTGCCTGAAGCGTCTCTATGAATTTTTTCTCTTCCTCTTCCACTACTTGTAAAACATCTTCTTCTTTTAATTCCGGATAAATATCTCCATATTCATTTATAAACACATTAACTATATCTCTTAAAGATTTCATGCCCAGCTCTTTCTTGTAACGAACCGCCCTTCTTATCACACGACGCAACACATAACCAACCCCCTTATTGGAAGGCAAAACTCCGTCCGCAATAAGAAAAATGCTTCCCCGTACATGATCGGCAACAACGCGAAACTCTTTCTTGTTTTCTTCGTATTTTTTGCCGGAAAGCTCTTCTATCTTTTTTATTACCGGAGCAAAAAGATCCGTCTCATAGGCGGAATCTTCCTCTTGTAAAAGAGAAACCAGCCTTTCAAATCCAATTCCCGTATCAATATTCTTTTGTGAAAGCTTTTTATAAGATCCGTCTTCGTTTTTATTGTATTCCATAAAAACTAAATTCCAAAGCTCTACGAAGCGATTACATTTTTCACAGTTGGGGCCACATGTTTCTTCACATCCGTAACTCTCTCCCCGATCATAATGTATCTCCGAACAAGGACCGCAGGGACCCGTATCCGCGGTAGGCCCCCAGAAATTATCTTCCATTCCGAACTCCCCTATTCTTTCTTCCGGAAACCCATGTTCTTTCCAAATAGAGATCGCCTCTTCGTCTCGAGGAACACTTCCTTCTCCTTTGAACACCGTGACATAAATACGTTCTTTGGGAAGCCCTATCTCTTTTATAAAAAAATCCATTGCAAGTTCTATTGCTCCTTTCTTGAAATATCCTTTTTCCTTGTCTTCTCCTATGGACCAGTTTCCCAGCATTTCGAAAAAAGTATGATGAGTGTCATCTCCAATCTCTTCTATATCGGGAGTACGAAAGCATTTTTGGACAGAAGCAAGGTGCCTTGTCCCAAACTCCTCAATTACATCCTTTTGCCCCATAAGGTAAAGAACAAATTGCTGCATTCCCGCGGTAGTAAGAAGAACTGTTTCATCGTCAGGAATAAGGGAGCTGGAAGGAATGATCCTATGCCCCCTCTCCTTGAAAAAACAAATAAATTTTTCTCGAAGCTCTTTTGAGTCCATGATTTAAAATACGCTTTCTATTATTTTTGTAAACTCCTCTTTTTCAAGTGAAGCGCCCCCTACAAGAAGACCTTGAAAACCGCCTTCAAGCAGGTAACCCTTGGCATTTTCTGCGTTTACGCTTCCTCCGTATAAGATCGGTACAGAGTCTTTCTCTATCTTCATTTGAGAAAGTATGTCTTCAATCAAAAACCTTCTCTCCGCGGCAACTTCTATCGGGCAGGCACTACCGGTCCCGATAGCAAAAACCGGCTCATAGGCAATAATGATTTCTTTGAAAGAAACTCTTTCCAGGGCACTTCTTATCTGTTCTTTTATCTCACCACTTGCATCAGTACCCTCCCTTTTTTCTTCTCCCACGCATAAAATGGGAGTTAATCCCGCATTAATTGAAGTTTCTACTTTTCTTTTTACAAAGAAGAAGTCTTCCCCCAAAACACTCCTTCTTTCCGAGTGTCCAATAATTACATAATCACATCCCAAATCTTTCAACATATAAGGAGATACTTCTCCGGTAAAAGAACCTTTTCTTTCGGGAAAACAATTTTGCGCCCCTAAATTCAAATTCTCTCCTAAATGCAAGTACGGAAAGGGCGGACAAAATATCACTTTGCCCCTTTTATCCGTTGTTTTTTTGAAAAAAGAAAAAAGCTCTTCCGCTTCTTTGCGGGTAAGGGGGTTCATTTTCCAATTTGCAACAATAAAAGTGGTCATTGTTTTCTTAAATATTCTGCCGCTTTTTCGGGTTTAATGGTTGAAATCTCCATCCTGGCGCCAAATTCAAAACCAGCCCAAATAGAAGTTTTGGGTAATATTGTCCAGTGCCAGTGGTAATAATTATGATCCGTTCCGTCGGAAGGAGCGCAGTGAAGATAAAAATTATAAGGGGGATCTTCAAGTCCTTTATAAAGCTTAGAAAGAGCTTTCTGAAAAGCATCAGCAAAAAAATCCAATTCTTCTTCCGTTATCTCTTCGAAATAAGCAAGATGTTTCTTGGGTGAAATAATGGTTTGAAAGGCGGCTTTAGAGGCAAAAGGACAAATTACCAGAAAAAGATCATTCTCATAAACGATTCTTTCTTTCTTCTTCATCTCCCACTCGTTCATTTGACAGTAAATGCAGTTTTTTTGATTTTCATAATATTCTTTTCCTTTGGAAAGTGCTTTATTTAAATCAATATCAATAAGCGGAGTTGTCACAATTTGAGAGTGCGGATGCGCAATAGAAGCCCCCGCCTCTACTCCGTGATTGTGAAAAATAGAAATATAATTTACATTCTTTTCTCCTTGCAGGCTAACGTATCTCTGCTTGTAAAGAGCACAAACTTCGCGCACTTTATCGACGCTCATTTGTCCCATGGACTTCTTGTGATCACGTGTAATCACCACCTCGTGGTAGCCCGCTGCATTCATTGTCAAATAAAATCCATTTTCGTATCTTTTTTCCAGATCATCGGCAGGAAGAAAGGCGGGATATTTATTGGGAATAGAGATTGCGCTCCAGTTTTCCGTAAGCTCACTTACCTGTTTTCCTTTCTCGAAGCAAGAGACAGCTTCTTTTAAATTGGGAAAATCACAAAAAGGACACTCTTTCTCGGAGGATTCTTCCTTTATTCTTTTTTCTTTTTTAAACATTTCCGGCCGTTTTCCTCTTCCGGAAGCTACAACCACCCAATCACCGGAAGAAAGATCATATCGCAGTTCAGACGGAAATTCTTTGTTATTGCTCATATTTTGTTCATTATATAGGAAAAAACGAAAAACTCAAATTTCGGTAAGCACCTGGCATCCGTCTTCAGTTATTGCTATCGTATGCTCAAACTGGACAGAGAGAGATCTGTCTTCGGTCTCAATCCCAAACCCATCACTGCTATCTTTAATATTAGGACTACCCATAGAAGCCATGGGTTCGATACAAAAAACCATTCCTTTTTCTATCTTTACTCCCTTCCCTCTCTTCCCTTCATTTAATACTTGTGGCTCTTCATGAATCTCTTTGCCGATTCCATGACCACAAAGCCCTCGTACTACGGAAAAACCGGCTTTTGTAATGTGACGAAAAACAGTATTTCCGACATCCCCGAAAGTATTCCCTTCTCTTGATTTTTTGATGCCTCTTTTTAGTGCTTTCTTCGTCTCCCTTATAATACGAAGCGTTTCTTCTTCAACCCGTCCCACGGGAATCGTAATCGCCATGTCAGTATGGAATCCTTTGTAAAAAACACCGCAATCAAGAGTTATAATGTCTCCCTCCTTAAGAATATAGTCAGAAGGAACGCCGTGCACTATAACTTCATTTATGCTGGTACAAAGCGTAGCGGGAAATCCCCTGTACCCCTTAAAAGAAGGCTTTCCTCCTTTTTTCAAAATCTCTCTTTCCGCAAAATGATTCAAGGAAGAAGTTGTAACGCCGGGAGTGATTCTTGTTTTGAGGTCTGCTATGACGGAAGAAAGAATCTTACCTCCTTCCTTCATGATCTTTATGTCTTTCTCTGACTTAATCGGTATCATAAAGAAAGTCCGATAATTTTTCACACAATTCCTCTTGCACCTTTTCTATTGATTGCTCTCCGTTTACTTCCACCAATACTCCTTTTTTTCGGTAATAATCAATGACCGGCGCCACTTCCGTCTTAAACCAGGAAAGGCGCTCTTTGTCACCGGAATAATGCTTCCTTTTTCTTTTTGCAAGACGAAAGTAAGCTTCTTTTTCGCTTATATCGATATAACAGGCTCGAAACTCTTTCCACTCAAACATATCAAAAACTTCTTGTAGCATATAAGCCTCATAAAGCTTTCTGGGGTTGCCGTCAAAAATAACGCCTTTTACTTCAGATTTACGAAACTCTTCCAGTTTCGGCATCCAAAGGGAAAAAACAATCGGGGTTGGTATAAGTCCGCCGTGATGAAAAACTTGTTTTATTTTCTTTCCGATAAGATCTTCTTCCTTTGCTTTTTGACGCAACAACTCCCCCGTCCTTATTATGCCAAAACCGGTCTTCTTAGAAAGAATATCAACTTGAGTGCCCTTACCGGATCCCGGACGGCCAATAATAGATAAAATTTTCATAATTCAAATTTTTCAGCAGCCTTCAAGACTCTGTAAAAAACATCGGCAACCGTTCCCTTCCCGTCAACATAAGAGATAAAGACTCCCTGTTTTGAAAGATAATCAAGAACAGGAAGCGTTTGTTCCTTAAACTCTTGCAATCTAGTTTTAATAACCTCCCTTTTATCAAGCTCTCTTTTTTGGAGCGGAGAACCGTCTATAGGGCAGATAGAAAGATCTTTTGTCTCCGGACTGTTGATAATCGGGTGACGCATGAGCGTACAAACTCTTCTATTTTCGTTTCTTTTTATTGACTCCTCCTCTTCAACTTGAAGTGCTATAACTAAAATATTTGATACATCGTAAAGAGATAAAAAAAAGTCCATAACAGGAGTAATTTGCTCTATAGTACGAGGATATCCGTCAAGTAAGATGTCTTCCTCCGTCATTTGCATGCTCTTTATCTTCTCTTTTATCGCAAAAGCGACAAAGCCGTCTTCAACCAAATAACCTTCTTTCCATCTTCTTTTTTGTTCGTCAAAGTCGTAGTCCTTATCATCTATCTTTATCTTCTCTCCGGAAACGCTTTTACGAAACTTTTCTTCCAAGATTTTGCTCGCTTCCAGGTGCAGCAACTTTTTATTATCAGCCAAGAGAGATGCTTGAGTTCCTTTTCCGGAACCGGGGGGTCCGAAAAAAATAACAAGTTTATTGTTTCTCATATAAAAACTTAAATTGTTTCGTACTCTCTCATTTGAAGCTGGGCGTTGATTTGCCTTATTGTCTCTAACACCACGCTTACAATAATGAGAAGAGATGCTCCTCCGATTAGAAAGCTAAAGGTTTCTATTCCTGTTTCTCTGAGACCAAGAATAGTCTCTATTCCCCCTCCCACTACAAGAGGCAGCACAGCAACGGTTGCCAAAAACAACGCTCCAAGAAGAAGCACTCTGTTTAAAATATAATATATATAATTAGCGGTAGATTTTCCCGGCCTTATCCCGGGGACAAAACCTCCCATTTTTTGTAAATTTTCCGATATATTCTTGGGATCAAAAGTGACCGCAGTATAGAAATAAGTGAAAAGGCAAACCATAATAAAGATCAAAACTCCCTGTACCGTCGGTGACTCAAAGAACGAAGATACAGTTACCGCCAAATTTCCTATTATTCCTTCACTGCCCACGAAAAAGCCGGCCACCATGGAAGGGATAATGACAATAGACATAGCAAAGATTATAGGAATAACACCGGCCGGATTAAGATTTAACGGAAGATAGGTAGAGGCACCGCCATAAACCTTCCTTCCTTTTACTTGTCGCGCATAAGAAACAGGAATGTTCCTTCTCGCCTCGTTTACGTGTACTACGGCAGAAATAATAAAAACGCTAAGAAGGAAAAAGAAAAGATAAGCTTGCAAGCTTTCCGGGCTAAACTCTATCTCCATTATCATTCTTCCTATACTGACCGGAACAGTAGCAATAATCCCGGCAAAAATAAGAAGAGATACCCCGTTGCCAATGCCTTTCTCCGTAATAAGTTCGCCAAGCCACATTAAAAAGACCGTTCCTGCCGCAACTACCATCATAGCGGTAATCGTTTCCAATGTTGTTAAGGGAGCAATAACGTTTTGACCTTGGAAAAGGGCAAGCATACCGTACGTCTGCATGAATGCAAAGGGAACGGTAAGTATTCTCCCGTATTGATTTATCTTTTGTCTTCCGGCATCACCTTCTTCTTTGTACATTTTTTCCAATCTGGGCCAAACAAGAGTAAGAAGTTGAATTATAATCACCGCTGTAATGTAGGGACCAAGACCGAGCATAACAATAGAAAATTGGTCAAGAGAGCCGCCGGTAAAAATATTGGCAAGCTGAAACATCTCAAATCCTTCAAAAAACTCCGCCATTTTATCGGCATCCACTCCCGGCATAGGAATATTCGCCATAATACGGAAAACGGCGAAAACGCCAAGAATAAACAAAACTTTCTTACGAAGATCCGGTATTTGAAATATTTTAACTATCTTTTCGAACATTTTTTATTTTTTATCTTCTACCCTTCCTCCCGCTTTTTCTATTTTGCTTTTAGCGCTCTGCGAAAGAGTGCATTTTTTAATAATAAGCGGTTTTTCAATCTCTCCCTTACCCAATATCTTAACAGGAATCTTTGTGCTTTTCGATATCACGCCTTTTTTTGCAAGGGCAATCGGGTTAACCTCTTCCTCTTTTTCAAAAAATTTATTTAAGACAGATAAGTTGACCACAAAAACCTTGCTCAGCGGAGAAAATTTATATCCGCGCAACTTCGGGTATTTTTTAATAATTCTTCTTATCTCCGGCTCTTTCTTTCCCGTTCCCGCTCTTGATCTTTGCCCCTTTACTCCTCTTCCACAATAGGTTCCTCTCTTCCCGCCACGACCAATTCTTTTTTTATCTTTTTTATTCTTCGGTTTTATTTCGTGAATCTGCATGTTTTTGTTTGGTAACAATTTCTTTATTCTCTTCTTCTTCGGTGTTATCTTCTTTTTTTTCTTTAATAGGCTTTAAGCCTTGCAAAGCTTTGATTACAGCTTTAGCATTATTTGTCTTGTTTCTTGTATTACCAATAAGCTTCCCTGAAATATTTTCTATTCCCGCCATACTGCATATCGCTCTTATCGTACCACCCGCCACAAGACCACGTCCTTCGGATTGAGGTTTTAAAAGGACTACCGCCGCCCCGTACTTCGACTTTATTTCATAAGAGATGGTTCCGTTTTCCGTAATAGGGACGGTAATTACGTTCTTTTCGGCCTTTTTAACCGCTTTTTCGATAGCTTTTTGCACGTCTTCTCCTTTAGAGAGACCAATTCCCACCTTTCCTTTCTTGTTTCCAACAATCACCAAAGTGCGAAAACGCAGGCGTCTTCCTCCCGCAGTCATTCTCTCTACTCTACTTATATCAAGCACTTCGTTCTCAAATTCTTTTTTAATCTCTTTGTTTTTCATAATATATTTCTAAAACTTTAACCCGCCATCACGAGCACCTTCAGCTACCGCCTTTATTCTGCCGTGATAAATGTTACCACCGCGGTCAAAAACAACTTCTTTTATTTTTTTCTCCTTCGCTCTTTTTGCAATTTCCTTTCCTAAGGCAAAAGCAGCCGCGGACTTCCCCTTTTCTTTAGTGCTTACATCTTGGTCGCTTGCCGACAATAAAGTCTTTCCTTTGCTATCATCGATTACCTGCACATAAATATGTTTTAGTGAACGAAAGACATGAAGTCTCGGACGCTTTGAAGTTCCGGAGATTCTCGCTCTTATTTTTCTGTGTTTATTTTTGACTTTTTCTTTTTTAAACATAATTTATTTTCCTGCACCTTTCTTCCCCTCTTTCAGGATTACCTTTTCGTCCTTATAGCGAATACCTTTTCCTTTATAAGGGTCGGGGGGACGCACTTTTCTGATTTCTGCAGCAACACGCCCAACAAGATCCTTCCTGATTCCCGACACCACAATAATATCTTTTTTTACTTCAAAGCTCACTCCTTCGGGAGCTTTAATTTCCACCGGATGGGAAAAACCTACTTTTAATAATAATTTTTCCTCTTGTGCTTCGGCTCGATATCCCACTCCCTTTATCTGTAACTCTCTTGTATAGCCCGAGCTCACTCCTTCTATGATATTAAAAATCAAAGAACGCGTGGTGCCCCAGAAAGCTTTGCTTTTTTTATTCTTTCTCTTTTCCGATACACTTATTTGGCTATCTTCCTTTTGCACATTAATCTCTTCCGGAATAAATGTTTCCAGTTCTCCTTTAGGTCCTTTTGCTTTCACTCTTTTGCTCTCAATTACTACTTCTACTCCGCTTGGTATTTGAATTGTTTTTTTTCCTACTCTTGACATATTTACTTTACCAAATTTCACATAAAACTTCTCCTCCCAGGTTTCTTCTCTTTGCTTCTTTGTGGGTCATTATTCCTTGAGGTGTTGATAAGATAAAAAACCCCGACCCGCCTTTCACACTTTTTAGCTCTTTGCTTTTTTTATAAATACGCTGGCCGGGAGAAGAAACGCGCTTTATTTCCGTGATTACCGGCTTTCCGTTATCATACTTCAAATTAATGCGTAAAAAGTAAAAAGACTGCTTCTTTTTCTTTGCTACTTTATCTATAAACCCTTCTTCTTCCATACAGTGCATAATATCATGTTTTATGCGTGAAAAAGGAACCTCTATTGTTTCTTTTTCAGCCATTTGAGCTGTACGGACACGGTTTAATATATCGGCTATAGGATCAGTATACATAATTTTACCAACTAGATTTTCTAATTCCGGGAATCTCCCCACGGTTAGCCATTTCTCGGAAACATATTCGACAAAGCTCAAATTTTCTAAGAAATCCTCGAACCCTTCCGCATTTAAAGCATCGACGTACTTTTCTTGCGGGAAATTTCTCTTTTTGTTTTGATTTTTCTATTTTTGCTTTTCTTGCCATATTTATTTGGAACTAAAAGGAACTCCCATCATTTTTAAAAGTTCCGATCCCTCTTCTTTGCTTTTCTTTGTTGTGGTTATGGTTATCTCCATACCGAAGAAAATATCTGCATCGTCCGAAGAGATCTCCGGAAAAACCAGCTGCTCATCAAGCCCTATACTTAAATTACCCTCACTGTCGATACTTGACTCTTTTATCCCTTGAAAGTCTCGAATACGAGGCAAAACAACGTTAATAAGTTTATCTAAAAAATGATACATTCTCCTTCCGCGCAAAGTAGCCCTCAGGCCGATCGGCATTCCTTTTCTTACGCCAAATCCGGAAATTGATTGCTTTGCTTTTCTTACTTGCGGGCGCTGGCCGGTAATAAGGGCGATGTCATCGGATATCTTTTTTATTAAATCATCTTTCTTTGAAGGATCTTTGATAACTCTTTTTCCGATTCCCACATTAACTACCACTTTTTCCAATCTCGGACACTCCGAGATACTTTTAAAGCCGAATTTTTCTTTTAACGCCGGAAGAATTTTCTTATTATATTTTTCCTGTAAGCTGGTCATTATATCTTCTGATTACATTTTTTACAAGCTCTCTTTCCTTCTTTTGCGATAACTCTTGTTGCTTTGTTGCACTTTGCGCAAAATAATTTTACATTAGAAACGTGAATCGGTGCCGGAAACTCCACAATCTGCCCTTGTTTCTTTCCTTTTTGTTGCTGTTTTTGCTTCTGGGGAGAGATGTGCTTTTTTAAAAGATTCGCTCCTTCCACGGAAACTTTCTCATCCTTTGAAAAGACATGCAAAATTTTACCCTTCTTCCCGCGATCTTTCCCCGCAATTATTAAAACTGTATCTCCTTTTTTTATTTTCATACCACTTCTTTTGCCATTGTAGTAATGGCCTTAAATCCTTTTTCCGCAAGTTCTCGTGGAACCGGACCGAATACTCTTCCTCCTTTCGGTTTTTTCGTCTTTCCGTCGAGAACAACCGCCGCATTTTCATCGAAACGAACATATGATCCGTTTTTCCTTCGGTAATTATATTTTTGCCGGACAACTACTGCGCGTACTACATCGTGCTTTTTGACTTCTTTTCTTGGTTCCGCTTTCTTCACTGCCGCCACTATTATATCTCCAATCCTTGCATAACGTCTTCTCGTTCCACCAAGTACTCGAAAGCATTGGATCTCCTTCGCTCCGGCATTGTCCGCCACTTTTAAAATTGTTTCTGTCTGGATCATGATTTATTTCTGCTCGTTAACAATCTTCCACTTTTTTTCTTTGGACATTGGTCTCGTCTCTTCAATTATAACCTTGTCCCCTACACCGCACTCTCCTTTTTCGTCATGCGCTTTATATCTTTTATGCGTCTTATATCTTTTTTTAAAACGGGGATGTTCTTTTATCCTTTCCACTTTCACAACAACCGTTTTCTCCATTTTGTTTGAAACCACAACCCCTTGTAATCTATTTCTCATATTCTTTTAAGATTGTTTTTATTCTCGCGATGTCTTTACGTAAATTAACGGCTTCTTTCGTATTCTTCGGTCTCGAAGTTGCACTGTTAAAATAAAATGCTTGTAGCTTCTTCTTTTTTTCTTGAAGAAGTTTCACGCGCTCACTGTCTGTTTTTTTTCTTATTTCTTTGGCTTTCATTTTATCTTTTGATAAATTTGGTTTTAACTGGAATCTTATCGCCTGCTTTACGAAACGCCTCTTTGGCTTTTTCTTCCGTTATTCCTTCAATTTCAAACAGCACTCTTCCTTCCTTTACGGGAGCAGCATAATGATCAATCTTTCCGGTTCCTCCTCCCATGGGAACTTCCTGTCCCTTTTTTGTAATGGGCTTATGAGGAAAAATTCTTATCCACATCTTACCTCCCTTTCTTAAATAACGGATAATTGCTCTTCTGGACGCCTCTATTTGTCTGGCACTTACAAATCCTTTTCCTTCTGCTCTCAAGGCATAACTTCCAAAGTTAATAAACGATCCCTTCTGAGCGACTCCTTTTAGTCTTCCCTTTCGGTGTTTTCGATGTTTTATTTTTTTCGGTGCAAGCATACTAAAACTTTTCTCCTTTGTAAATAAAAACCTTTATTCCAATCGCTCCGTAAGAACAACGAGCTATTTCATAGGCATAATCAATGTCCGACCTGATAGTCTCTCTTTTAAGTTGCCCTTCTTGAAAATACTCGTTTCTCGCTATTTCAATACCGTTTAATCTCCCCGCAACCTCAATACGAACTCCCTTTACCTCCTTATGCATAGCAATCTTGTGCAAGGCTTGTTTTACCACTCTTCGATAAGGAAGCCTTTTCTCGATTTGGGCAGCGATATCTTGAGCCGCAAGGGAGGCGGAAAGCCAAGGATCTTTTATCTCTTTTATATCCAGGCGAATCTCTTTCTTTTCATCCTTGGAGACTTTTGCCACTTCCTTCTCCAATTTTTCTTTTAATTTCTTCACGCCTTCTCCCCCTCTTCCGATAATAAGTCCGGGTCTTGAGCTGTGGATTATAACCCCCACCTTATCGGGAGAACGTTCTATCTCAATTTTCTCAACGCCCATATTTTGTAAAAGATTTTTTAAAACTTTTCTAATTAAATAATCTTCTTGCAAAAGGCCTGCAAAATTGTTCTCGTAGAACCCCTTTGAATCCCAGTCAGTAATTTTATTTAATTGGTAAACTCTTGGATGAACTTTGTGTGTCATTTTACATTGCTTTACGCCTGAATACTTGTTTTTTTGTCCCTTTTGGCTTCTTGGGCCCTTCTTCTTTGATCTCCTTCATTTTCGGATCATGTCCCGAATCTTTGCTTATCTCCTCTTTCGGTTTTTCTTGCTTTCTTACTTTCTCAATCTTACCTTTCTTTCCTTCCGTTTTTCTTGTCTCTTCATATTCTTTAAGCTTAACAGAAACATGGGATGTTTTCTTTTGGATAGGAGATATTGATCCTTTCGCTCTTGGTCTAAACCTTTTTAATATCGGTCCTCCGTCTACTTTAATCTCCATTACATAAAGATTTTCACGCTTCAAATTAAAATTATGCTCTGCATTGGCTGCCGCTGATCTTAAAAGCTTTAACACGGGCTTTGTCGGTCTTTTTGTAGTAAAACGCAAAATCTCTTCCGCTTCTTTCAAAGAAGCTCCACGAATCAAGTCTGCCACTAAACGCATCTTTCGAGGAGACGTTCTAAGATATCTAAGTTTTGCTTCAACTTCCATAATTTTATTTTTTCTTTTCTAATTCACGTTGCATCTTTCCACCGTGCCGGACAAACCTCTTGGAAGGGGAAAATTCACCGAGAAGATGGCCGACCATCTCTTCCGTTACATAAACTTTAATATGCTCTTTTCCGTTATACACACCAAAAGTATAACCGATCATCTCAGGAGTAATTGCGGCGCTTCGCGACCATGTTTTTATTATTTCCTTGCCGGCACTAGAAGCTTCCACTTTTTTTAAAAGCTTCTCGTCAACAAATGGTCCTTTTTTAAGGCTTCTTGGCATATTATTACTTTCTTTTCTTACTTCTTCTTTTTAT
>PUMP01000031.1 GCA_003551425.1 Candidatus Nealsoniibacteriota bacterium | reverse complement strand
ACGTGAAAAGAGCAGAACACAATTTGAATCATCGCCCACGCAAGCGTCTTGGTTATCTTACTCCTTACGAGGTTTATGTTTTAGGAATGACTACTGGTGCACCTCAAGCGAGAATGTAGGAGATAATACAAAGATAATGCTTTGATGGTTTTTTATAATTCCTTTTCACATAATAAAAATTAATAAAAAATTTCTCGTTTGTGCTAAACAAGTAAAACAAGTCGAAGTGCTGCGGGAAATGGTCTGTGTTCGAACCTGTTTTGAGAAATAAAAAAGGCGAGAACTAAATTGGTTCCGCCTTTAAATATATGTTTGATATATTTTTTGTATATTAACTGCGAAGCTCATCTCGAAGCTCCATCCAGAGTTTTCCTAGGTGGTTCTTCCCATCTTTATTGGGTCCCCATCCCCAAAACGAATCACGCCAGGAGTCCTCTACAAGCTCTTTATCACCCGATTCCAGGAGCTTCTTCTTGATATAAGGATGCTGACTCACTTTTGCCCGCAAAATTTCTCTCATTATGCTTAACTTAACTTTATCCCAGTCATTTCTATATTTATCTCTGTTCTCATGAGATAATTTAAGTGCATCATGAGCTGAACGAGCATTTCGTATTTGCTCCTTCAAATCGTCATCTTCAAACTTTTCTGCATGATAAGCGTGCTCCGAAGTCATGTATAATTTCCCTTTCCACTCAATCATAAAAGAAGAGAAATTGGAAAACACATAAAACTCATTTTCGTAAAAAAAGATCTGCTTGTCCGTGTCTAACCTATGTCCTTTTCTACGATCTTCCATTTTTATCACTCCATCAGGGCGATTGTGATTCATTAACTCTTCTAAACTATACCATCCTGCAAAACTTAAACACATCTGAACTACTGTCAGATGACTGCCCATTTTCCGTAACTTGCCTTGTTTTGCATATTCTTTTGCATTATCAGTAATAAAGTGTGCGTGAGCAAGTATTTCATCTCTGCTTAAAGAAGCAAATGTTTTCTTGATATTCATACGTATTTTTGGAACATTCTCTCTCTCAAGCCTTTCTTGATATCTTTCAATTACAGATATAACTTTTTCTGGATCCACGCTGTGCCCTCTCCTTTCTTTTTTAGTGTGCAAAAGAGCAGAGATATTTTCTCTGCCCTCCTTTGACTATATAATACTATAATTTCAAAAAAAGTAAATCTAAAAAATCTTATACTGTTAGAAAAAAAATAGAAAATGCTGCCGGGATAGGACTCGAACCTATACTACGAGTGCCAGAAACTCGCGTCCTACCATTAGACGACCCGGCAAAGCTTATATCTTCAAATATCTGCTTGTAGCTATTATGCTGGAAAATGTTCCTAAGACAATTCCCACAGCAAACTGAAGCAATACTATCGTAGATATATTCTGCAAAAAGTACTGATGCAGATCAATGCCCAGTGTAATATTATAGGTCTGAGGAGCTAAAAAGGTGAAAAATAAGAACAATAAGAAAGATATAAGTGCGGCGAAAAACCCCATTAAAAGTCCCTGGATGATAAACGATCCCTGGATAAAAAAGTTAGAGGATCCTACCAAACGCATTACTCTTATCTCTTCCTTTAGTCCGTAAATAGCAAGTTTTGTCGTGTTATAAACAAGGATAATGGCAATAAGCCCCAAAATAACGCTTACAATAATTCCGCCTCTCCTAGCGCTCTCCGTAGCGGAGAAGATTCCCTCTATAATATCTTTGCGCTGATAGAAATCGATGTTATAAACCATCTCCGGATAATTACTCTCCACAAAGTTCGCTGTTTGAGTATAGACAAAAGCATCATCGGCCCTGATATTCAAAGAAGCCGGAAAAGGGTTTCCTACTTCTTCCAACGACTCCATTACCGCAGGACGATCCCCGTACCGATCAACAAAATCATCTTTTACTTCTTCCCGGGAAATATACTCCATTCCGTTTATATCAAACTCCTTGGCAATCTCTTCTTTCAACTCAAAAATCTTTTCTTCGGAAACGGCCAAATTGAAGTCAATGGTAATATCCGCTCTTCTTTCCACTTCTTCCATAACAATTCCCGCAATATCCTGCAGAAAAAAAAGTGATGTAGTTAGAGATATGGTAACGACAAGAACAAAAACGGCTACAAAGGAAAGACCTCCCTCACGAGAGAAATTCCTCCAACCTAATTTACAGACCCTTTTAAATGAAGTGATTATTTTTTCTTTCATAATATAAATCTTCCTTCTTTAGTATCGCTTACAATTTTACCGTCTCGTAATGAAACAACTCTTTTCCCAAGCGCATTTACACAATCCTTATCGTGAGTAGCAAGCAAAACCGTTGTTCCGCATTCATTGATACGTAAAAGTAAGTTTAACACATCACGGCTATGATACGGATCCAAGTCTCCTGTCGGTTCATCTGCCAAAATAACATCCGGGTTGTGAATCAAAGCACGGGCAATGGCTGTTCTTTGTTGCTCTCCTCCGGAAAGCTGATGCGGAAATTGATGTGCTTGCAATTCAAGCCCGACCATCTCCAGAATCTCGGGAACATCTCTTTTAATTTCTTCGTCCAACGCTCCTGTTACCTCCATAGCATAAGCGATGTTCTCATACACCGTCTTGGAAGAAAGCAGCTTATAATCTTGAAATATGGTTCCGATCCTTCTTCTTATTTTACAAAACTTAGAAGAAGAGATCTCATGCACATTCTCTCCGTCAAAAAAGACCGTTCCTTCGGTAGGCTTTTCTTCTCCAAGCAAAATACGAAAAAGCGTCGTTTTACCTGCTCCGGATTTCCCTACCACGGAAACGAACTCCCCTTTCTCCACCTTGAAAGAGATGTTCTCTAAAATAACATTCTCCTTTTTGATAAGATGAGGAGGAAAGACTTTGGTAATGTTGTTAAAAAAAATCATTTTACTTCTTAATTCCTGCTTCAATGAAAGAGTCAAGATCTCCGTCAAGCACCTCTTCCACATTTGATGTTTCTACTTTTGTTCTTAAATCTTTTACCAGCTGATAAGGATGTAAGACGTAATTCCTTATTTGGTTTCCCCAGCTTGCAGACGACACCTCTCCTTTCTCTTTCTCCATCTTCTTTTTCTTCTCTTCTTCGTAAAACTGTTCTAACTTGGATCTTAAAATATTCATCGCCTCCTTTTTGTTTTCTCCTTGCAATTTTCCGCTCTGTGAGCTCGCTACAATCTTTGTCGGAAGATGAGTTATACGTACCGCTGTTTCTCTTCTGTTAACGTGCTGTCCTCCCGGACCGGAGGCACGAAAAGTATCAACTCGCAGATCTTCTTCCTTAATTTTTATCTCCGAATCCCCTTCTTCTATCTTCGGGAAAACGCCAACTTGAACAAAAGATGTGTGGCGAACTCCCGCCGATGAAAAAGGAGATTTCCGTACAAGCCGATGAACTCCCGTCTCCCCTTTTAAAAATCCGAAAGTGTAAGGACCGCTTATCTCTAATGAAACACTCTTTATGCCCACCCTTCCATCCGGACCACCGGCTTCGCCGAAAGAAGAATATATAATCTTCGATCTGTAACCCTTTCTTTCCGCGTAACGCTCATACATGCGAAGAAGCATTGCTACAAAGTCCTCCGCATCTCTTCCTCCCGCTCCAGAAGATATCTCTATTATAGCATCATTTCTATCAAATTTACCAGAAAGAAAAATACGAAACTCTTCCTTGTCTATCTTTTCTTTAAAGCTTGTTATCTCTTCCAGTAAATCATCTTCTATTTCTTTCTCTTCCCCTATCTCTTTGTAAATGTCCTTGATCTCTTTTATCTTTTTTTTAAAGTCTTGAATTCTTTCCGTTTCACTCTCAAGCAAAGAAAGCTCTTTTTGCTTTTTTGCCGCTTCTTCCGGATTATCCCAAAAATGAGGATCGGATACCTCTTCTCTTAATTCTTTAATTCTCTTTTCTTTGTCTTCTACGTCAAAGACACTCCTCCATGCGGAGGATTTTATCTTCGAGCTCTTTAATTTCTTTTTCTGTTTCCATGTTTTAAAAATATTAATGAGCCAGCGACCGGATTTGAACCGGTGACCTGCTCTTTACGAGAGAGCCGCTCTTCCTCTGAGCTACGCTGGCGCTTAGAACTTAAGCGAGTGAGGGGAATCGAACCCCCGTCTCAACCTTGGGAAGGTTGCATTCTGCCATTGAACCACACTCGCACTTACGGCAAAACATCAAGCAAATTCTCCCAAAATCCTTTCTCTTCTTCTTTCTCCTCACCCTCTTCTTCCTCCTCTTCTTCCCTGGAAATAACGATGACTTCTTCGCCTTCCCTTTTGAGCAAAAGCTGCTCTCTTGCGATACGCTCAATTATATCTATTTTATCTTCACTACCCGCTTCCGCTTTCAGATAACTTTTTTGATAAAGCTCCCTCTCAATCTCTTCTTCCAATCGCTCAATTCTCTCAACTTTTTCCGTTCTTTCCTGCCATATATTATAATTTACATAAATGAGCAAAGGAATGATAAGAACAAAAAATACGATTGTTATATTAATATTTTTCTTTTTCTTCTTTCTTACCATACCGGTATTATATCTTTCTAAAGACAAAATATCAATTACCCGCGAAAAGCCTTAAAATATGCTTCTTGCGGGATGTTGACTTTTCCTTCCTGTTGCAGTTTCTTTTTTCCTTTTTTCTGCTTTTCCAAAAGTTTTTTCTTACGGGTTACATCTCCTCCGTACAAATCTCCGGTAACATCTTTTCTTCTCGCTTTAATCGTCTCTCTGGCGATTATCTTTCCCCCTATTCTTGCTTGCAATGCTACCGCAAACTGCTGCGGAGGAATAACTTCTTTGAGTCTCTGAACCAATTTTTTTCCTTCGCTGTGAGCTTCGTCACGAGGGATTATCACGGAAAAAGCCTCTTCCAGATTATAGGCAACCAGAATCTCCATTTTGACAAGATCTTCCGGATAGAACCCAATAAACTTATATCCTGCGGAAGCATAGCCTTTGGTAAAGCTTTTCAATTTATCGTGAAAATCAATAACTACCTTGCGAAGAGGGGCGTTATAAAGTATCAGAACCCTGTTTTCGGAAAGATAACGAGTATCGGCATAATTTCCTTTCAAATCATTCAATGCTTCCGTAGTATTTCCCAGCATATTTTCCGGGGTAATCACTTCCAGCTGCACCCACGGCTCTTTGGCTTCAAGCACCTCTCCCCCTTCCGGAAAATCGGACGCCGATCTAATCTCTATCTCTTCTTTGTTCTTCTT
>PUMP01000041.1 GCA_003551425.1 Candidatus Nealsoniibacteriota bacterium | reverse complement strand
AGGCTTTCGTCTTGTTCGACAAGGTACGGAAACTCATCAAGCACGATGATTGCATCCTGTTCGGCGAGATACCCAAGAACGTCTTCCCAGGTTTCGCGAATCCGCATCACACCAGGATAGGTGTCTGCGGCCACGTCGATAAACTGCTCGAGTTGGAGGTCACTCGTTTTTTGTTTTGCTTGATAGAGGATTGCATCATCGTACTCCTTGAGCGACTCTTTGACAAGAGCTGTTTTGCCGAGTCGACGTCGACCGAATATCACTGCGAGTTCGGCCTCGTCGGATTCGTACAGCGCATGTAGTCGTGAGAGTTCTTCGGTTCGATTCACAAACTGGTTCATACGTACCGGTGGATCGCTACGATTATAATACTTCTGAGAATCGTACTTTGAAGTATGATACTTGAGAGTATCATCTGATCAACGGAGAGGAGTGGGTCGCGATTGCTATTATGCACACGATCATATTATCGCGTGCATAATGGCCGACCCCAACTGAGAGTTACCTCTCGCAGCCACACCGTGAGTGAGCATCGGCAAACTCAACGAGATACTGGTGGATCGCTTCAGCCAAGTCGTGCATCGCCAGTGCAAAGTCCCGGCCGGGACGATCAATATCGTAATAGAACCGTGACCGATGCTCAGAACGGAATGCGTCGATTCGACTCGCAATTTCGTAGTCGGAAAAAATATTCCGTGCTGCGACATCGCCAAACACATCCTCATGTGTCAGGTAATCTGCAGACTCTGCGGCCGTCATCTCGACCAAATAGAACTGGAACGACCGTTCGATTGCATTAAACGATAGTTCGACGATGCTGACGTAGTTGTTCGTACCGTCTCGTAGCTGTCGACACGTCCCGAGCATAGCGCAGGCTTTTCCGAGTTGTATATTGGCATCGTCGCTCGCCCGTTGCCACGAGAGTGAGTCCTGTGTTGGTCCTGTCTGTCCATCCGCTAACAACTGTTCGACGCGTTCGAGCGTGTCGACGACATCATCGAGTCCCATCAGCGAATACCTCCTGTTTGACGGCATCGAGTGCTGGTGAGTCTCGGAGCGTGAGTCCCTCGGTGAGTATCTCGTCGAGTCGGTCGTGGGTTACGGCCGATGCTTTTGGTTCGACTACGATATGTGCCTCGTACCGATCACCGTCGTACCGTTGGTCAGCGAAGTCTCGCTCGATCGCATGTGCCTCACGCTGTGTCTCCATTCGGTTCCCGTCGACAACGACGAATAGGTCGATATCGCTCGTTCGATCTGCGGTACCGCGTGCGACACTCCCAAAGAGTATGACGCCGATCTCAGCGGTGATCCGTTTTGCAAACTCGCCAAGGAGTGCTCTGACTGGCGCGTGGTACTCCGGTTGTGGAATCGCCGTTACCGGATCAGCCGATTTGACAAGCATTTCCGGATCGATCTGTACGCCGTTTGCCCGACCGGATCGGTCGACCGTGATCACTCCGAGTGCATCAAGTGTATCGACGGCAGCGTTCACACCACTTAATCCGCGTTCGGTCACCCGATGGAGTTCTCGGTTGGTAAACTCCCGATCAGGATTCTCAACAAGAATGTGAAGCACGTCCGCGGTTGCCCCGTACCGGAACGCACTCGGATCACCGAGCGGAACAGGGAGGCGAATGTATGTCCCCTCCGTTTCCTCGTCAGTTTGATCTGTTTTAGCATTCATGAATGCTTAGACAGTTCATTAAGGCATAAATCCTCGGTCTCGTGTCTGGGTCGACGTAGTAGACATCATCCACCCGGCAGGGGGAGTTGTCTACGGAGAACGCGAGTGTTCGCGACCAGCTTTTGCAACCTGTCGACGGTGTTCGATATCAAGCTCTGACTGGCGGGCAGACTCGAGTTGTGAGTCGACGAGTCGGTTCTGTTGGTCTCCCCACTCGTCTACGTCATGTGTCTTGATGAATTCGACCCAGCGTTTGATGCTGTCGAGGCGTTGGTTGCGGTTCTGCTGGTGTTTTGCCTCGAGGGTATCACGTTTGTTTGAGTTGTTCATAATCGTCTTCGACGCCGATTTTCCTAACCCAACGTTCGAGTTGGGGGATGCTAAGACTTTCCTCGAACAGCGAGTGAATATGGACGGCATCTTCGAAGTCTTTCGGTGTGTTCAGATAAAGTTTGTAGGCAATTTGGAGTTCGAGAGGCCCAATGGGAATTTCCGCGTCGACGGTAGTGAGATGTGCAATGATTCGGTTCTCAAGAGACGAGCGGTCGTATTCGTCACTAACAAACTTAACTTCGAGATGCGGAACCATTTCACCGTCGCGGGCGACCCAGATGTTGTCATCGAGCATCTCAGCCATCGAATCGAGGGGCATCGCTGGACCCCACAGTCCTTCGCCAGTGAGTTCTGCTACGAGCTGGTCGATTTTGTCAGTCGAAGTACGTTCGATCAACACGTCAATGTCTTCGGTGGCTCTGGCTCGACCGGTCAAGATTGCGACATAGCCACTGATGAATACGTGGTTGATGCCAACGTCATTGAGCTGACTCGAAAACTGTATTGCAAGCTCATCGAGGTCATTTGGGTCTCGGTCAACGACGAGCGTTCCGTCAAGAAGTTCGATCCCACCCATGGATGGTATTTATTCTGAAAACGTATAACTTCAGGAGTGTGTCAATACCTATGTTTTCAAGGAGAGAATCCCGCCGTTTACGCCGCCGAGGATGTCACCCTTACTGCTCTGAGCGGATGCTTTCTGGAAGGACTGGAACACGATCTCGAAGTTCGTCGAGACAGGTTTCGAGGATTGCCATTGGATTCGAATCGGTAAACGAGGCCGGTTCTCGATGTGGTGTTGACCACTCGTTATGATCGACTTGAAAATGACTCGCTCCCAGGGACTCGTGGGTTCGATCTTGGTGCCAACCGCATGACCACGGTGAGTTTGGTTCGTTGTATTGGATGCGAAACTCATCTCGCCCGGTCGATGGTCGCCATTCAAATTCAAGTGTTGCTTGGTCTGCCTGAAGATCGTTCTGAAAAAAGACTGTGGGATCAAGTGTTGCAGTAACACGGACTGGACGCATTGGGCTTGGATGCGGTTCGACAGCTATCATTCCTCGTTCACGTCGAAGCCGAGTTGCCGTTCGTTTGTGGATTTCGTGGCGATGAAGATGTGTATCTCCCGGAGTCGGAGTATGGTCCATTTTTGCCTCAGATCAATTTGCAGATACCCGACTCTCGCGAGTCGCCTCAATCGAATCATACAGTTGGATTGCCTGCTGGATCAACGTCGCTTGGTGGGTATAATAGTCCCAATCTTCTGCATCGTGTCGACGCTGTCGACGCTCGTCGGCTGGAAGGTCATCACCGACAGTCGTCCGTAGTTCGTCGGCAGACTCTACGTTGTAGGTTTGTTTCCACCCCTCGATATCGTTTCGAATCGCATTCAGTTCAGCTGTTAGTTCCTCTTTGTGGTGGTTGTTGACGAACTCCCGAATCTGATCAAAATACTGCGTGACAGGATCCGGATAGTAGCAGGTCTCACGGCCCTGTTGGACTGTTTCGAGTTTATCCGCTTCGACAAGTTGCCGTAGATACTTTTTGGCTGTGTTTCGGGCAACACCAGCTGCATCAGCAATCTCTCCTGCATTTTTTGGCTCACGAGCCGTCATTGCGACCTCACGAATTCGATTAAGTTTCGTGGTATGGTCTGTTGATTCTGGGTCGGTCATATGCATACTTGGTTCGCCACCAATATTACTCTGTTGAAACCTGTTTTAGTATATTGAATTATACGAGAGTTCGACGATGCTAACGTAGTTGTTCGTACCGTCTCGTAGCTGTCGGCACGTCCCGAGCATAGCGCAGGCTTTTCCGAGTTGTATATTGGCATCGTCGCCTGCTCGTTGCCGCGAAAGTGAGTCCTGTGTTGGTCCTGTCTGTCCATCCGCTAACAACTGTTCGACGCGTTCGAGTGTGTCGACGACATCATCGAGTCCCATCAGCGAATACCTCCTGTCTGACTGCATCGAGTGCTGGCGACTCTCGGAGCGTGAGTCCCTCGGTGAGTATCTCGTCGAGTCGGTCGTGGGTTACGGCCGATGCTTTTGATTCGACTACGATATGTGCCTCGTACCGATCACCGTCGTACCGTTGGTCAGCGAAGTCTCGCTCGATGGCATGTGCCTCACGCTGTGTCTCCATTCGGTTCCCGTCGACAACGACGAATAGGTCGATATCGCTCGTTCGATCAGCGGTACCGCGTGCGACACTCCCAAAGAGTATGACGCCGATCTCGGTGGTAATCCGTTTTGCAAACTCGCCAAGGAGTGCTCTGACTGGCGCGTGGTACTCCGGTTGTGGAATCGCCATTACCGGATCAGCCGATTTGACAACCATTTCCGGATCGATCTGTACGCCGTTTGCCCGACCGGATCGGTCGACCGTGATCACTCGAAGTAGTAGTGTCCCAATATATCCTCTAAAATCAATTAAGTTCCGACTTGATCATTCGTTGCGTTACACTCGAACCACTGGTGTGGGTGTACTCCTGCTCTATCTGTTGTAGTATTTCTCAGAAAACTTGTTCAGCCACATGTGCATATAAATCGTAACCGAGTTTTGCAAAATACACTCGAAGCGGTGGTGTGTCACAAACAGGCGTCGACTGCCAACTCATCGACCCATTCCTCATAGCGACTGAACAATCGTTTGGAGTTCCTCAAGCACTTCCCAGACAACTCGTGCAGGCTCTTTGCTCCCGAACTGGAATTCCTCGTACACATACTCCTCGGAGTCTTGCTGTCGTTCTTGATAGTGGCCCCACCGATTAACGTGGTCTTGTTCGTGATGATGCCACCCGCAGTCGAATCCCGACTCATCCAAGTAGTGGAACGTGAATCGCACAGGATTACTCGGACTGTCTACAAACCATCGGATAGTGAGTGTTCCACTTGGTGTTGCTGTACCGATGGCCGATGGATTTATTTCTGCTCGCAGTTCCTTGTGGAGCGTATCGTGCGGTAATCCTTCGACACGGGCGATCAGTGGATGACGGGTGAGTTGTTCGCGGATCTGTCTGAGTGCTTCGTGGGACGCCTGGCGGGTATTGTGACCGCCGTCGAACGCGTACATCTAGGCGTGAGCACGCCCATCAATTGCTGCGTACTCGCTGTAGTTGTCGATCGCGTCGTCGACAATTGAGAGCTGATAGGCACTCAGTTCCCAGTCACTCGCGACTTCGATGAGTTCCATCGTTTCGGTAGCAGTTTCAGTTTCCGTCGCCCGTGTCCGCAGCTCTGTCGGGGAGTCTGCTCCGTGCTGTGCTTTGGCGTCCTCGATTTGCTGTTGGAGGTCTGCCCGTAGTTCGAGGAGTTGTTCGTGGTCGTGGTTGGCAATGAGCTCTCGAAGCGTTCGAAATCGTGCGGAGAGTGGATCTGGCTCGTAGCGTGT
>PUMP01000054.1 GCA_003551425.1 Candidatus Nealsoniibacteriota bacterium | reverse complement strand
TTTGATGGGCGCGCGGAAGAAACAAAGATAATGGATGTTATTTATAAAAATTGGAAAGTAAGAGACGGGAACGGTATTAACAAAAAAGTTTACAGTGATTTTTTTAAAAATATTCCTTTGATATCAATAATGGTTTCCGAGGCGGCAGATAGTGGCGATAAAGTAGCGAAAAAAATCCTGCAAGAAGCGGCAGAAGAAGTTCTTTCTTCTCTTAAAGTCGTAGTTGAAGGTCTCGGCATTAAAGATAACTTTCCTTTGGTTCTTACAGGAGGAGTCTTCCAATCTTCAATTTTCTTTTCTTTTTTAAAAGAGAAAATATCGGAAACATATCCTGGCGCAAGAATAATTTTTTCAGACAACAATACGGCGAAAGGGGCAGTTGATCTAGCCGTAGAGCATTATAAAAACAGATAAATATTTATTAATCATGAAACATGAAAACATTAAAAATCAAGACGCCAAAGTATACGAAATAATAAAAAAAGAAGAAGCAAGAAGAGAGGATACCTTGGAAATGATTCCCTCGGAAAACCATACCTCTCCTGCTGTTCTAGAGGCTCTTTCTTCCATACTAAGTGATAAATATGCAGAAGGGTATCCCGGAAAAAGATATTACGGAGGAAACGAACATATAGATGAGATAGAAGCTCTTTGCCAGGAAAGAGCAAAAAAGCTTTTCGGTGTCCCTTTTGTCAATGTGCAAGGTTATTCCGGATCACCGGCGAACATGGCCGTATATTTTGCTCTCCTTAATCCGGGAGATAAAATAATGGGAATGAGTCTTACCGCGGGTGGTCATCTTACTCATGGATGGAAAGTAAACTTTTCGGGAACCTATTATGACTCTGTTTTTTACGAAGTAGACGAAGAGACGGGTTTAATTGATTATGAAAAAGTGGAAGAGATCGCGGAAAGAGAAAAACCGAAATTAATTTTTGCCGGAGCTACATCTTATTCCAGACTTATTGATTTTAAAAGATTTCGAGAGATTGCAGACAAAGTAGGAGCTTATCTCTGTGCGGATATTTCTCATATCTCCGGACTTGTTATCTCCAAAGAACATCCGGACCCTGCTCCTTATGTGCATATAATAACAACAACTACGCATAAAACTTTACGTGGCCCTCGAGGAGCTCTTATTATGGTTACCGAAAGTGGCTTGAAAAAAGACGAAAGTCTCCCTGAAAAAATTAACAGAGCGGTTTTCCCCGGTCTTCAAGGAGGCCCCCACGAAAACCAAATAGCAGCAATCGCGGTTTGCCTTAAAGAGACGATGAGCCCTTCTTTTGCAGAGTACGGAAGAAAAGTGGTAAGTAATTGCCGTAAGCTTGGAGAAGAGCTTAAAAAAAGAGATTTTAACATTGTTTCCGGAGGAACAAATAACCACTTATTACTTATTGACCTAAGAAACAAAGGTATTTCCGGCAAAAAAGCACAAGAACTTCTAGAGAGAGCGGGCATTACCTTAAATAAGAACGCTATTCCTTTTGATCCTAACCCTCCCGCCGAGCCGTCCGGGATACGCATGGGAACTCCTGCGATAACCACTCGTGGTATGGGAGAAGAAGAGATGACAAAAATCGCTTCTTTTATTTCCAGAGTGATAACGGAACAAAGCACGGAAACAGCCGATAAAGTAAGAGAAGAGGTGAAAGAGATGTGTAATAAATTTCCTATGTCAAAATAATGTTAATGGATGGAAAAAAAATTGCCGAGAAGAGATTTTTAAAGTTGAAAGAAAGATTAAGCAAGGAAGAATCTCCTCCTTCTTTGGCGGTAGTTTGGATTGGAGAGGATAATGTGTCCAGGATTTATATTGAAAAAAAGAAAGAGGCGTTACAAAAAATAGGAATAAAGGTTCGAGTTTACAGCTTTCCGGAGAGTGTCTCCGCTGAGGAAGTAAAAGAGAAAATTATTTCTTTAAAAGAAGAAGGAGTAATAGTGCAGTTACCTCTTCCCCAAAATTTTAATGCTCAAGAAATATTGAATTGCATTCCTCCCGAAAAGGATGTGGATCTTTTATCGGAAATCTCTTTAGGTAAATTTTATTCAGGGAAAAAAGATTTTTTACCGCCAGTAGTAGGAGCTATGGATATCCTTTTTAAAGAACATAAGATTGACGTAAAGGGAAAAACAGCGGTCGTTTTGGGAGCGGGGAGGTTGGTTGGTAAGCCGGTTTCCTTTTTTCTGATAGAAAAAGGGGCGACTGTTTCTGTTATTAATAAACATACTGAAGATATTTCTTTTTTTACCGAAAAGGCTGATTTGGTGGTCTCCGGAACGGGAGTATCTTCAATTTTAAAAGGAGAGATGATAAAAGATGGTGCGATTATTATTGATGCAGGCACAAGTGATGACGGAAAAAAGATAAAAGGGGATGTGGAGATAAAAAGCGTAAGAGAGAAAGCTTCTTTTTTGTCGGCTGTTCCCGGAGGAATTGGCCCTCTTGTCGTTTATGTTCTCGCCTGTAATTTATTAGGCTATGAATATTGAAAAAATCATTACTCTTTTTTTAAATAATTTTACCGGGAAATATTTTTTCTTAGATTCTTTGATTTATTTTTTAGCACAAGTATTACCTTTTCTTCTTTTGTTTTTTTTGATTTATCTTCTTGCAAGAAGCTGGAAAAGAAATCTATGGATTGTGGGAGGAGCTCTTTTCGCGGGGATTTTTGCTCGTTATGTGTTAGTAGAAGCGGTAAGAAGGATTGTCCCTCGCTTACGCCCTTTTCATCTTTTAACAGAAGAGATAAATCTCATTTTACCCTATAAAGAATCGCTTTCTTTTCCTTCGGGACATATCTCTTTCTTTTTTGCCGTTTCTACTGTTATTTATCTGGAAAACAGGAAAATGGGCATTGTTTTTTACTGTCTTTCTTTTGTGATGGGTATTTCCCGTGTTTTCGCAGGAATGCATTGGCCACTTGATGTTCTAGTTGGAGCGCTTCTTGGTATTATTGTAGGTATTTTTGTAGAGGAGTTGATAAGATATTTTAAAAGACCGAGTAAAAAATAATTATTGACAGAAGAATAAAAAATAATATATAATCTTGTCATGGTACAAAACCCTAGAAAAGCAAAGCTTATTGTCCCTTCTTAGGTGGGAGGTTTTGTAGTGCTTTAAGTCTGCCTCCCTCTTTTAAAGAAGGGAGTTTTTCTTCAGACCCGAGGGTGTTTCCCTTCGGGCCTGAAGAGAAAGAGTGAAAACGGGCCCTGCTTTTCCCAATAGGTGTCTAGGCTCGTTTGGGCATCTAAGTGGGTTTGCTCTTTCTCCTTCAGGACCAAAAAGGAGAAACTGAACCTTTAAAGGAATCTTTCAAAAAGGAGGTGAGCTTAGCTATGCGGGATCAAATTAATCCCGAGCTTGTTAAGATTAACAGCAATATTATGAGTGTGGTGCGGAAAAAAGAAGAGGCACCTGATTTAGCTAGCTTCAAGAAATATCATTATCATGAAAAGCAACTCCAAAAAGCTTTTCAAAAAAGAAAAGAAGAGCTATACCCGGATACTTATTAAAGATTCCTACCTTTTTCGCTCAGCGTAAAAACGCTGAGTTTTTTTATAGTTGTGCCCGGGGTGGGGCTCGAACCCACAAGAGATAATCTCATACGGTTTTGAACCGTACGCGTTTGCCAATTTCGCCACCCGGGCCTATCCTTATTTTACTTAAAATTTACTTCTTGTAAAATAATAAAGATTTGTTATACTAAAGCCGACCCTGGAAGACGGAATTATGCAAATAACAAAAAAATCTCAATACGCTTTACGGGCAATGATTGTGCTTGCTAAAAGAAAAAAAGAAGTACAGTCTCTTCGCTTTATCTCCAAGGAAGAGAACATTTCCTTTGATTATTTGGAAAAAATATTTTCTAAGCTGGAAAAAGGAGGCCTGGTAAAGTCAAAGAGAGGGGCAGCGGGAGGTTATCTTCTTTCTCGAGCTCCCGCAAAGATTACTATAAAAGATATATTTGATGCGGTAGGAGAGCCCGTTTTCATTGTTGATTGTATTGGGAAAAAATGTCCACGTGACGATATCTGCAGAGCTTCCAGGGCATGGAAAAAAATAAATAAGACCGTAGAAGAGTCTCTTTCTTCTATTAAATTATCTACCCTAATCAAGTAAAGCATGAAGAATATTTATTTTGATTACGCCGCAACTACACCAATAGATGAGAATGTTTTTAAGGAGATGAGCCCTTACTTACAAGAGAAGTTTGGAAATCCTTCTTCACTTCATTTTTTTGGACAAGAAGCTGTTTTTGCATTGGACAAAGCAAGGGAGAAGGTAGCAACCTTTCTTGGCGCAAACGAAAGAGAGGTGATTTTTACCTCCTCTGCAACGGAAGCAAATAATATTGCACTTCTTGGACTATTACAAGGGAAAGAAAATCCTCACGTTATCACTTCTTCCATAGAACACAAGTCGGTTTTAGAACCCCTCAATGCAAGCAAGGCGGAGATTACTCATCTTCCGGCTTATAAAACAGGGATTATAAAAGTAGAAGATATTCTTCGGGAAATAAAAGAAGAGACAACTCTTGTTTCCATTATGTATGCAAACAGCGAGATCGGGACCCTGCAGCCGATAAAGGAGATCGGAGAAGCCGTTAAAAAGATTAATGAAAAAAGAAAAAATAAAATTTTTTTCCATACCGATGCGGTGCAAGCCGTAAATTATCTTCCTTGCAGAGTAGATGATTTGGGCGTGGATATGCTTACTATAAGCGGGCACAAGATATATGGCCCTAAAGGAGTGGGAGCGCTTTACATAAGAGAAGGAACAAAGATATCTTCGATTTTTCACGGGGCCTTGCAAGAGAGAGGAATACGACCGGGTACAGAGAATATCGCCGCCATTGTTGGTCTTGGCAGAGCGATAGAAGAATTAAAGAAGAATAATAAGAAAAGAACAAAAGAACTACGAGACAAAATCATAAACACCGTTTTGTCCGAGATACCTCAGACGAAACTTAACGGGAGCAGAGAGAACAGGCTTGCAAATAATGTGAATATTACCTTTAAAGGCGTAGAGGGGGAGAGCGTGTTAATGGCTCTCGACCAGGAAGGAGTGGCTGTCTCTACCGGATCTGCCTGTGCTTCCCATTCTCTTTCTCCTTCTTATGCTTTATTGGCGATCGGTCTTTCACATAAAGATGCGCACGGGTCTTTGCGTATTACTTTGGGCCGCTTAACGACAGAAAAAGAAGTTGATTATCTTTTAGAGAAACTTCCTCCAATTATAAAAAAATTAAGAAAAATATCAGGAAAATGAAAAACTACTATACAAAAGAAGCTATGCAAAGATTTCTCAACCCTAAATATTTTGGAGAAATGAGTGATGCCACCGGAGTGGGTGAGGTTGGAAATCCACGTTGTGGTGACGTAATGAAGGTTTATATTAAGATTGATAAGGGAAAGATTATCAACGCCTCTTTCCAGACTCTCGGATGTGCGGCGGCAATAGCTACCTCTGATGTAATCTGCGAAATGGTTATTGGGAAAACGACCAAAGAAGCACTTTCCATAACGGAGCAAGAGATGATTGAAAGATTGGAAAAACTTCCCGCTGTTAAAGTGCACTGTTCTTCTTTGGCTATTGAAGGCTTAAAAAAGGCGATTAAAGACCATGAAGAGAAGCAAGCATAAAGTAGTAATAGCACTTTCCGGCGGAGTTGACTCTTCTGTTGCCGCTGCTTTACTTAAGAAACAAGGGTTTTCCGTTGTAGGGGTTTTTATGCGTTTTTGGTCCGAAAAACAAAATCGATGCTGTAATCTTGCCGCAGAAAAAAGGGCACGCACGGTTTGCAAAAAATTGGAAGTTCCTTTTTATGCTTTAAGCCTGGAGAAAGAGTTCAAAGAGAAGGTAGTGGATCCTTTTCTGGATGCAATTGAAAAAGGGACGACCCCGAACCCTTGCGTTATCTGTAATAAAGAAATAAAGTTCAAGCTTCTTCTGGATAAGCTAAGTGTTTTTGACGCTGATTATCTTGCTACCGGCCATTATGCGAAAATAGAGGGAGGAAAAATTTTTAGAGGAAAAGAAAAGGCGAAGGACCAGTCTTACTTCTTGTGGAAGATTAAAAAAGAGTGGAAAAATAAAATTTTGTTTCCTTTGGGGGATCTTAAAAAGGAAGAAGTGCGTTTAGTGGCAAAAAAGCAAAATCTTCCCACCGCCCTTACATCGGAATCACAAGAGATTTGTTTTGTCGGAAATGACATGTATAATTTTCTGAGCCGTCACCTTTCCTCTTTTCCGGGAAAAGTTGTGGACAGCAAAGGAGTGGTGATCGGAACACATGACGGGCTTTTCCATTATACGATTGGCCAGCGAAAGAAAATAGGGCTCCCCGGAGGACCTTATTATGTACTGGAAAAAGACAAGGAAAAGAATAATTTAGTGGTAACTCGAAACGAAAAAGATCTTTTCAGAAAGGAAGTGGTTTTGCGTGATATGAATTTTTTAAAAGATGTTTCTTTTCCTTTGAAAATAAGGGCAAAAATAAGGTATAGAGGAGAGTTAAAAGAAGCGACGTTAAAAAAGGAAAAATTAATTTTTCTTTCACCCCAAAGAGCGATTACTCCCGGACAATCGGCGGTTTTCTATAGCGGGAGAGAGCTTGTCGGGGGAGGAACAATAAAATGAAAAAAATAAATGAAAAAACAACTATCTCTCAAATAATGAAACTTTCCCGCGGGGAAGAAATTTTACGCAAACACGGCGTTCCTTGTGTTTCTTGCCCCCTTGCTGCGCAAGAAATTGATTCTTTGGAAATTGGAGAGGTGGCCGACATATACAATCTTGCAAAAGAAGAGATTATTAAAGAACTAAACAATGAAAAAAAATAAATGCTTGATTTGTCATTACGCGGAGATTGGAATTAAAGGAAAGAATCGCCGGTATTTTGAAAACCAATTGGTTTCAAACATTAAAGAAGCTCTTCCCGAGGCACAAGTGCTGAACTTAAGAAACAGAATAATTGTTTTTCCGAAAGAAGAAAGAGAAGCTATAGAAAAGTTAAAAAAGATTTGTGGTATTGCTTATTTCTCTCCTGCTACCGTTGTTCCCACTTTATGGGAAGAAATAGAAAAAAAAGTTGTATTATTGATGAAGAAGCGTTCTTTTGAAACGTTTCGTATTACCGTAAAACGCTCTCATAAAGCCTTTCCACTTTCCTCAAAGGAGATTGCTGCTCGCTTGGGAAGCAGCGTGGGAAAGGCTACTCAATGCAATGTGGATTTATCTTCTCCGGAAGTAAATTGCCGGGTAGAGATCACCAAGGAAGAGACGTATATTTATTTTGAAAAGATAAAGGGAGTGGGAGGACTTCCTGTCGGAGCAGGAGGAAGAGTTGTTTCCCTTCTCTCCGGAGGGATTGATTCTCCGGTAGCTTCTTTTCGCCTTATAAGGAGAGGCGCGAAGAATGTTTTTATTCATTTTCACGCTTATCCGGTTACATCCTCTGCTTCCATAGAGAAGGTGCGCAAAATCATAAGAGTATTGTCTTCTTTCCAAGGGGAAGCAAAGATTTATATGGTTCCTTTTGCCGATACTCAAAAAGAGATAATGCTAAACATAAAAGAAAGTTTACGCGTTATTTTCTATCGTCGCTTCATGATGAGAATCGCTCGTGAGATAGCAAGGAAAGAAAAGGCGGGAGCGATTGTTACCGGAGAAAGCTTGGGGCAGGTTGCTTCTCAAACCATAGAGAATATGAGGGCAACCTCTCAAGCGATAGACATTCCTGTTTTTCGGCCCCTTCTTGGATATGACAAAGAAGAGATTATAAGTGAAGCAAAAAGAATAGAAACTTATGAGACCTCTATTCTTCCGGAAGAAGATTGTTGCGTAAGGTTTCTGCCTCGCCACCCGGAAATAAAAGCCGATCTTGTTTCTGTAGAAAAAGAAGAAGAAAAGCTTGATGTAAATAGAATTATAAAAGAGGCTCTTGAAAAATCTTCTTGTGAAATAGTCTGAAAGTATTGAAATTTTAGCTTTATTTGATTATAATTAACAAAGAGTAAAGGTCGGGGAGAATTGTGAACCTTATTTTTAAAAAATATGACAGAAGCATATTGTGTAAAATGTAAAGCAAAACGGGAAATGGAAAGTGAGAAGGAGGTTGAAATGAAAGGAAAAGGGGATACCAAAAGAAGAGCGCTTTCCGGCATTTGTCCTACTTGTGGGACGAAGATGTTTAAGATTCTCGGGAAGTCTAATTAAACTTCTAATATCAAAACCGCCATTTATTTTTTTGGTGGTTTTGATTTGTTAAATGAAACATAGAGAAGCACTGATCATTATTGTTTTACTTTTTGTATTAAACATTTTCTCTTGGAGCTTCTTTCTTTCGCTTCGTCAAGGGAACATGGAGGTGATTTTCTTTGACGTAGGGCAGGGAGACGCTATTTTGATTAAAACTCCCCAACATCATCATATTTTAATTGACGGGGGGCCGGGAAATATTGTGTTGGAGAAATTAGGGCAAGAACTCCCTTTTTTTTATAACTCTCTCGATCTGGTCATTCTTACTCATCCGCATGATGATCATGTTGCGGGACTCCTTGAGGTTGTAGAAAGATACGAGGTAAAGGACATTCTTTGCACCGGTGTTCTGGAGAATACCAATGTTTCCAGGAGATGGAGCGAGGTTATAGAAGAGAAAGGATATCGACAGGCCCGTGCAGGAAAAAGAATTTCTGCCAATGATTTTCATATTGATATTTTATATCCGGCGGAAGACTTGAAGGGAGAGCATGTAAAGGATTTAAATGAAGTGTCGGTAGTATCTCGTTTGGTTTTTAAAGATGACAGTTTTCTCTTTATGGGCGATGCTTACGCCAAGCAAGAAGCGGAAGTTATTTCTTTTGCGGAAGACTGCAGGGATGAGGAGTGGTGCTCGCTCTTTACTCTTGATTCCGATGTCTTGAAGATCGGGCATCACGGATCTCGTACCTCTACTTCCGAGGAGTTTCTTTATTTCGTTTCCCCCAACGTTGGAGTTATTATGGCGGGAAGAGATAATCGTTACGGTCATCCGCATAAAGAAGTATTGGAAATACTTGAAAGTTATGGAATAATCATAAAGCGAACGGATAAAGACGGAGACATACGTATTGTCTCCGAGGGTTAAATTTTATATAATCAAAATAATGGAAAAAGAATTTGAAAAAGAGAAAGTAAGCAAAGAAGTGCTTGTTGAGTGGTATAAAGAGAAAGGCATGTCTCTTGAAGATCTCGAGAGAATGGAAAAAAAGAGAAAAGAGGACGAAAAGGAAGAGGAAATAGATTTTGTTCCTCCGGAGAAACCGGTTGAAGAGCTCAAGGAAAAGGAGGAAGAAAAGAAGTTGCAAGTAAAAGCGGAAGTGAAAAAATTATTGTTAATGGTGGAAGCGGAGGGACTGGAAAAGGCGGATAAAGAGGCGTGGAAAGCCAGTCCTCTCGTTTTAGATGTTTTTCACGATGTCTTGGCCAAAGATCGTGCTTACGAAAAACTTATTGGAAAATAAATGTATATCCCTATACTTTGGATTTCTATTATAATAATTCTTGTTTTTGCTTTAGCATTATTTATTTTTCTTTCTAAGAAAAAAAGATTGGCGCATATAAAGCGAAGCCTGGATATGTCTCTTTTTTTGATTAAGCTTCCGCGCTATGAGTCTCATGAAAAAGACAAGCAAGAAGAAAAAAAAGTAATCTCCAAGATGGAGCAAATTTACTCTAACTTCCTAAACCTTAAAAAGGGAGAGAGAGTGGTCTTGGAGATTTCCTCCGAGGTGGGGCATGGTGATATTTCTTTTTATATAGCCGTTCCTTCAAGTTACGAAAACGCTTTGAGTAAGTATGTGCAAGGAGTCTATTCCGGAGCAGTGCTTGAAAAGATTCCGGGAGATTATACGGTCTTCGAACCCGAAGGAGAGGTTTCCGCATCTTTTTTAAAGTTGAAAAAAAACTTTTTCTTTCCCGTAAATACCTATGAAAATTTAGAGAAAGACCCGATAGAATCCATAGCGAACGCGGTAAGTAGCATTAGTCCCGACGAAGGGTCTTCCGTGCAGGTAGTGATTCAGGCTTGTCCTTTTAGTTTGCGTGAAAAAGGAGAGAAATTGCTTTTTAAAATTACAGAGCAAAAGAAAAGCTTTAAAGAAGCAATGGCAGAGCTTAATATAGGAACTATTGGAAAAACTTTTAAGGAATTTTCCAAAGAGATTTCCAAGAAAGAGAAAGATGACTCCAAAGAGATTAAAGAAAGAAAAGTCGGTGATGACACGATAGAGGCGATCAAGGAGAAGATTAAAAAGCCGGCTTTTGAGGTGAATATAAGGCTTATTGGCGTAGCGAAAAATAAAGAAGATGCGGAAAAAGTGCTCCATAGCTTGGAAAGCGGATTTTCCCAATTTTCTTCTTCTTGGAACGAGTTTAAGACGATTAGAGCAAAAAAGAAACAATTAAAACAATTAATCTATGACTACAGTTTCCGTAATTTTCGCAAGGAGCAAGCAAACATCCTAAACAATACGGAATTGGTGAGCGTTTATCACTTGCCTCTTTCTCACATGGAAAGTCCGTATATAAAATGGGCTAGAACGAAAGAAGCTCCGCCTCCCTCCGATTTGCCTCAATCCGGACCGCTGTTTATAGGAAATGCGGTTTATCGTGAAGGAAAGAAAAAGGTATATATGGCCTCTAACGAGGACAGGATGAGACATTTTTATATAATAGGCCAAACGGGTACAGGTAAGTCCAACTTTTTGCGGCAAATGATTCGCCAGGACCTTGAAAGTGGCGAGGGGGTAGGAGTTGTTGATCCGCACGGCGATCTTATTGAACACACTTTACTTAATATACCCAAAGAAAGAATAGACGATGTTATTTTATTTGAACCTTTTGACAGGGAAAGGCCTTGCGGGCTCAATATGCTTGAATGGGACCTTCCCGAGCAGAAGAGCTTTGCCATTAATGAAATGATTACCATCTTCGGAACCCTTTTTGATCCGACAATTATCGGGCCCATGTTTGAGTATTATATGAGAAACGCTATGGCGGCCTTGATGGCGGACAAAGAAAACCCGGGGACGTTGGTAGAGATTCCGAAAATGTTTGTTGACGAAGAGTTTAGGGAAAAAAGAGCGAGAAGAGTTACGGACCCCATGATTAGGGACTTTTGGCTGAAAGAGTGGAAACAAACTACCGGCCAAACCGCTTCCGACATGAGAGGGTATGTGGTCTCCAAGATTGGGAGATTTGTACAAGATGAAATGATGCGAGGCATTATAGGGCAGAGCAAGTCATCCTTTGATTTAAGCAAGGCGATGAATGAGGGTAAAATATTTTTGGCAGATCTTTCCAAAGGTAAGACGGGTGAGCTTAACAGCAAGCTTTTAGGTCTTGTGTTGGTTTCCAAGATGCAAGTTGCCGCCATGCAACGAGCGAGAATGCCGGAAGAAGAAAGAAAAGACTTCTTTTTGTATGTTGATGAATTTCAGAACTTTACCACGGAAAGCGTAGCAACAATACTTTCAGAAGCGAGAAAATACAGATTGAGTCTTAATATATCTCACCAATTTATGCCGCAACTTACCGAAGAGATAAGAAATGCAGTAGTGGGGAATGTCGGAACAATGGCATCTTTTCGAGTAGGAGCCGGTGACGCTGAATTCTTAGAGAATCAATTTACTCCGGAATTTTCCAGATTTGATCTTATGAATATTGATAATTTTCAGTATATAACCAAAACAATGATAAACGGAAAGGTGACATCACCATTTAAAGTACACGCTCCTCCTCCCACTCCGGGTGACAAAGAGACAGCAAAGAAAGCAAGGGAGATCTCAAAATTAAAATACGGCAAGCCGCGAATTATGGTGGAAAAAGAGATATTGGAAAGATAATTTTGACATTATTTTAAAAAGGTTGTAAGTTTTGTAAAAAATATGAAAAACATAAGAGACTTATCCCAAATTCCCGATTCGGAATTACCGCCGGCAAAAGAAGATTTTCGGAATACTTTCCAATGGAGAATTTTTCGAATTATGGCGGAGTTCGTAGAAGGGTTTCAATTTGTAGCGGACCTTAAAAGACCGGTAGCGATATTCGGTTCTAGCTGTTTTGACGAGGACAATCCGAACTATAAAAAGGCAAGAGAGCTGGCCGATCTTTTAGTAAAAGATGATTTTTCGGTGGTTACCGGAGGAGGTCCCGGAATCATGGAAGCGGCAAACAGGGGTGCCATGGAAAGCGAAGGAGGAGGGGAGTCTGTTGGAATAAATATTGAGATTGAAGAAGGAGAAAGGGCGAATAAATATATGGAACGCTCTATTAGTTTTTATTACTTTTTTACGCGAAAGGTAATGCTTTCTTTCTCTTCTTCGGGATATGTTTTTTTTCCGGGGGGTTTTGGCACCTTAGATGAGTTTTTTGAGATGATGACCCTTATTCAGACAAAAAAAATTCCCGGCATATCTACGGTTATCGTGATAGGAAAAGATTATTGGGAACCTCTTTTAAAGTGGATCAGAGAAGATGTTTGCTACAAATACAAAGCGATAAGAGAAGAGGACTTAAACATTGTAAACGTTGTGGACACTCCGCAAGAAGCGTTGGAGATCATAAAAAGAAATTTTGAGTATAAAAATAATAATTAGCTAAAATGAAAGACATAGAATTTCCTGTTTTTAAAACGAAGATGGAGAACGATCGCCGGTTTAATCTTTCCGACCCGAAAGAAAGAGAAAGTTATTTTTCCTTTAAAGCCGGTGATGAGATAGAAAAAATAAGGAACTATTTAGAGCACAGTGCTTTTATTATTTATCTTTTGGGCAAAAAAAGCGCAGGGAAAGGAACTTATTCCAAGATGCTTGCGGAAGTGATCGATCCGGAAAAGATAGAACATTTCTCTGTGGGAGACATGATAAGAGAGATAGATAAAGAGATCAAAGATGAAAATAAACAGAAAGAACTTATCTCCTTTTTGGAAGAGAATTATAGGGGATGGACGTCTCTTGAAGAAGTTATAAGTATCTTAAAAGGCAGAAGCACGACAAGCCTTCTTCCTACCGACGTTATCCTTGCCCTTATAAAAAGAGAGATTGCCAAACGGGGACGAAAAGTAATATTTATCGACGGATTCCCCCGTGACTTAGATCAGATCTCTTATTCTCTATTTTTCCGTGATCTTATCGGGTATCGGGATGATGCTGACTTTTTTGCACTGATCGATGTTCCCGAGCAAGTGATTGACGAAAGGATAAAATGGAGAAGAACTTGCCCCGAGTGTAACACCTCTCGTAACCTTAAACTTTTACCCACTACCAAGGTCGGCTATGATCAGGGAGAATTTTATTTGATATGCGATAATCCAAGTTGCAGCGGAAAGAAAATGATAAGAAAAGAGGGAGATGAGGCGGGTATTAGCCCAATCAAAGAAAGAATTAAAATGGACGAGCACCTCATTAAGCAAGCGTTTAATCTTCATGGAATACCGAAAATTTTACTTCGTAATGCCGTCCCTGTAGAAAAGGTGGAAGAATACGTTTCTTGGTATGAGCTTACGCCCGAGTATAATTATGAGTGGGACGAGGAGAAAGGAGAAGTGAAAATAAAGGAGACTCCCTGGACCATAAAGGACGAAAACGGAGTAGAGAGTTACAGTTTACTTGCTCCTCCTGTGGTTGTTTCCTTTATTAAACAGCTTGCCGATCTATTAAAGACTTAATAATTAATAATATGCTTGATAAATTCAAACAAATAAACCAGCTTCGCAATATACAAAACGAACTTCAAAAAGAAAAGGTTGAGGTAGAAAAGAGCGGAGTAAAGGTGATAATCAATGGAAAAATGCAAGTGGAAGAGATTGAGATTAGCGCGGATATCGCAAACGACAAACAAGCGGAAATTTTAAAAAATTGCTTTAATGATGCTATACAGAAAGTACAGATGATAGCTGCGAGAAAGATGCAAGAAATGGGAGGTATGTAAATAAAGAAGCGGCTTAGGTGCCGCTTTCAATGTAGGATACGGTTTCTTTGAGAATATCCTCGTTTTCCAACTCTTTCCATGAGCCGTACCCCTCTTTGGTGTAAAGAAGCTGAATGTACACTAGATTGTAGAATTCCCCGAAAGCGATGCAAGATAACTCGAACCTCGGCTCTGTGCCAAGGTCTTTTTCTTTTATGCCGCGCCTTTCTCTTTCTTTTTTAATGAATCTTACAACCTTTTCGACCAATTTCTCACCTCCTTTTTACAGTCGGGCCGGCGGGATTTGAACCCACGATCTCACGCACCCCATGCGTGCGCCCTAAGCCTCTAGGCCACGGCCCGTCAGTTTCTTTTGCTTAAAGTCTTAATGCACTTAGTGCAAGCCAACACCCTTTTTCCGGCGTATTCTTTGAATCTTTTATTTTCCACCACTGGAGGAATACGAGTCCATTGCAAGTTTGGCCTCTTCCTTCTTTTGAGAGTAGGGTTGTATTGGGACATCAACTTTTTTCTTCCACTTTCCATGGAGGATGTCTTTTCGCATATTTCGCACTTTCTTGGCATGATAATAAGTATTATTTTTACAAGTGATGTGTATTATAATGGAAAAGATTATTTTTTCAAGTGGTTAACTTGTTATTCGTTATAATTTTTGTTATCATTCAAAGCCATGGAGATTTGGATTTTTTTAATAACCATTCTTATTTTCTCTGCGATACTTCACGAGTATGCGCACGGGTTTGCTGCGTATGTGCTGGGAGATCCGACAGCAAAAAATGCGGGGAGACTTACTTTTAACCCTATTCCGCATATAGACCCTTTTCTTACAATCATGCTTCCCTTGGTATTGGTTGTTGTCGGATCTCCTTTTATTATCGGAGGAGCCAAGCCGGTTCCGGTAAATCCTTTTAATTTACAAGGGAAATATGCCGGGCTTAAAGTAGCACTTGCCGGACCTCTCTCCAACATACTTCTCGCTCTTCTTTTTGGAACGATGATTCGTTTCTTGCCCTTAAGCGAACCGTTATTTCTTGCTTTTGGAGCAATTGTTTTCTTAAATCTTTTACTGGCCGTCTTTAATCTTTTACCCATTCCTCCTCTTGACGGTTCTCATATTCTTTTTACTTTTTTCCCTTCTATTGCGGAAAAAATGAAAATATTTTTTTCTCAATACGGGCTTATTGTTATTTTCTTGATGTTCTTTTTATTTTTCTCTGTAATTTTCCGTTTTATTTTTATCGTAATAAGCCTTATTTTCTTTCTTTTTACGGGAAGCTCTCTTGCTGAACTTTTTGGAGTAATGGGAATTTAAGTGCTTGACATTTTATTTTTTTCGTGTATATTTTCTTAGAGGTTAATGAAACCTCTTTGTGTTTAGTTTTATGCCTACTATAAATCAACTTATTAAAAAAGGAAGAAAAAAGACAAAGGGAAAAGACAAATCTCCTGTTTTTTCCTATGGCTTTAATAATATAAAAAATAGAAAATCATATTATCCCTCTCCGTTCAAGAGGGGTGTTTGCTTAAAAGTAACTACTGTTACCCCTAAAAAGCCGAACTCGGCGCTTCGTAAGGTGGCACGTGTGCGCCTTTCCAACGGCGCAGAAGTTACCGCTTATATCCCGGGAGAAGGGCACAAGCTGCAAGAGCACTCGGTGGTGCTTTTAAGAGGCGGAAGAGTGAAAGATCTTCCGGGGGTGCGTTATCATGTGGTGCGTGGAGCGTTGGACACTACCGGAGTGGATGATAAAAAGAAATCACGAAGTAAATACGGAACTAAAAAAGCATAAATTATGTTGGAAGAAGGAAAGAAAAGTTATAAGACTCATCAAGTTATTTCCGACCCTCTCTACGGAAGCGTTTTAGTTTCTAAGTTTATAAACCATGTTATGCGACGCGGTGAAAAGTCGATAGCACGTAACTTGGTCTATGAATCTTTTGAAAAGATAAAGGAAAAAGCAAAAAAAGAACCACTGGAAGTTTTTGAAAACGCCATCTCTAACGTTTCTCCTGATCAGGAAGTCCGATCAAAAAGAGTGGGAGGCGCAACTTATCAAGTACCGATGAAAGTTAACAAGAAACGTTCTACCAGTCTTGCAATGCGGTGGATAGTAGATTCTGCTCGAAAGAAAAAAGGAAAGAAAATGAGTGAAAGACTTTTAGAAGAGCTTTTAAGTGCTTCCAATAACGAAGGAGAAGCTATCAAGAAAAAAGAAACTATGCATAAGATGGCAAAAGCGAATAAAGCGTTTGCTTATCTTGCAAAGTAAAATTATGCCTAGAGAATATCCCATAGAAAGATATAGAAACATTGGTATTATTGCCCACATTGATGCGGGCAAGACTACCGTTACCGAACGCATTCTTTTTTATGCGGGAATATCTCACAAGATAGGGGAAACACACGAAGGGGAATCGATTATGGATTGGATGGACCAAGAGAAAGAAAGAGGGATTACCATTACTTCTGCGGCAACCACTTGTTTTTGGGTGCCTCTTGGAAAAGAAAAAAATAAAGAAAACGAGTACAGGGTAAATATTATTGACACTCCGGGACATATCGATTTTACGGCAGAAGTACAAAGATCAATGCGCGTTTTAGACGGCGCAATTGTTGTTTTTGACGGAGTTGCCGGAGTAGAGCCGCAGTCGGAAACGGTTTGGAGGCAGGCTGATAAGTATAATGTTTCCCGAATTTGTTTTATTAATAAAATGGACCGGCCGGGAGCTTCTTTTAAGGACTCTTTGGAATCCATAAAAGAAAAATTAACCCCGGACGTTGTTCCGGTACAAATTCCTTTTGGAGAAGAAGATAACTTTAAAGGAGTTATTGATCTTATCAAAAAGAAACTTTTGCGTTTTGAAGGGGGTCATGGAGAAGTGGTTAAAGAAGAGGAGGTACCCGAAGAGATGAAAGAGGAAGTGGAAAAATGGAGAAGTGAAATGCTTGAAAAAGTTGTAACGGAAGACGAAGAGCTGTTTGATCGTTACATGGAGAAAGAAGAGGAAATAGAAGAGGAAGAGATAAAAAGAGTTTTACGCAAAGCGGTGCTTGGCTATAAGGCGGTTCCTCTTTTTTGCGGCACTGCTCTCAAAAACCAAGGAGTACAGCCCTTACTTGATGCCGTTTGCTATTATTTTCCCGCTCCTACCGATCTTCCTCCCGTAGAAGGATTTGACCCGAAGACGGAAAAAGAGTTACATCGCGAAGCGCATGAAGATAAATCTTTGGCCGCTCTTGCATTCAAATTAACCAGTGATCCTTACGTAGGAAGCCTTACTTTCTTACGAATTTATTCGGGAAAGTTATCGGGAGGCTCGTATGTGTTAAATGCCAATACCGGGAAGAAAGAAAGAATTAGTCGTATCTTACGTATGCACTCTGATCAGAGAGAAGAGGTAAAAGAGGCCTATGCCGGAGATATTGTTGCTGCCGTTGGGCTAAGAGAAACTTCTACCGGCCACACTCTTTGTGATGAAAATGAACCGATTATTTTGGAAGACATAGGTTTTCCTGAGCCCGTGGTTTCTATTCGTGTAGAGCCAAAAACGAAAGCGGATCAAGAAAAAATGGGATTAGCACTAAGAAGACTCTCGGAAGAAGACCCCACTTTCAGGGTGCAGGGAGATTTGGAGACGGGAGAAACCATTATCTCCGGAATGGGCGAGCTCCATCTGGTCATTATTGTGGATCGCATGAAAAGAGAGTTTAAAATTGATGCGCAAGTTGGCCAGCCCCAAGTGGCATATAAAGAAACAATAAGAAAAGAAGCAAAGGCGGAAGGTAAGTATATAAAGCAATCGGGAGGAAGAGGGCAGTATGGACACGTAGAGCTGCGCATTGAGCCGTTTAAAGAAGGAGACGAAAGGCTTGAATTTGTGGATGCGATTAAAGGAGGGGTTATTCCACAAGAGTTTATTGGTGCGGTAGAAAAAGGCATTGAGGAGGTTATGGACGAGGGGGTGGTTGCCGGATATCCGGTGGTTAATGTAAAAGCTACTCTTTATGACGGCTCTTATCACGAGGTTGATTCTTCGAAAATGGCCTTTAAGCTTGCCGGATCAATAGGATTCAAGGAGGCTTGCAGAAACGCTGATCCGGTAATTTTAGAGCCCTTTATGAAGGTGGAAGTTATTATTCCTCCCGAGTTTTTGGGTGATGTTATGGGAGATCTTTCCTCAAGAAGAGGAGAAGTGGAGAGTACCGAAGAGACAAAGGGGAAAAGAGCACAAAAAGTGATACACGCCAAAGTTCCTCTTGCCGAGATGTTTGGTTATGTAACGACACTTCGGTCCCTTACCAAAGGAAGGGGGAATTATACGATGGAATTTGACAGTTACAAAGATGTTCCCTATAATATCTTCCAGGAAATTACGGGGAAAAAAGAGTAGACTTTTTTAAAAAAATAGTATATCATAGAAGACACTTAATTATTAATCTTAATTTAAAAAAATATGAGTAAAGAAAAATTTGAAAGAGGAAAACCCCATCTTAATGTTGGGACTATTGGTCACGTTGACCATGGTAAAACCACTCTTACCGCTGCAATGATCAACGCTCTTCACTTGAAAGGATTTATTGACAAAAAAGTTTCCGTAGAAGACATTGACTCTGCTCCGGAGGAAAAAGCGCGCGGACTTACCATCTCTATCTCTCACAGAGAGTATGACACGGAAAATCGTCACTATGCGCACATTGATTGTCCCGGACACGCCGACTATGTAAAAAACATGATCACTGGTGCTGCGCAGATGGACGGAGGAATTTTAGTTGTTTCTGCCGCGGACGGACCGATGCCACAAACTCGTGAACACATTCTGCTTGCACGTCAAGTAGGACTTCCTTCTTTGGTTGTCTTTCTTAATAAAGTGGATATGGTTGACGACAAAGAGATGGTTGATCTTGTAGAATCGGAAGTAAGGGAGCTTTTGAGCAAGTATGATTTTCCCGGTGATGACATTCCTGTAATCAGAGGATCCGCCTTAAAAGCCGTTGAAGCGAGCTCTGCCGATGATGAAGCATTAAACCCAATCATGGAGCTTGTAGAAGCGATGGACAGCTACATTCCCGAGCCGGAGAGAGATGTAGACAAACCTTTCCTGATGGCGATAGAAGATATTTTCTCTATTGAAGGAAGGGGTACGGTTGCAACCGGAAGAATTGAAAGAGGAATAGTTAAGGCGGGAGAAGAGGTAGATATAGTCGGTCTTCAGGACACAACCAAGACTACAGTAGTCAGCATTGAGATGTTTAACAAAAGCCTTGACGAAGGAAGGGCCGGAGATAATGCAGGGCTTCTCCTTAGAGGAACGAAAAAAGATGATATTGAGCGAGGTCAAGTATTGGCAAAGAAGGGCTCTATTACCCCTCACACTGAATTTGAGGCAGAAGTTTATATTCTTGGTAAAGAAGAAGGAGGTCGTCATACACCATTCTTTAAAGGATACAAACCGCAGTTTTACATGAGAACTACCGATGTTACGGGAGAAGTAGAGCTTCCCGAGGGAACAGAGATGGTGATGTCCGGTGATACGGCCAATTTAAAAATTAAACTTATTGCTCCTATTGCACTTGAAGAACAACAAAGGTTTGCTATCCGTGAAGGAGGTAAGACCGTGGGAGCTGGAGTGGTGAGTAAGATCATTAAGTAAATGGCGAAAGAGAAAGAGTCAAAGTCGAGAATTCGTATTCGTTTGCGTGCTTACGATCATAAGGTGATCGATACAAGCTCGCAGCAGATTATAGATACTGCTCTTCGGTACGGTAGTGAAGTGCTCGGTCCAACCCCGCTTCCTACGGAAATAAAGAAATATACGGTTAACCGTTCCACTTTTGTTCATAACAAATCAAAAGAGCAGTACGAGATCAGAATACACAAGAGAATCATTGATATCTTGAGCCCTAGTACGAAAGTGCTTGATGCATTAAGAAATTTAACTTTACCAACAGGAGTGAATATTGAGATTAAAATGTAATTTTCATCATTGCATTTAGATGATAAACAGAGATAAAATTTGATTTTCTAGCTAAGGTTTCCGCATTTATAATACCGAGGGGAAACCTCGGTGTTTAATTGCAAAATTATGAAGTTTATTCTTGGAAAAAAAATAGGGATGACACAGTTTTTTAGCGAGAACGGAGAAGCGGTTCCGGTTACTTTGGTTGAAGCGGGTCCGTGTACTATTACTCAAGTTAAAAAGAAAGAAAAGGATGGGTATGATGCGATTCAGATTGGTTTCTCTAAGTTAAAAAAAACGAAAAAATCGCAAGAAGGAAAGCCTTTTCGTTATTTACGCGAAGCCAGCGGATCTTTTAATTTTTCCGAGAACGACGAAATTTCAGTGGACTCCTTCTCTCCGGGTGAAAAAGTGAATGTTTCTGCCGTCTCAAAGGGAAAAGGGTTTGCCGGAGTAATGAAGAGATGGAATTTTAGCGGAGCCGCAATGTCTTCACACGGGACAAAGAAGACGAACAGAAAGCCGGGGTCTATCGGGTCAATGTATCCTCAAAGAGTAATGAAGGGAAGAAAAATGGCGGGAAGAATGGGAGCTGATAAAGTTACTGTTAAAAATTTAGAGGTAGTTGATGTAAACAAGGATAAAAATATTATTGCCGTTAAAGGGGCTCTTCCCGGCAAAGTGGGGAGCCTTGTAACGATAAAAGGATTATATGAAGGCTAAGCTGCACAACTTAAAAGGAGAGAAAACGGGAGATATTACACTTCCCGAAGAAATTTTTAATTTGGACGTTAATTCCGATTTGATATATCAAGTGGTTCGGGCTCAAATAAATTGCAAGAGACAGAATACCGCTCATACGAAAGACAGATCAGAGGTAAGAGGAGGAGGAAGAAAGCCGTGGCGGCAAAAAGGAACGGGAAGATCGCGACACGGATCAAGAAGGTCTCCTATTTGGATCGGGGGAGGAGTCACTTTCGGGCCTAGAAACGAAAGAAATTACAAGAAGAAGATTAATAAAAAGATGAAAAGGAAAGCGCTTTTTATGGTTCTTTCCGCAAAAAAACAAAAAGACTTGTTATTTTTTGTTTCCGATCTGGAGATTAAGGAGCCGAAAACGAAAAATGTCCGTAATTTTCTGGACAAAATTTCTCTTCAAGAGGGCAGCGTATTGATTGTTCTTCCCGAAATGAATAGGAACGTAATTCTTGCTACACGTAACTTGGAAAATGTAGACACAATGCAAGCAAAGGACATTAATCCTTTGTCTCTTTTGTCTTACAAGTATCTTGTTTTGCCTGAAAAATCAGTAGAAGTGGTAAAAGAAAATTTTGTCGGCACTCCTTCTAAAGCAGTAAAAGATGCATAGATATGAAAAAGAATATACTTATAAAACCGCATATAAGCGAAAAAGCAACTTTTCTCAGTGAAAGCGGTTTTTATGTTTTCCGAGTAGACCAAAAAGCGAATAAGCGTGAGATAAAAGAAGTAATTGAGAAAAAATACAAGGTCAATGTTTTAAGTATTCGTATAGTAAGAATACCTTCTAAGAAAAGAAGAGTAGGAAGGGTTGAGGGAGTAAAGCAAGGATACAAAAAAGCGATTATAAAGATAAAGCCCGGACAAAGCATAGACATCACTTCTTCTTGACTTAAGCCAATCGTTGTGTTTTAACTATAATTATGGCGAAGAGAAACAAAAAATTAATTTTCTCCCTAAAAAGGAACGCTGGAAGAGGAAACACGGGCAGAATTACCGTGCGGCATAAAGGGGGAGGCGTAAAAAGGCTTTATCGCAAGGTTAGTTTCGGCCAAGAGTTTTTGAATGTTAAAGGAGAAGTGATAGATATTGAGTACGATCCCAATCGTAGCGCTGATATAGCGCTTGTGCAGTATGAAAGCGGTGATAAGGGATATATCCTTGCTCCTCAAAAAATAAAAAAGGGGGACGAGATAATATGCAAAGAAACGGCGGAAATAAAACCGGGAAATAGAATGCAAATTAAGAATATTCCTGTAGGAACCGCGGTTTATAATATTTCACTCCATCCGGATGCCAAAGGGAAAATGGTGCGTAGTGCCGGAGCTTCTGCTATTGTACTTGCTCACGAAGAAAAGAGCACGCACCTTAGAATGCCGTCACGAGAGATAAGAAAGGTTGCAAGCAATTGCTTTGCTACCGTAGGTGAAATTTCCAGACCGGAGCATCGTTATAAAAAAATAGGAAAAGCGGGAACATCTCGTAAAATGGGAAGAAGACCGACTGTTCGCGGTTCCGCGATGAGTCCGGTAGCGCATCCCCATGGCGGGGGAGAAGGAAGGGCGCCTATCGGAATGCCTGCGCCTAAAACTCCCTGGGGGAAAATTGCACGTGGTGTACGTACGAGAAAAAGAAAGCATACGGATAATAATATAATAAAAAGAAGAAGTAAGAAGAGAAAATAATAATATGCCAAGAAGTCTTAAAAAAGGGCCGTTTGTCGATGAAAAGCTTTTAAAAAAAGTAAAAGCGTCTTCTCCCGACAAAGAAGTCATAAAAACGTGGTCGCGGAGCGCCGTAATTACCCCTGAGATGATCGGTTATACTTTTGGCGTATATAACGGAAAAGAACACATTAAGGTTTATGTAACAGAAGAGATGGTCGTCCATCTTCTCGGTGAATTTTCCCCTTCCAAGAAGTTTGTTCGGCACGGAGGAAAGATGCAGCGTGAATTAGAAAAGA
>PUMP01000027.1 GCA_003551425.1 Candidatus Nealsoniibacteriota bacterium | reverse complement strand
GGCGATCAGGCGCTAACCCCGCCTACTCGTCATAGCCAAGGTGTGCTATTACCACACCTTCTAGCTGATAAGCCGCGGGCCAATCCTTAAGCGAAAAAATTCCATTTACTCTTAAGATCTAAATCAAAAGAGACTATCGGGTATTAGCTCCGATTTCTCGAAGTTGTCCCCGTCTTAAGGGTATGTTCCCACGTGTTACTAACCCGTCCGCCGGTTATCTCGCAAAAAGCGAGACCCCTTGACTTGCATGCCTAAACCACGCCGCCAGCGTTCATCCTGAGCCAGGATCAAACTCTCTAAATTAAAGTTCGAAGCAACTTTAAGAAACTGACTCTAAGGACTTCTTTTCAATGTGCTAGCAATTATACTTACATATCTTCTTCTTCTTGTCAAGTGCCACTATGAGCCGGCTGCCGGATTCGAACCGACGACCTGCTGTTTACAAAACAGCTGCTCTTCCGCTGAGCTAAGCCGGCAGAAATTATTTTTCTTTATTTTTTCTTTTTAAAAAATAAAGCCACTTTGTGATAAGCTGCTCTAACCTTAAAACCACACGACGCAAAAAAGAAAGAATAAGCTGCAAGAAACGGCATAAAAACTTATTGCTCCAAAGCTTGTTTTTCGCAAGCAATAACTTCTCTTTCAAATAAACACCAATTTTCTTTCCGGTATTCTTCTTTTCGGGAAAATTAAAAAGTAGTGAAGACTTGTATGCTAAAAAAAAGAAAATCCCCAAAACGCTTGCAATGAGAAAAACCGATAATAATATTTTCATACAAAGATTAGATTTCGTATCGCACAAAACGATGCACAATAATCTTTTCTCCTATCTTGGCAACCTTTTCACTGATGAGATCTTCGACGACTTTCTTTTCGTCCTTGACCCAAGGTTGAGAAAGAAGAGCAACTTCTTTTAATTGTTTTTTTAGTTTCCCTTGTACAATCTGATCAATAACTTCTTTTGGTTTATCGGACTCTTTGAACTGTTTTAAAATAATCTGTTTTTCTTCTTCTGCAACTTCTTCAGGGACATCGTCTTTTGTTATATATTGTGGATTTGTCGCAGCAATTTGCAAGCAAATTTCATGTGCCAAATTTTGAAAATCTTCAGATCTGGCTACAAAATCCGACTCGCAGCGCATATCAAGAAGAACCCCGACTTTATTGTTTGAATGAATATAACTGGATATAATTCCCTCTCCCGCCTCTCTTTCTGATCTTTTTCCAGATAACTCTTCCCCTTTTTCTCGAAGAATTTTTTTGGCCTTTTCTATATCATTGCCGGATGCTTCAAGAGCTTTTTTGCACTCCATTAAAGATACTCCGGTTTCTTCGCGTAATTTTTTTACTTGTTCAATGTTAGACATATTTTAACCGTTTATTGTTTCTTTTATTTTTTCCAAAATATAACCAACCGAGCTGACGGAATCATCGTTTGCAGGAATAAAATAATTCGCAAGATCAGGGTTTGCATTAGTGTCCGCAATAGCAAGAACATCTACTTTCTTTTTTCTGGCTTCTTCTACGGCCAAACTGTCTTTCACCATATCTATAACAAAAACCGCATCCGGAATTCTGGTCATGCTTCTTATTCCTTCAAACTTTTTCTTCATTCCCTCCATGTCTTTTGCTATCTTCACTCTTTCCTGCTTAGTATACTTTCGCTCTAATTCATTGCTTTCGCTTTGCTTTAAAAGATCGTTGTAATAGTCAACTCTTTTCTTTATGGTGTTAAAATTTGTGATTGTCCCGCCTAAAAAACGATTGATGATATAAGGCATCCCGCACTCTTCCGCTGTTTCTTTGACAATTTTTTTAAATTCCGGCTTGGTGGAAACAAAAAGAATAATCTTATTGTCTTCCTTCATTTTCTTTATATAACTCAAAAACTCATCCAGCTTTTTTTCCGTCTTAAGAAGATCAATGACATGAATGGAGCCTTTTACCCCTTCAATGTAAGGATCCATCTTTGGATGGCGTTTAGAAGTTTTATGGCCGAAATGAAGTCCCGCTCTTGCCATCTCTTCACGTTTCGTTTTTATTTTTGTTTCTTGCATTTTATTTTAATTTTAAACACACCATAATATAGCATTATTTACCGATAAATCAAGAGTTATCACGCTGCATAAATTTAATTTTAACTTTTTCCCAAAATACAGTCAACATACACTTGATTTATTGCTCTTTTTTTGATATGATGCATTCGTTAAATTAAAAAACGAATATGAAGAAAGATACTCATCCAAAATATAACGAAAAAGCGAAAGTAACTTGCGCTTGCGGAAATTCTTTCGTTGTCGGGTCAACCAATGACTCTATAAAAACAGAGGTTTGTTCTGCGTGCCACCCTTTTTATACGGGAAAAAGAAAAATTCTTGATTCTATGGGAAGAGTGGAAAAATTCAAGGAAAGAATGTCAAAAAAGAAAAAGTAATACCTTGATTATAAAAGCCCCTTTCTACAAGGGGTCTTTGTTTATGTCCAAGATAGAAGAAATTAAAAAAGAATATAAAGAATTAATGGAAAAGTTGTCTTCTCCCGAACAAATTACTGATTGGGAGAGTATTGGTGAAAGAAAGAAAGTATTGGAAGAAATTATTTCAAAAAAAGAAGAGTTGGATTCGGTAAAAAAGAAAATAGAAGAGAACGAAAAAATCATAAAAACAGAGAGTGATGCAGAGCTTCTTTCTATGGCAAAAGAAGAAATCCCTCAACTTGAAAAAGAGAAAGAAGAGAAAGAAAAAGAATTAAAACGTTCTGTCTTCGAAAAAGAAAGAGGAAGCAGCGAAAGCGCTGAGATAAAGAAAGGAACGGCTATTATTGAAATACGCTCCGGAGCCGGAGGAGATGAAGCATCTCTCTTCGTAAAAGATCTTTTCGAAATGTACGCAGGATACGCAGAAGAAAAAAATATTGACATAAAAGTAATGGAAGAGAACAAAACAGAACAAGGAGGATATAAGATATTGGTTTTTAAAATGAAAAACGGTAACCCCTATTCTTTAATGAAATATGAGGCAGGTGTCCATCGAGTACAAAGAGTTCCGGAGACAGAAAAAGGGGGACGTATTCACACTTCCACTGTTTCCGTAGCTGTCTTACCGGAACCGAAAAAAGGTAAAATAAAGATCAGTCCGCAAGATATTCAAGTCGAAACATGTAAGTCATCCGGTCCCGGGGGCCAGTATGTAAATAAAAGAGAAACAGCTGTAAGGATAGTACATAACCCTACGGGGATTGTGGTAACCTCACAAAACGAAAGAAGCCTACAACAAAATAAAGAAACAGCACTTTCAATTTTAGAAGCAAGAATAATGGAGAAAGAAAGAGAAAAAAAGCAAGCGAAGGAGGAAGAAAAAAGAAAATCACAAATAGGGAGCGCTATGCGCGCGGAAAAAATAAGAACCTATAATTTTTTACAAAACAGAATCACCGACCATCGAATTGAAAGAAGCTGGTATAATTTAGAAGAAATAATGGAAGGAAAATTAGAAGAAATAATAAACGCTCTTCAAGAGGAAGAAGAGCGTGAAGAATATAAAGATATCACTATCGACTAAGGGATAAAGACTAGGTTACTACAAAAATCACTCATTGTGCCGTCATCAATAAAAATTTGAATACAGTTAGTTCTGTTTGCTACTTGATCGCCGTAGAACTGCACATGTGAAGCCTGCCAATTAGAGCCTGCAAAATACTGCAGGGCGGCGCGCCGCTCGTTACTTACACCACCTAAGTTTCGAAGAAGAGTTGACGAAGCAAGAAAAGAATCGCTGATTCTCCAAGGATCCGCCTCTCGACCCAACATACCAGACACGCTAGGACGTACGCTTTGCCAGGTAGAAGGAATAAATTGCGCAGGTCCCATAGCTCCACCATAGCCATAACTCAGCGGACAAGATACGGGAGTTTGTTTCGGATCTCTTTCCAGTTCCTTCGTAATCTGTAAAAATAATGGCAAGTCTCGTGTAGGATGAATTCCGTTTGAATAATACTGACCATTATGAATATGCTGCGAAGTTCCGGAACTAGCATCGGCAATATAACACTGCCCCACATTTCTTCCAAGCGCTGATTCTTGCATTATTATCGCCAATAGAAAAGCCGGCCTTATACCCGTCTTCCCTTCCACCCATTCTGCGGTCTCTAAAGCCTCTGCAAAAGTCGGCATCTCCACTTCGGGAATACCGACAAGCTGAAATATTTTCTCTTCTATTTCTCTTTTCCTTTTTTCAAGCTCCTCTCTTTGTGCAAGCTGTCTCTGATACTCTTCTTCCGTCATTCCGTGAATCCTTTCATATTCCCTTCTTGCCGCTTCTTCTTCTTGTCTTTGTAGCTCTTGAGCTCGTGCCACTTGTTCTGTTTCTGTTCTAAAATCCTCCAGATATTCTTTTTCGTCTCTTAGTTCCATTCTTAAAGCCCTCACCTCATCCATAATATTCTTTGTTCCCTCCGACAACCTTTCTAAAGAATTTAAGTTACCAAAAAAAGAAGAAAGATCATCTCCTTTAAAGATTGTTTCAAGAACAGAAGTTCTTCCTTCCATATTCATTATACGAAGGGTTTCCGCTAACTCTTCTCGTGAGCTCTCTATTTTTTGCGTAGTTTTTTGAATCGATCCCTTCGTATCTTCTATCTGCAAGCCAAGGCTTTGAATAATAACCTTATTACGCTGTATTTGCGCGCTCAAATGATCAATCTGACCTTGGAGTTGCCTTATTTGATACTGAAGGCTTTCTTTTTCCGCTTCCGTAATAGTTAACCCTCTTTCCGTTCTTGTTATTTCTTCTTCAAGCCGTTTAAGCTCTTCTTCCAACTGAGCTCGCTCTTCCTCCATGTCACTGCTTCCCGCAAAAACAACAATACTACCTCCTGCGATCAAGGCAAAAACTATAATTGTAATAATTATTTTTTTCATTCTTCTTTTTCTTCTTCCTTTTCTTCTTCTTCCTTTTCCTCCTCTTCTCCTCCTATCACCTCGGGCTCTTCTCCTTCTTCAATCGGCTTTTCAAGCTCTTCTTCAACATTGGTTGGAGCAGTAACCAAAACTATCGCCCATTCCGGGTCATAGGAGACTTCTACTCCAGGAGGAAGCTTTAAGTCTTTTACGCATATTACGTCATCAAAAGTTTTAAGCTTGCTTACATCGATCTCTATCTCGTGTGGAAGATCTTGCGGAAGAGCACTTACATTGATAGAATCAGTATTTTTGATAAGGGTTCCCTCCATATCTTTTACTGCCGGCGATTCACCAACAAAAACAAGAGGAACCTCCGCCTCCACTTTTTCTTTCAAGTCCGGTTCATAAAGATCAGCGTGAATAATATTTCCTTTCAGGGGATCTTTTTGAATATCGTAAATAAGGACGGATGGTTTTTTCTTTTCCCCTTCTATCTCAAGAGAAATAATGGTACTTTCTCCCGCTTCTTTATACAGTTTATAAAAATCTTTTGTATCAACGGATAAAGGAACACTTTCCCTTTTGACTCCATATAAAATTACGGGCAGCATTCCGTTCTTACGAAGCTTTCTTCCTTTTTCTTCTCCTCTTTTTCGAGCTGATAATTTAATAGTCATATTTACTCATCTTTAACGTGAATACACTGTACAGGACAACTTTGGGCAGCCTCTTTAGAGCAACCGCTCTCTTCTATATTTTTTTCATCCTCTTCACCGTCTTTTATTTTAGCAAGCCCATCTTCTGCCATTTTAAAATGCATAGGACAAACTGTTACGCAAGTTCCGCATCCGATACATTTTTCTCTTTCAATGATTATTTTAGGCATAATTAAAAATATCAATTTTCTCTTCTACTTTTTTCTTAATAGCTTCTCTTGCCGGAGAAAGAATCTTGTAGGGAACAATCTCGTCCGAATTATTTTCCAAGAAATCCCCTACCGAGTTTCTCCAAGCATATCGAAGCTCGGTGTTAATGTTAATTTTCACCACCCCGTTTTTAATGGATTTTCTAATATCTTCTTTTGAAATTCCCGATCCTCCGTGTAATACAATAAAGCAATCAACGAAAGAAAGCAACTGACTTATTCGTTCAAGCTTTAAATCCGGCATCTTCTTGTAAATTCCATGCACATTACCGATATCAAGAGCAATTCCATGAACACTCGTTTCCTTGATAAACTTAACAATTTTTTCTATAGAAGTCAAGGTAAATTCTTCGGGATCCCCTTCATTTATTGCTGAACTTCCTTTAATCTCCGACAACTCTCCTTCTACCAAAGCCCCTTTCTTTTTTGCATAAGAGGCTATTTCTTTGGTAGCTCTTACGTTTTCCTCAAAAGAAAGTTTTGACCCGTCAAAGTGAACCATTTCATAACCAGCATCTATCGCTTTTTTCAGGGAACCTATGTCTTTTCCATGATCAAAATTTAAAAATAAATCAACCTTTTCTTTTTTTCTTATTTCGGAAACCAAGGCAACAGCTTCCTCTGTTCCTATAAACTCATTCTCTCTTGCCGATGTCCCGCATATCACGGGAGCCTTCTTTTGTTTTGCAGCCAAAGCAATACCCTTGAGCTGTTCTACCGTACAGAAATTAAATTGACCGAGAGCCCGCCCCTCTTTCCGTGCTTTTTTTAAAAAATCATTTAAATTCATGGATTTCTACTTTCTCATATTTATCACTTTTGCCGAGCAACCCGTGTTTTGCCCCCATTTTTTGAAGGCAACTTGTAGAATTTGCAATACCAAGTTGAATCCCTTCTTTAACATCCCCTTCTCTTATAAAAGAAGATAAAAAGCCGGCTCCAAAAGAATCCCCTGCGCCGGTTCGATCAACAGCACTGGCGATAGTAGGTTTTGCGCTATAAAACTTTTGACCGTCATAGACAAAAACCCCTTCTTTTCCTTTTGTTATTATCGCTATCCCCTTTACTTCTTTGGCTACTCCTCTTATTATATCTTCCTCTTTTTTACACGGTAAATTCGTAAGAATTGCCGCTTCTTCAAGATTTAAAAGAAGAACATCAACCTTGCCTAACACTTCTTTTATTTTCTTGTCCCTTAGCTGTGCTTTGCTTGGATTTACCATTACTTTGATATTAGAAGAAATGGCATAATCTAAAAAGAAATAAAAAAGGTCTTTTGTATTTTCAGAAAAAGGGGCAAGATAAAACCACTCCGCATTAAGCTCTTTTAAAGAAATATCTTCTTTAGAAAAAAGATCGGAGGCTCCTTTATATGCAAAAATAGTACGATCCTTCCCGGGAATATCTAATACGACAGAGTGATTAGTGACTTTTTCACTTGTAAAGGAGATGAAACGTGAGTCCACACCATAATAGTCCATTTCTTTTAAAATGTTGTCTCCCGCACCATCTTCCCCTATCTTGCCACAATAAGCGACAGAAAACCCTTGCTTTGCCAAAGTTGCTGCCGTATTGGTTCCTCCACCTCCGGAAGAAAAATGTATCTTTTCCGTTTTAACTTTTGAGCCCAAAGAAAAACAAATCCCCTCTCCCGACAAAAACTCTTTGTCTTTTATTATCGATCCTTGCCTTGTTTGTAAAAAAATATCTTTCGTTGCAGTGCCAAATGTTATGACATCAAACATGCTATTTTTTTTCTGATTTATGAATTTTTTTCACTGTTTGTACGAAAGAATCGGGATTTACGGAAACATAATCAATTTTATTTTCAACCAAAAATTCTACAAAACCAGGAATTATTGCCGGAGCCTCTCCGCAAATACCAACCTTTTCTTTGAGCTTGCGAGCTTCTTTCAAAAAGCTGGAAATAATTTCTCTTATTGCCAAATCGTTCTCGTCATATTTTTTTGAGAGAAGAGCGTTGTCCCTGTCTACCCCAAGGACAAGTTGAGCCAGGTCATTGCTTCCAATAGAAAATCCGTCAAAAACCTTACTGAAGTCTTTAGCTAAAATAAGGTTTGAGGGAATTTCAGCCATTACATAAATTTTAGACTTAATCCCCTCTTTTTTTATGCTTTCCTTAATTTTCTTTCCTTCGTCCAGGCTTCTGCAAAAAGGAACCATTATCGAGATATTCGACAGTCCAAAAACTTCTATAGCTCTCCTAACCGCCATGCACTCCATTTGAAAGGCCGGATAAAAGTCTTCGCTGAGATAACGTGAAGCTCCTCTAAAACCAAGCATAGGATTAGACTCTTCTTTTTCATAAATAGATCCCCCGATAAGGTTACGATACTCATTGGTTTTAAAATCCGAAAGACGAACAATGACTTCTCGAGGATAAAGGCCGGCTGCAATCTGCCCAATTCCTTCGGCAAGCTCTTTTATAAAGTGTTCTTTTTTGTCGTTATGCTCAACTGTAACGTCCTTAATCTTTCTTTTTAGTTTTTTATCTTTTAATTTTTCATAATGGTATAAGGCAAGAGGATGTACGCGAACTTTCTCGGCCAGGATAAATTCTACTCTTGCGAGACCGACTCCTGAAGAAGGAAGATGCGAGGCGCGAAAAGCCATTTCAGGAGTACCGATATTAAGCATAACTTTCGTCTTTGTTTTCGAGATCTTGTTTAGATCATATTCTTTGACCGAATACTGAATATCTCCCTTGTATACTTTTCCGTTTAATCCCTGCGTACAATCAACTGTTACCATTGTTCCGTCTTTTAATACTTTTGTTCCTTTTTCCGTTCCCACTATTGTCGGAACTCCGAGTTCTCTTCCAACAATGGACGCGTGTGCTGTTTTTCCTCCTTCGTCGGTAATAATTGCAGAGGCGAGACGCATAATACTTACCCAGTCCGGATCAGTCATCTTTGTGACCAAGACATCTCCTTTACGAAATTTTTCAATGTCATTAATGTCTTCAATGACACGCACTTTTCCTTTTCCCACCTTTTCACCTACAGCGATTCCCGTAAGTATCGGTTTCTCTTTGGTTTTTATATCGTACTCAAGATATTTATTTCCTTTTTTGGGGGCATGAACTGTCTCCGGTCTCGATTGTACTATAAAAAGTTTTCCGGTTTCTCCGTCTTTCGCCCACTCAATATCTTGCGGTTTTTTGTAGTGCTTTTCGATGATTGCCCCCCACTTTGCGAGAGTAAGAATCTCTTCATCAGTAATAGAAAACTTTGTTGCTTCCTTTTCGGGAACTTTTTTTTCTTTCAATCCTGCTTTCTTTCCATATACATATTTTTTCACTTTTCTTCCAAGGTCCTTACGAATTATCGAAGGATATCCTTTCTCAAGCGTGGGCTTAAAAACATAAAACTCATCCGGAGTAACGCTCCCCTGCACAATCATCTCCCCTATCCCGAAAATGGAGCTTATAAGGACAACGTCACGAAACCCGCTTTCCGTGTCAAGAGTAAACATAATTCCGGAAGAAGCTAAATCAGAGCGCACCATTTTCTGTACTCCCACAGAAAGAGCAAATTTAAGGTGTGGAACTTTTTTTTCTTCACGATAAGCGATAACCCTGTCGTTAAAAGAAGAGGCTATACATTCTTTTACATATTTTAATACCTGGCTTTCTCCGGAGACATTCAAAAAAGTTTCAAACTGTCCGGCGAAAGAAGCATCGGGAGCATCTTCGCAAACCGCGGAAGATCTTATCGCAACACTAACGTTCCTTTTAGAATATCTTTCACACATCTCCTTGTAAGACTTCTTGATTGCTTCTTCGACTTCTTTCGGAAACTCTCCTTTCATGATTGCTTCGCGAGCTTTTTTTCCTGCCTCACGAAGGCTCTTTGTGGTTTTACGGTCGTGCTTTTTAAGAATTTCTTTCAATTCTTTTTCAATATTATTCTCCTTCAAAAATTTCCAATAACTTTCTGTGGTAACGGCAAATCCGCCAGGAACAGAAATTCCTTTTTTAGATAAGGACTTTATCATTTCTCCCAATGATGCGTTCTTCCCGCCAACAAGAGAGATGTCTTTCGAAGAGATTTTTTCGTAAGCAACGGTATATTTCATAATAAGCTAACTTTTAGTAATAATTTTGCAAAGGGGCGGAGCAATTTGTTTTTTTCTAGAAACAACTCCCGGCAAAAGAATAAAGTCTCCCTTTTCCATCTTGGAAAAAGCTTCTTCTGCCAGCTTTCTTTCTTCGTCGCCGGCTGAATATATTCTTGCCTCTTTTTTTGAAATGTCTATTGCGCTAAAAAAGAAAAAATCAAATCCTTTTTCTTTTTTAATTTCTTGCAAAGCGTTGAGAATAAGATGCTTGTTATTGTCAAAAAAAGACAAAGATATCGCCTCCGCTGTGCCTATGCAAACTTTTTTGTCCCCAAAATCATATTCTTTTACATCTCCCATAATAATCTCTTCTACGCTCTTCCCGGAAAGATCGGACTTTGCTTCAAACATTTTTTCCGCCAAATCATCTGCATCAATCGCCGCTATGTCCGAAAGTGATTTCAAGGCCTCTTCGTCTTCGCTTGTTGTAGTGGTGGATGTCAAGTTTAAGGTATCAGAGACAATACCGGACAAAAGAAGCGCTGCATCCCCTTTTTCAATCTCTACGCCCGTTTCTTTCATAAGCTTATAGATAAGAGTAGACGTACTGCCCAAAGGCTCAACACGAAAAAAAATGGGTTCATTTGTTTGAAGTCCTGAAATACGATGATGGTCAATTACTCCACAAACATTTTTATCTTCCGCTATGCTTTGATCCAGTTCATTGTGATCAACAAGAAAAACACGTTCATTATTAAAGCTTTTCTTTATTCTCGGCATTTTCTCTTCCATGAAAGTAAAAACGTAGTTTGTTTCATTGTTTGGTTTTTCTGATATAACGGCTTGTGCGTTTTTACCTTGTTTTTGTAAAAAACGAGCAAAAACTACGGCAGAAACCACGGAATCCGTGTCAGGAGTATTATGCCCCACTACATATGTTTTTTCTGTAGATTCATTCATATTACTTTAAGGTTTTTTTTAATTCTTCAACACTCTCAGGGTTGGCTAACGTAGAAAGATCGCCAAGATCCTCGTTTGTAAAAATTTTTCTTAAGATTCTTCTCATAATCTTTCCGGAGCGTGTCTTCGGAAGATCGTTTACGACATAAATCTTTTTAGGAAGAGCTATCGGTCCTATGCCCTTTTTAATTTCTACTACTACAAGATCTTCTATTTTCTTCCAATTTCCTTTCAAAACCTCAAAAACAGCGGGGACCTCTCCTTTTATTTCGTCAGGGATTCCAATTACGGCACATTCTAAGATTGAAGGAATTTTGGAAACAGTATCTTCCATTTCTCCGGTAGATATTCTATGTCCGGCTACTTTTATCATGTCATCACTTCTTCCCACAATACGAATTAAACCATTTTTATCTTTATGCGCTATATCAGAGGTAAAATAAACCTCATCCCCGTATTCGCTCCAATATGTCTTTTTGTATCTTTTTGTATTCTTATAGACCCCTCTTAAAAGTCCCGGCGAAAAAGGAGGTAGAATAACAAGATCTCCTTTTTCTCCGGATTTGCAAGATTTACCGTTATTGTTTAGTATATCGAACTTTATGCCGGGAAAAGGCAACCCTGCAAAGGTGGGTTTGATAGGTCCTACTCCCGGAAGAGAAGAAAGAAGAATTCCCCCTGTTTCTGTTTGCCACCATGTATCCACAATGGGACATTTTTTATTTCCCACTTTTTCAAAATACCAAAGCCAAGAGCCTTTATCGATCGGCTCTCCCACAGATCCAAGAACTTTTAAACTGCTTAGGTCATGCTTTTTTACCAGGTCATCACCGTACTTTTGGAACATGCGAATTGCTGTCGGAGCGGTATAGAAAATATTGACCGCGTACTTTTCAATAATTTGGCACCATCTATCCGGAACAGGCCAATTGGGCGCCCCTTCAAAAATAATGCAAGTTGTGCCGTTTAATAAAGGAGAATAAACAGAATAAGTGTGGCCCGTGATCCATCCTATATCGGACATGGACCAAAAAATATCATTTTCTTTAATATCAAAAATCCATTTACCGGTAAATTTCGCTTGAGTGGTATATCCCCCACAAGTATGCACAATTCCTTTCGGCTTTCCCGTTGACCCACTGGTATAAAGGACGAACAAAGGGTCTTCGCTATCCATCACTTCAGGTTTACAAAAATCATCTTCTTTGCTTATCGTGTCATCCCACCATACATCCCTGCCTTTTTTCATGTTAACCTTATTTCCGGCTCTCTTGACCACAACAAGCTTTTTTACTTTTGTGTCTTTGACCCCTTCATCGGCATTTTTTTTCAGATCAATAATTTTTCCGCCTCGATAATATCCGTCCGCGGTAATAAGAATTTTTTCTTCCGTATCCTGCAGTCTTACCTGAAGGGCTTGCGGGCTATATGCAGAAAATACGACAGAATGGACGGCTCCAATGCGAGTACAGGCAAGCATCGCAATAACGGCCTCCGGAATCATGGGAAGATAGATTCCAACTCTATCCCCTTTCTTGACTCCCATTTTTTTTAGGCCGTTGGCAAGCTTATTAACTTTTCTGTAAAGATCGTAATAAGTAAAATAGCGAGGACGTTCATCGGATGGTTCCGGCTCCCAGATTAAAGCCACCTTGTTTTTCTTGGTTTCAATATTCTTGTCTAAACAGTTTTCGGAGAAATTTAACTTACCACCCAAAAACCACTTAAAAAAGGGCGGTTTATGCTCGAACGCTTTTTTCCATTTTTTCCTCCAATAAACTTCTTTTGCAAGGCCCTCCCAAAACTTAACCGGATCTTTTTTTGCTTTTTTATAGGTCTCTTTACTTTTTACCCAAGCATTTTTTTTGAAATCACTTGAAGGATAATAGAGTTTTTTCTTTTTAATCATGTTTGATTGTTTTTGTTAAATATAAATTCGGCAAGTTCCGCTAGGCGTGAAGCATATCCCCATTCGTTGTCATACCAAGCAAATACTCTGGCTAAATTATTCTTTACCTCGGTCATGCCGGAATCTACCACGGCAGAAAAAGAACTGCCTATATAATCGGAAGAAACGAGGAGACTGTCTTCTACCGCTAAAATATTCTTATGAGGATAATCCCGAAAAACGTTATTTAACTCTTCTGCGGTTGTACTTTTATTCAAATAACACGTTAAATCAATTATAGAAACGGTAGGAGTAGGCACTCTTAACGCTATTCCTCCTATTTTATCCTCTATCTCGGGAATAACTCTTTTTAGTGCTTTTGCTGCGCCGGTTGTTGTCGGTATCATGTTTAAGGCGGCGGCTCTGGCTCTGCGTAAATCTTTATGGGGCGCATCTAAAAGATTCTGAGTAGTGGTATAACTGTGTATAGTAGTCATAAATCCTTCCTGGATTTGGAACTTTTCATTCATCGCTTTTACGATAGGAGCAAGGCAATTGGTGGTACAAGAGCCCATATCAATAATATCGTCCCTTGCCAAGTCAAACTTATCCTCGTTTACTCCTAAAATTAAAGATTTGATCTTGTCCGGGTCTTTGGAGGGAGCTGAAATAATTACTTTCTTTGCTCCTGCCTTCAAATGCTTTTTCGCATTCTCGTAGTCGGTAAAAAGGCCCGTACATTCAAGTACTATATCAACTCCTAAGTCTCCCCACGGAATATTTTCCGGATTTTTTTCCGAAAAAATACTTATTTCTCTTCCCTCTATTTTGAGTACGCCATCTTTTAAATCACCTTCGCAGTTACCGTATACGGAGTCATAACGAAAAAGATGTAAAAGGGTTTCGGTGTCAGCTAAATCATTAATTGCCACTATATCCAAATTTCCGTTTTTCAAAATATTCTTTAAAACGGATCTTCCTATTCTTCCAAAACCGTTAATTGCTATTTTTGCTTTCATAGTCCAATTGCTTCATCAATTTTTCCTTTATCGAAACCAACAACAATATCACCGTTAATCTCCGTAACAGGGACGCCCATCTGTCCTGATTTTTCTATCATTCTTTTTTGCACCTCTTCATCTTTGCTTACATCTACTTCTTCAAATTCAACACCGTTCTCTTTTAGATAATTTTTTAAGATCACGCAGTAAGAACAGGTTGGTGTGGTGTAAACAATTATCTTTTTGTTATCCATATTTTTTTAGTTTATTATAAAAAAAGTTCTTTAGCAAACGCTAATTTCCAAAGACAATCTTTTTTAAAAAGTTTCTCTGGTCAATTTTCCCTAAAGCCCCTCTCGCACATTCTTTTTCCGAAAAATAAGAGGTATTGTCTTTCCCTTTTCCTTTTATTAAAAGAGGTATCTCTTTTGCGCAGTGAGATGCTTGTATCGAACAAGTGGAATGGTCGGAAGTAATCACTAAAACTCCCATAAACTCTTCAAGCACCGAGAGATTTTTATCTATCTCTTCTATAAAATCTTTTTTACCCCAAAAATCTCCGTCTTCTCCCAAGGTGTCTATCGCCTTTACGTGCACAAACACAAAATCATAATCGGATAAGATAGCCTCACGAGCCTTTTTGAATTTTCCTTCCAAATTGGTTCTTACCGTGCCGTCAGCTCCTTTTACCCTCAAAACATCCATTCCTATCATTTTTCCAATCTGTTTATAAAATACTTTTCCTCCGATACAAGCTGCCCTCATACCATATTTCTCTTCAAAAGAAGGAAGATCGACAACCCCGGAAGCACCTCTTGTCAAGATATAATTTGCCGGAAATTTTCTTTTTTCGTTTAGAGAGTGTTCTTTTAATATCTGATGGGTCTTTTCAAAGAATTTATTTAAAACTTTTGCGGTAAATATCGTGCTTTTACTTTTATCAAGGGGCTTAACTCCTTCAAGTCCGGACCCTTCTCCGTAGTGCGGATCACTGTTTGATATATTATAATTAAGCCCCTCTCCTTTCATTACAATTCCGAGTCGATGTTCTTTCGCTGATTTAACCGAAAAACGAACTCCGTCAATCTCCAGCCCGTCTATCGCCTTAACCAAAGGACCCGGCCTCTTTATTCTCCCCGCTCTTCGATTTATTATCTTGCCGTTATCTATGGTAGCAAAATTTCCTCGCAGTGCGATATCTCCTTCTTCGATTTTAAGACCAACTCCGCTAGCGGTAATAATTCCTCTCGAAATTCCATATTTTACGGGATCATATCCAAAAAGTGAAAAGTGCCCTTCCTCCGAAGTGGGAAAATTTCCTTTAAAGGCCGGGAAAAGAAGCCCTAGTCTTCCTTTTTTGGCCCATTTGTCCAAGTTAGGAGTATGCGCTGCTTGTAGAGGGGTTTTATTATCAAGCTCGGGTATCTCCTCATCTCCAAGGCCGTCTAGTACTATAAAGATTGTTTTTGCTTTGTTATTCATTTTTTTTAAGGCATTCTTCAATTTTTGAAAGCCTATTATACTTTGCAATACGCTCTCCCCTTACCGGGGCACCCGATTTAATATATTCCGCTCCTATCCCTACCGCAAAATCAGCGATAAAATCATCGTTTGTCTCTCCGGAACGGTGAGAAACAATGATCTTCCACCCGTACTCCTTTGCTTTTCTGGCGGCGGAAATTGCTTCCGTAACGCTACCAATTTGATTTATCTTAATTATTACGGCGTTACAAGATTTTTTTTGGAAAGCTTTCTCCATACGCTCTATATTGGTAACAAGAAGATCATCTCCAATAATAACCGTATCACCCAAGGATTCGCGTAAGTCTGACCATCCGTCAAAATCATTCTCTTCTAAAGGATCCTCCAGACCGATAATATCAAATTCTTCTGTAAGTTCTTTGTAGATTCCGATCATCTCTTCTTTGGTTTTCCTCCTTCCCGCTATATAATACTTCTCTCCGTCAAAAAATTCTGAAGCGGCAACATCTATAAAAAATTTTAAATCGTTACCCAACCAAGCCAGGCAAGAAATCGCTTCCCTGGGCTCACTTATTTTCGGAGCAAAGCCGCCTTCGTCTCCAATATTGGACGCACTCTTTCCGTATTTTTCTTCTAAGCTTACTTTAAGTTGATAATAAGACTCTACGGCAATCTGTAAATTATTTGAAAAAGAATCTTTCTGGGGAACGATCATAAGCTCTTGAAAGTCCAATCCTCCTCCCGCATGAGCTCCTCCGTTTATCACGTTAAAACAAGGTTTTGGCATTTTTTCTTTAAAAGAAAATTGAGAAGAAATATACCTATAAAGAGGTTTTTCCGCTTCTTTTGCCGCGGCACGGAAAAGAGCCATGGAAACGCCCAATATGGCGTTAGCGCCAAGGCGAGATTTATCTTTGGTTCCGTCAAGCTTTAAAAGGATATCATCAATTTTTTCCGGATCCACTTCTTCCCCTTTTATCGCGGGAGCAATGGTTTCATTTATATTTTTAACTGCTTTTGTCACTCCTTTGCCCATATACCTATCACCTCCGTCACGCAGCTCTTTCGCTTCGTGGCTTCCTACGGAGCTTCCCGAAGGGACCGCGGAGACAAAACTCCCCTTCTCCGTATCAAGAGAAACCTCAACAGTGGGAACACCGCGAGAATCAAGTATTTCTCTTGCTTTCAAAAAGTTTATGATCATTTTTTTAAAAAATGATAAGCGGACAATAAAGCCTTCACCCCTTCACTGCAGGCAACTACGATTTGCTTGTCTCTTATTTGCGTAACATCGCCTGCGGCAAAGACGCCTTTTGTCTTTGTCGCCGCCGTCCAAGGATCTATTTTGATCTCTCCCCTTTCATTGAATTCTACGATTTCATTTAAAAAGTCGGTTGCCGGAATAGATCCAATAGCTATAAAAACCCCTTTTGCGTCAATCTCCTTTTTCTCTCCTTCTTTTTCGTAAACCACTGACTCAACCATAATATCTCCTTTTATTTCCTCAATTTTTGCTCCCGTTATTATCTCAATATTATCCGCTCTTTCTGCTTTTTCCAAAGAAATTTCTTCCGCACGAACTTTGGGAGCATTCTCTATGATATAAACCTTTTCACAATATTCTTTAAGTTCCAGAGCCGCCATGAATCCGGCATCACCTCCGCCCACAACAACTACTTTTTTATTTCTAAAAAGAGCTCCATCACAAGTAACGCAATAAGAAACTCCTTTTCCGGTCAATCGCTCTTCTCCGGCAACTTTTAGGGGTCGAGGATTTCTTCCCGTTGCAATGATAATCGTCTTGGCAACCTCTTCCTTTTCTGTCGTAATTACCCTAAATGCTCCGTTCTCCTTCTGAATTTTTTTTACCATATCACCTTCTCTTATCTCCGGCCCAAAATGACGGAGATGCTTTTCAAGCTTTTGCATTAACTCGATTCCTTTTATCTCCTTTTCACCGGGCCAATTTTCAATAATCCCGGCACTACCCGTTTGCCCGACAAAATCTTTCGTAATAAGAAGTGTTCTTAAATTTTTTCGCATCCCATAAATGCCGGCTGTAATCCCGGCAGGGCCTCCTCCAACTATTATTACGTCATACATGGATATTTTTTTACGTGGCAAGCCACCCGCCATCAACATTAATAACAGCTCCCGTCATATAAGAAGAAGCGTCCGATGCAAGAAAAAGGACAACACTAGATATTTCTTCCGGTCTTCCTATTCTTTTTAATGGAAATCTGTTTATCATTGCCGCAGTCCCTTCTTTGTCTTCTTTGACCGGGTCAATCATTGGCGTTTCAATCATTCCCGGAGCAATCGTATTTATTCGAATATTATGCGGAGCAAGGTCAATTGCAAGTGCCTCGGTCATCCCCGCTACTCCTCCTTTAGAGGAAACATAAGGAGCGGTATTTGGAAAACCTATTCCCATCTGCCCCATCGCGACAGAACCAATATTTACGACAACCCCTCCCCCTCGCTCTTTCATTTCTTTAGCGGCCGCTTGTGTGCACAAAAAATACCCCTTGAGATTTATATCGATTACTTTTTGCCAATCTTCCTCGGTAATCTCAAGAAAATCATTAAAATTAATTATTCCGGCATTATTAACCAGTATGTCGATCCCACCAAAAGCGTTCTTGGTCTCTTTTATCATACTTTCCACCTCCTCTTTTTTAGAAATATCACATTTAACGGCAACGGCCTCACCTCCTCTTTCTTTAATATCTTCCACAACGCTTTGACAGTCTTCTTGAGAAATATCGGAAACAACCACTTTTGCTCCCGCATCGGAAAGAGCGATTGCATGAGTTCTTCCCATTCCTCTTCTTGCCCCGGTAACAATGGCTATTTTCCCGTTAAGATTGAAAAGTTCTTTAAAGTTTTTTTCCATATTTTTATTTTATTATTTTTTCAATTTTTTCGATTAAATCAGTGGCGATTAAAGAATCCCCTTTTTCTTTTGACGCACTTTGCCCCGCCTTAGTGTTAATCAAGGCGGCTGCTTGCGCCGCTTCAAATAAAGGCACTCCTCTCGAGAGAAGAGCACCGGCAATACCGGCTAGAGTGTCCCCGCATCCTCCGGTTGTAAGATAAGGTACATTGATTTTATTCTCTACAACCTCACTCCCGTCAGAGATAATATCGGTCTCTCCTTTCAAAAGAATTGTAGAAGAAAGTTCTTTTGCCTTCTTTCTTACCACGTCTTCTTTTTCCTCCTTTTTCATTGTCTCGACTTTAATCCCTGTAAGAATATAAAATTCATGAAGATGAGGCGTAAACAAAAAGCTTTTTCCCGCAAAATTAATTTTCTCTTCTTCAAGAGCATATATGGCATCAGCATCAATTACTACCGGTACGGAAGTTTCAGTCAAATAATCTCTGATTACCTCTTTCGTTTTTTCCTCTCTTCCGATTCCTCCTCCGATAACAACAGAGACATTTCCTCTCGCTACCGCTTCTCCGGAACGTGTAAGGGATAAAAGGTCGGAAAGATGATCCGGAGAAAGATAATCTCCCCTTAAAGGAATCGTAACCAAAGACGGGCTAAACCCGGCCGCAATATCGGCAGCACGCTCAGGCGCTATTATCTGAACCATGTCCGCTCCGGCCCTGAAGGCGGAAAAAGCGGAAAGAGCGGGAGAGCCACTATAAAGCCTGGAGCCGCCGATAATAATCACCAATCCGTGATCATACTTGCGGGCATCTTTTTCTCTCTTTTTGTAAATCTTATCAAGTAAATTAGAGTTTATTTCTTTCATACTATTTCTTTAAAATAATTTTTAAGGCTATTTGAAAAACGTGATTTCTCAAGCATAAAAAAGGAGTTTGTTTTAAGATAAGAAGGAATATCATAACAATCAAACCAGCTTCCATCCGGATGATGTCCGTAGACAATCTTCCCGCTACCGATCATGCTATTTAACGCATCGGAAAGATTTTTGTCCTCCCCCATTTTTCTCAAATAATCAAACACCAAAGAGGTTAAAATAAACCTTCCGGCAAGTGCTAATCTGGAGCTTGTCTTGCTTGGATCAGGAGAATCATGGATTTTTTTTATTTTATAAAACCGATTGGCAATTTTTTCCGTATCTACAATCAAGGAGTGAGCGACCTCATCCTCCTTAACTTCTTTCAGGGCCACTACGGGCTTTTCCGAAGTTCGAAAAATATTAAAGATCTGACTCAAACTGGACTTGCTGCCATGAAAAACAGTACCGGGGAAAGACACGGCAAAAGGCTCTCCCTCCATCTTCTTTTCCGCTTTTAATATGGTATAGCCGTCCTTGGATTTCTTTTTTTGAAGAAGGTAAGAAAAAGATATCGGTAAATATCGTTTTTTAAAGTCTTCCTTCTTGTCGGAAATTTTATTTATATCCTTAAAGTGGTCAACAATCATCTTGTTTGAAGAGAACAAAACGAAAACTATCTCCGTAACACCACTATCTATAGCTTCGTCTGCAATGTGCTGAATAAGAGGAAAGTCGCCTATCGGCAGAAGCTCTCGCGGGACACATCTGGTAAAGGGAAAAAGATTATCTTCCGTGTCAATAACGGGAATAACCGCTTTTTGTAATTTTTTAGTCATCATCGTTAATTCTCCTTAAGAACGCCGGCTTCTCCCACTTCTCCTCTTCCTTTAATATTTCTTTCTCTTCCTTGCTTTCCGGCTTTTTCTTTTCTTCCGGAACAATGGTATTTTTTTTATAAGATACGGATATTTTTTTCTTCTTTGAAGAGTCTTTCTTTTTCTTGGGTTCTTTCCGTTTCTTTTTCGGCTTCTCTTCTTCCTTTTTTTCCGGCTTCTCCGGCTTTTTCTTTTCTTCTTTGATTCCTATCTCTTTATTCAAATATTCTGTCCCGCATCCGGTGGCAAGAATCACTATCTTTATCTTGTCGCGATATTTTTGCTTCTGCATTATTCCTACAATAATCTTTGCCCTTTCTTCCGTGTAATGAGAAATGTTTTCGGCAATGGCTGAAATATCGGTAAGCCCGATGTCTTTTCCTCCCGTAATATTAAAAAGTATTCCGCGAGAATTACTGACATCATAAGAGTATAAAGGATTTGAAACCGCTTTTCTTACGATCTCCTGCGCTCCTTCTTCAAGATTAGCTTCAATGGTGTTTAAATAAGCAAGTTTTCTAACCCCTCTTCTGCTCTCCAGGACGGCACGAATATCGGCAAAATCAATGTTAATCAGCCCCGTCTCATAAATGGTTTCCACAAGTCCTTCCAAATTTCGAGCAAGATTTTCGTTTATTACGGATAATGCTTTTTTTAGGGGCGTGTTTTTATCCACCTTTTCAAATATCTTTTCGTTCGGGAGAATTGTAATCGCATTCAAGTGCGGACTTGCTTCTTTTATAGCTTTTTTGGCTATATTCATCTTCTTTTCGCCCTCAAAAATAAAAGGAAGAGTAAAGACCCCGTAAGTAATTACCCCCATTTCCCGGGCTGCGCTTGCAAAAACCGGAAGTGCGCCAGATCCGGTACCTCCCCCAAGAGAGACAACCAAGATAACAATGTCCTGTCCCCTGAAAAGCTCTTTTATTTCTTCGTATTCTTCTTTTGCGGCTTTTTCTCCAAGACCTACATCCATTCCCGTTCCAAGCCCTCCCGTCGTTTTTTTACCAAAAGCAAAACCCTTGATCTTCTTTCTCTTTGTTATTTCTTCCAGTGCCCTTACATCGGTATTTGCCGCAGCAAAGAGAACTCTTTTTAGATCGGCAGAAATTCCACTAATAATCGAACCTCCCCCGCCACCGATTCCAACAACCCTTACTTTTATCTCACGAATCGATTCTTCTCCTGTATTGTTATTCTTTTCTTTTTTTATTTTCTCTTTCTTGGCCATAATTTCATTTTACAAAGTTAATAATATATCGTCAAATTATTTTTTAATCCCAAAGATATCTCTGAGCTTCTTTCGGTCATATCCAATCACCATCTCTCCTTCAATATCAATCAAAGGAAGACATGTCCTTTTTGTTCTACTGAAAAGCTCTTCTTTAAACTCTTTATTCTTTATATTTTTTTCTTCAAACGGTATTTTGTTTTTATGAAAAAAGGCTTTCGCCGTTACGCACCACAAACAAAAATCTTTGGTATAAATTACAACCTTTTTCATTGAATGATTTTCGTTAGGTAGAAGGTAACAGTGCTCACCACTCCGGTAAGAATAGTTCCCCACGCCATATCGGTCACCGTCATGTGGAGAGTCCATCCTTTTAATGTTGCAAAGTTCGTAAGATCATATGCGCTATAAGCAATCAATCCCAAAAACCCTCCCAGAAGAAAAACTCTCCAAAGCTCAAAATTGCCATTAAGTGCAGGCAAGATTATAAAGACAATAATCCCGAAAGCGTAAAGAGGATAAAAAACAATAACCGGACCAATCCTTATCGATTCTGACATTAGATGCCCGATATGATCGGCAACAAAGCTCTTAATAATGAAATTAAGCCAAACTCCGTCGATTATGAGCAGTAAAAAGAGACAAATAAAATAAGGTAACAAAAATTCTTTCATACGTTTTAATTTTAGCAGAAAATAAGAGATACAACAATCCTTTGACAAAAAAAGAAAATGTTGTAAAATAATAAATAAAAGGAGGTGATGTTTGTGTCGTTCTGGTTCGATTTAGACGGCACAATCACTGTTACCGCCGGCAAAGGTGTGTCAGAAAAAAATGTTCCCTGGCAAATTATATGGGTCACTCTTTTCTTTTATAGGCCGAAAACAAATGCATGGATTGTAAAAATCATGCAAGGGCTTAAAGAAAATGGCTTTACTGTAAATATTATTACGAGCAGGCCTAAAGAACTGGAGAACTTAACTCTGCACTATCTAAAAAAGCACAACGTTCCTTACGATAATATTTTCTTTCTGGGCACCGGCCAAGATGCGGCAGAAAGAAAGGTAGACAAAGTAGCAGAAAGCAAAGGGAGATTTAAATTTATTTTTGACAACAACAAAAAGGTTATACAAAAAGCAAGAAAAAAAGGAATTGTCGCCTTTTTAATTCAAAATCAGGAGTAATCCTGATTTTTTCTTATAACCCCCTTAATATATTCTATGGCCTTCAACTGCTCGCTTAATTCATTTGTAAGCTCCAGCGCAATATATTTAGAAAAAAACCGAAGAGGATATTTCTTCAAATAATCAAACTCCGAAAAATATTCAAAATAATGACTATCATATCTCCATTCTCCGGTGGGGTCTTTGAAGATGTTTTCCTTAATTGCGCTTATGTGGTTGCATCCGACAGGATACTCTTCAAGCAATTTTAATTCCTTTTCATAAGAGTTGTCATTTTTCAGTCTCTTGTTTTCGATATGAGAAAAATCAAGGCAAATCCCCCCAAACTCTTTTAAATCTTTCTCGGAAAGAGAGTTGTTGCCGTTTTCTATAAAAATACTTTTTGCGTAACTTGAATAATCATAATGCAAAGGATACTGATACGTGCCATGTGTATTAAAAACCTCCGTCCCGTATTTTTCTCTTAAAAAATCAAGCTCCTTTGTGCTCATATCACTACGTATGTGTGCAAATGGAATTCTTTCTATCGGAGATTCTTGGATTAGAAAGTAAGCTCTTTCTCTTTCTTTCTTCGTGAGGGCGGTAAAGAAAAAAGCCACCTCTTTGATCGTTTTTTGACGGGTCTCTTGTATTTTTTTCTCCCAGTCAGAGTGAATGGTTGTAATTGTCGGAAATATTCTCATTTCAATTTATATTGGTCATCGGGAACATTATATATTAAAGTGATTATAATCTCAACAAAGCACTTTCCAGATAAGAATATTTGATGTATATTTATTATAATATGCGGAAAATATTAATCGCACTTGTCAATGAGCTTACTCGCGGCATATATGCTGAAAACTTCTCGCAAAATGAGTTTAGTGTAATGACCACAAGCAGCGGGAAAGAAGCATATAAAATGGCACAAGAAGAAAATCCCGATATTATTATCGCTGATGTTTCTCTTTACGGGAT
>PUMP01000029.1 GCA_003551425.1 Candidatus Nealsoniibacteriota bacterium | reverse complement strand
CCGGGGCGATCCAGGGCGCGCCACGGCTGACAGCACCTCGCACAAAAAGAGGGGTGAGGGGCGGCGCGAAGCTGAGAGCCGCCCCAGCAGCCGGTGCAGCCACTGCAGCCAGGCTAGGAGTCCAACAGGGATTCGACCTCTTCGGCGAACCCGTACCTGCGGAGGAACTCGACCAGCGCGCACTCCACAATCTCTCGCTGGCTCAAATTCTTCCGCTCGCTGAACTCCTCCATCAAAGCGGCCAGCCGCCTGCTCATGTAGGTGCTCTTTGTCGTGGAATCGCCGGGCACCGCGTACCTGGGCACCCTGCCGTCCCCGTCTCCGCCCAGGAGATCCACCAGCTCACCCTCCTTCTCAGAGAGCCTCCTGAGCAGGGGAAGGTAGCCCTTGAGCTCTTCCAGCGCGCCGTCGTCATCCCTGTGAGGCGGGCCAGCGCCCCGGCCGGCCCCGGCGGGCTCCTTCTCTGCGTCGTCCGTGCCATCGTCTCGCCCTTCGCCTTCCGGGACGTAGTTGCCTTCCTCGGATGACCAGCTGTACCCCATTTCTGCCATGAAACCTGCGAGCTCGCGGTGGTCGCCGAACCCCAGGCTCTCCGCGGCCTGCCTGGGGTCCATCCCGCCGTCCAGGAGCGAGATGACCAGGGCCTCCCTGCCGGAGGCGCCGTCCGGGACATCCCCGTTGTCCGGCACGTCAGGGACGTAGTTCCCGGCGTCGGAGTCGTACCTGAAGCCCCTCCTCCGCATGTAGGTGTCCAGGCTCTTCCAGGAGGAGTAGTCCAGCTCCTCGGTCGCGACCTCCCGCCTGTCCCTGCCTTCCCCCAGCATCCCCAATATCTTCATCACTCTCTTGTCGTACTCTGGCGCGTCTTCCGCCATACTCTACCATCCTCCTTTTTTTGTTTTTCGGTCCAGCCAGTTCAGATCGCCTCCAGCGCGTCGCGCACCTGTGTCATGTCAGAGTGGACGTAGATCGAGGTGGTCTTGAGGTCCTCGTGGCCCAGGATCCTCTGCACCGTGGCCAGGTCCTTGCCCTTTTTGACCAGCAGCGCCGCGGTCGTGTGCCTGATGCAGTGGGCGGTGATGTCCTTGTCGATCCCCGCCCTGTCCACCGCGCCCTTGAGGCAGCTGTTGTAGTAGACGCGGGACAGGGAGCCCGACCTCTCCGTGGCGAAGACGAAGTCGCTCTCCACGTCCGGCCTGACCTCGTCCAGGTAGGCTTCAAGCTCCTCCTTCAGGTCGGAGCTCATGGCCAGCCTCCTGTCCTTCCCGCCCTTGCCGTCCCGGATGTGCACGATGCCGTTCTCCATGTCCAGGTCGTTTAACTCCAGAGAGGTGGCCTCCCCGATGCGGCAGCCGGTGCGGAAGAGGAAGACCGTCGCAGCCCGGATCAAGGGCTTCTCGATCTCACCGATGACCCGGTGCATCTCCCCCTCGGTCAGGTAGGTCCTCTCCTTCTTCCGGGGCTGGACGGGCTCCAGGGCCTTTGCCTGATTCTCCCCCAGCTCCCGCCTCTCAACAAACTTGAAAAAGCTCCGGAAGATGTAGCCTGTGCGGCTCCGGGAGGAAGCCTCCTTCCCCTGCTTCTTCTGAGCGCTGATGAAGTCCTCCAGGTCGGACAGCTCGATCTCGTCCAGGTAGACCGGGCCGTTCCTCTCTCCCTCGATCCACCGCCGGAAGACGTTCATCTGGCCCAGGTACCCCCTGATCGTTGAGTCCGAGTACTCCCTGCCCTCCATGTACTGCTCGAACTCTTCTATGGCCTTGCTCAAAAGCACGATTACCATCTCCTTTTTGTGTGGTGGGACTCTTTAGTATAATATGGGGCTGAGGTGCGCCGATCTTCCGAATGTGTACTTCCATCCCCCCTTTCACCCAGAGTGGCGGCAGCACCGGCAGGGGCGACAGGGGCAGCGATCTTCTGTCTCACGCGCCCACTGCTGCGTCCGCCTTCCGGGTGTCAAAACTGGGGAGACTGTCCGGCTTCAGGTCGCAGAGTGTGTGGATCGGACCAGACTTCCAATCCCCGTCAGATAGTGCTGTCCGCAGCCAGTCCAGTTCCGGTGAGCCTGTCTGTCTGAGCTGAAACCTGCCAGGCCTCCGTTCCGGGGGGTTCCGACCTGCGGCAGGGACCCGGAACTGGCCTGTTCACTGTCACGGCGGCAATCTTCAGGGTTGCGTTCCGTTGTTCCGGGCAGGGGGGAGAAACTTTTTCCTTTTTTCTCATTCTTTTCTCTTCCCCCCACACAGCTCAACCAGGTGTGTTTTTTCACTGCACTTTTTCCTAATTGTCCAGAACCCTCGGAACAGACCCTCCTTAAACGCCGCCAGGCCGGGAAGGTGAGGTGTTCCGGGCTGGCAGTTTTTGCCCGGATCACCTCAGAACCCCCGGAACAAAAAAGCCCTGGACTCCCCCTGTGAAGGAGGAGACCAGAACCGGAGCTCACTCCACATCCACGCCCACAAAACAGGGCACTGGCTTCCTCTCTCTGTATCTCTCTTTGCCTCTGAGCACCTCTTCCCAGTCGGGCTCTACGTGCTTCTTGAAATCCTGCCAGTCATCTCTCTCCAGATTGTACCTGTGCCTTCTCAGTTTCGACTTCTCCAGCTCAATGCTGCCTGACGTCATCCTCTCGACCATCTTTTTGCGCGAGACCGGGCTGAAGCCCGAGTCCTCGCAGTACTCTTTGTACCTTTTGTAGACCACTTCAGTCGGGTATTTGTGCTTCTGCTCCTGGTCTGCGCGCCGCACTCTGTCATTGAAGAAGGCCACCACGCTGTCATTGCCCTGCCTGTATCTGCTCTTTTCCTTCTGCATGGCATCTGACTCCGTGAAAGTCCCATTTTTCTTCAGCCGCCTGAGCCCTTCCAGGGCCCAGTTGAGGATTCCGGACTTCTCTCCTTTGAGTTTTTTGGCCAGGTGGGGTTCTCTGCCACCTCCGGGCCGGAAGCTGTTGGGGAATCTGACTATCGCCAGCCGCCTGTACCATCCCTCAGTCTTGTCGCCCACCTGGGGCAGGCGGTTGGCCGCGAAAACCAGCCGGGTGATCGGCTGGAACTCGAAGCTGTCTTTGTATTTGTGCTCAGCGCGGATCCAGCCGCCCGAGATGATCGACTTCACTGTGCCCGTGTTCTTTTTGAAACTCTGGTCAACATCATCGCAGAAATTGACCAGGGCGTGCTGGATCTTAGACGTCTTGAACCTCTGACCTAACTCCTTGAGCCCCAGCGAGGTCCGGTTCTCTGGACCGAAAAGGCTGCCAACAACATCCATGAAGGTGGACTTGCCGGCCGCGCCGCTTCCCAAAAGCACTAACGCTTTGTGCAGTGATGTGTCCGGGATGAGGCAGTATCCCACAAACTCCTGCAGGAAATCCCGGGCACTCGGGTCTGGAACCCACTCTTCCAGGGTTTCCTCCCAGCGCGGGCAGACTGCTTCCGGATCGAACTCCACCGGCAGCTGACAGAGCGAGAGGTGATCGGGCCTGTGCTTTTGGAGTTTACCGTCCTCCCAATCGAGCATGCCGTTTTGCAAGTTGATGAGCCTGAGGTTTCTGCTGCCCTCGCCGCCGCGCATGATCCTCCGGCTGAACTCTTCGCTCTGGGTCCGGTGCCTGTAAGCATCCAGGACCTCTCCGATCATGCTTTTCTTCCCCCACTCAGGTTTATCGATCTCCAGAAAAGCCCTGATTCTCTCCCGGAGGTAATCCTCCTTGCGCTGGCGGTAGTGACCTTCATCCTGGCTGTAGCAGTAGTGCATCTCGGAATCGGGCACATAGATCCATCTCTCACCTTTCACCTCCCAGAGATGGTCATCAAGTTCTTCTGCCAGCTGGCCCGGAAGGAAGTCACTCTCGTCACCGTAGCGGTCGTAGATGCCCCTGACCACTTTAACTACCTCTGCTATTTCCATCGATGGGTCGTTATTTTCGTTCCAGCTGAGCATTATTTCCTCTGCCTGCTCGCGAGACGCATTCGAGTTCAAAAGCTTCCCTGCCAGACGGGCGCAGCTTTCGTTCCTGCTGCCCTCGGACACACCTTTCCAGAGCTCGCTGACGTCACCGCTCCGCTGACGCCCTGAGCTTTTTCCACCACTACCCTTCTGGTTCTTGCGGATCACCTTAATCAACCAGTCAGGCGGATCGGCCAGCTCCTGAGAGCCCGGGTCCAGCCGGTCGAAAAACCTGTATCTCCTGCCGGAGGGGTGCAGCGAGGGCGGCGCGTAAACCATCCCGCCATCTGCCCTGAGGTCAAGACCGGGAAGGTCAACATTGTCACCGGTGAAGCAGTTGATCACTTCCAGCCCTTCAATGTCGGGGTAGCGGTAGTAGTAGTGCACACCGCCGCCTCCGGTCTCAACTGCCACCGTCGGCGGCCTCTTTCTGCCTTCCAGTGTCTCTCTGCCGCCGTGGCCGGGGTCGACATCCAGGACTATGATGCCGCTCACGCTGCCCGTGACGATGGCCAGGCCGGCTCCGTGGTGGCGTCGCCACCATCTTTTGACCTCGGAGGGCTCGGGTCTTCTCTCCTGGAATGGCTTCCAGCTTTCCAGGTAGCTGCCCTTCTTCTCCTCCGTCCTGGCCGGGATCACCGAAAAACCATGCTCCTCAAGGTACCAGAGTGCGCTCTCCAGCTCTTCTGATCTCTTCTTTGTGCATTTCATGCCTGTGATTCCTCCTTTCTGTAGACCTCTACTGTATTTGTTGACGGAGGACTAAGTGAAAAGGGGCACAAAGTCATGGGGGTTATCACTGTCCTTTTCTTCAGTCCGGGGAGCAGGAAAAAGCCCCGGAACGAGTGGAGAAAGTTACTCCTATCGCCCCCGTTCTCCGGAATGTGTAGATGTCTACCCCGAGGCAAAAAAATGGAGGGGAGGTTCTTCCTCCCCTGTCAACCTCACTCGTCATCCCCCAGGTACTGCTTCAAGGCTTTGTTGACGAGCCGTGCGTAGGATTTGATTTCCCCTCTCTCTTTCAGCTTTTCCATCCTCTCCCGCAGAGGCTTTTCAACGTAGGTGGTCATCCGCATGTGGGTCTCGTGAAAGCCTTCTCCCTCTTCTGCCATTGTCTCACCCCCAAAATTTTACAGGGCAGTTTATGTCTGCCTTCAATCTTTTGTTGGGAGTTTACGTCGATGTCTGCTCCGGTCCAGTAGTTTTTTGGAAGAGGCCCTGCTCTTTTTGGCCTGTTTATGTAAAATCTATCTCTTCCTGACCTGCTTGCAAAAAAAACAGGGGATCTGACCCCTGAGAAAAATTCAGTCATCTTTCGCGACTTCACTCCGGCCTTTCTGCTTTGACATCTGAAAGGTCACATCCGCACTCAGGACATTCCCACTCATCGCTTGACCCGTCGGCGGAGAAGCTCTTCGCGCCGCAGGCCGGGCAGATCTTCATCAGCATCCTATCCCTCCTCTTTTATCTCAGTCTATCCGGCATCATCCTCCAGATCTCCTCGAAGGAGATGTCGTGCTCACGGGAGACCTTCTTCGCCGCCTCGAAGGCGGTGAGGCCGAAGAGCAGAACCAACTTGACCAGCTTGAACAAAAGCTCAGGGTTTTTCAATGTTTTCAGATCACCTCCCCTCCGGAGCAACCGGGGGCCGTCAATCAGAAGCACATCAGCCTGCAGTTGTTCAGCAGAAATGACCCTCACACGTGCTCACCACTCTCGAGCCTCCCCCTGAGCTCCGAGAGCGGCAGGGGATCGAAGTGCCTGTCGCGCTCCACGCCCAGCCCCAGCGCGCCGGAGACACTCTCCAGCTCCGTCAGCGCGAAGGTGCCGTACTCCAAAAACTGTCCGTCCACCAGCCCCAGAAAGATCCCCCGCTCCGGGTCGAAGGCTGTGACATACCAGCTCCAGCCGCTGGTCGGGTGGAAGAACTTGACCTGTGCCTCAGGATCATCCAAATCTCTGATCTCCTCGGGCTCCGGCAGTCTCTCCCTCAGTTCATCTGTCATCAGCTGCAATCTCTCTCACCTCCCGTACCCTGCTCTTTTACATCGATCATCTTCATCAGCTCCTTTTACGTGGAAAATCCCGGTCATCTGCGAGCGGGGCGGTCGTGTTGTGTTCATCAAGCTATCCCTCATCCAGCAGTGCCTGCGGCTCTTGCTCTCCGGCAGAAATCCCGGTTTTTTCCTGTCCTTCAGACCACTTTGAACCTGACGGGGGAATCAGAAGGGAACATCCCCCGAGGTCTCCCTCCCCAGGCTCTTCGCGTCCATCAGCGCCCTCTGCTCCAGCCAGCACTTCGTTTCGGGATCAGGTGCACTGTCGGTCAGGAAGACGGTGAGGCAGGTGTCGTTG
>PUMP01000034.1 GCA_003551425.1 Candidatus Nealsoniibacteriota bacterium | reverse complement strand
TAGCAAAAAAACTTGAAAAAATATGGAAACAATAATTGAACATATCAGAAATCCTGAGCTTATTTCCCCAACCTTTTTTGTTATTTGGCAGGGGTTAAGAATAATATTTCTTCTCATTTCTGTTTTTTTTATAGGAATGCTTATATTTCTCCTCTTTAAGAGCGGTTACATGGATTATCGCTTCAAGGAGGATTATGCGGAACTTAAAAAAACAAAACCGGCTTTTAAGGTGAAAGTTGATAAAAATTGGGATGAAGTTATAAAGCAAGCTAAGGACGAGAGGGAGGCGGAAAGAAAGATGGCGATTATTGAAGCGGACGATATCGTAAATGATGTCTTAACACAGGTTGGCTACGAAGGAGGGGATTTATTAGAAAAATTGGAGGGGCTGAGTAAAGAGATTATTCCAAACATTGAGGAGGTGAAAGATGCTCATAGGAAAAGAAGGGATATTGTCTATGATCCCAATAGAAGTCTTTCACGGGAAGAGGCAATAGAGCTTGTTTCGGTTTATGAGAGAGTTTTCAAAGATTTGCAGGTTTTTTAGTTCCTAAGGTTGACTTTTTTTAATATTATTATAATATTCAGTAGTTATTACAAGAAAGAAAGGATATATAGCGGGGTGGTGAAATGGTATCATTTAGGGCCCATAACCCTAAGTTCTAGGTTCGAATCCTGGCCCCGCAACAAATTTTCTGCCAGGGTAGCTCAGATGGTTAGAGCGTGGGACTCATAAGCCCGAGGTCGTGGGTTCGATCCCCACCCCTGGCACATGAGTCTAAGGAAAAGGGGGCGTAGATCAATTGGTTAGATCGCCACTCTGTCACAGTGGAGGTTGCCGGTTCGAGTCCGGTCGTCCCCGCCAAAATATTCCGAGATTTTCTCGGATTTTTCACTAATTAAAGGGTTTTTGGGGATTAATTTCGTTTGATTTTATTCTTTTTTTAAGGTAAAATTAAAGTATGAAAGAGCAAGATCCCAAGCTTATTAAAAAGAGATTCTTGAAAGAATTAAAGGATGTGAAAACTTCCGAGGAAAAGAAGAAGATCTGTAAAAAATATTTGGAGGAAGATTTGTCCTCCGTTTTTTCTTCTTTTAAAAATCTTCCCGCAGCTGAGAAAGCAAGAGTGGGAAGGGGCGCCAATGAATTGAAGCAATTACTCTTAACCAAGATGGAGATGGTTAAGGAGACGGAGAAAGAAGAGACAGGATGGCTTGATGTTACTCTTCCCGGGAAAGAGCCTATCTTGGGGAACATTCACCCTCTTACTCAAATGCAGAAAAAATGTGAAGATATTTTTTCTAAGATGGGTTTTGTCACTATCGAGGGGCCGGAGCTGGAAAATGAATGGTATAATTTTGACGCTCTTAACGTTAAGGAAGATCATCCGGCGCGTGAAATGCAAGACACTCTTTTTGTAAAGCAAAAAGGAAGAGAAGGTCTCACCTCCAAAGAGAAGCTTTTAATGAGAACGCAGACGTCCGCTGTTCAGGTTCGTTATATGGAAAAAAATAAGCCACCACTTAGGGTAATTGTTCCCGGGAGAGTCTTTCGCAATGAAGCAACCGATAATTCTCATGAAATAAATTTTTATCAACTGGAAGGTCTTATGGTGGGAGAAGATGTCTCCGTAGCTAACTTTAAAGCGATTATAGGGTCTTTTTTCCAAAATCTTTTCGCAACCGATGTGGAAATTCGCCTGAGACCCTCTTACTTTCCCTTCACCGAGCCTTCTTTTGAAGTGGACGTCAGTTGTTCAATCTGTAAAAAGAAAGGATGTAGTGCTTGCCAGAGAACAGGATGGATTGAAGTAATGGGAGCCGGAATGGTGCATCCCAATGTATTGCAGAGCGCAAAGATAGACACCTCCAAGTTTACCGGGTTTGCTTTTGGCGGAGGAGTCGATCGTCTCGCTATGATTAAGCACGAGATAAATGATATTCGCCTTTTTTATGGCGGTGATCTTCGGTTTCTAAAACAGTTTTAAATATGAGGTTTTCCTATAACTTTTTACAATCATTTTTTAGAAAAAAACTTCCCCCTCCGGAAGAGCTTGCCGATAAATTAATGATGCATTTTTTTGAAGTAGAAGAGATAGAAAAATTGAGAGGGGATACGGTTATTGATATTGATGTTCTTCCAAGCAGAGCAGCGGATTGTTTTTCACACATTGGAATTGCTCGAGAGATATCTGCGATTACGGGAATGAAGTATGAAAAACCTCAAATAAGACTTAAAGAGGGAAGGAGAGAGATCTCTGATCTTATAAATGTAACCGTAAAGGCTGCTTGCCTACGCTACACTTTAAGAGCGGTAGAAGGAGTGAAAGTAAAATCTTCTCCTCCTTATATTCAAAAAATACTGAAAAGTTGCGGGATAAAGCCGATTAATAATATAGTTGATATTACTAATTATGTAATGCTTGAGACGGGACAACCTCTCCATGCTTTTGACGGAGAGAAAATTGAAGGAGGAAAGATAGTGGTACGATTTGCCAAAAAAAGAGAAAAGATTGTAACTCTTGATGAAAAAAGATACGAGCTAAATGACAACATAATGGTTATTGCAGATGAGCTTTCTCCTCTTGGAATTGCGGGCATAAAAGGGGGCATTGTTCCTGAGGTTGATAAAAGTACAAATATTGTTTTACTCGAAGCGGGAAATTTTGATTCGAAGACAATAAGGAAAGCTTCACAACATCTAAAACTTAGAACGGACGCTTCTCTTCGCTTTGAACACGGAGTGCCGGTAGAATTTACAAAAGAAGCGGTAGGTCGTGCAGTTTCTTTGATTACAAGCATTGCAGGCGGAAAAGCTTTAAAAGGGGAAGTTGATTATTGTCAGGAGAAAAGAAAAATGAAAGAAGTAACTTTTAAAGCGGAAGAAGTAAGAGATATTCTTGGCGTTGAAATTTCGTTAAAAGAAATAGAAAGAATTTTACGGTCGCTGGAATTTAAAACAAAAAGGAACGGAAATTTTTTTCATATAGAAGTTCCTTATTTTAGAACGGATGTTTCTCTTAAAGAGGATGTTATAGAAGAAGTGGGAAGAATTTACGGATATGCAAACATAAAACCGGTTGTACCGAAAGCGGAAATAACGTCGCAAGAAGAGAGTCTTTCTTTGAAAATGGAAAGCGCTTGTCGAAAGCTTTTATGCTCTATCGGATTTACGGAAACGTATAATTATTCTTTTATTAATGATAAGGTTGCTTCCGTTTTCGAATATGAAAACTTAATAGAGATGGAAAAACCGGTTAGTCTGGAGTATAAATATTTACGACCAAGCCTTTTGCCGGGACTGATTGATAATATAAGAAAGAACGAGAAGAATTTTGAAGATATTAAGATATTTGAAATAGGGAAAGTTTTTTCTTCCCTAGAGGATGAGAAGGAGAAAAAAAAGATATCGGGGATATCGTCTCCTGCGGATTTTTATGATTTGAAGGGGAGAATTAATGCTTTTCTAGAAAAAATTCTTGTGCCAAATGTTTCTTACTCTCCTGCCCCCAAAGACTCTTTCCTTGATCCATACTGCAGTGCGGAGATATTTTCCGGAGATGACGTTATTGGAGTTATAGGAGAGATACCCCCTAGAGTAAGGAAGGAAATGGATATTAAGAAGAGGACAGTGTTCTTTGAGATTGATTTTGCAAAGATAATTTTGCTTGCAAAAAGCGTAAAAACTTATGATCCTATCTCCAGATTTCCTTTTATGACCAGAGATTTGGCGGTTTTAGTGCCGAGAAAAACAACCTATAAAGAGGTTTTAAGGGAAGTGAAAAACGCGGGAGGTGTCCTTTTAAGAAAAACGGAACTTTTTGATGTCTACGAAGGAGAATCAATTCCGGAAGGAAAGAAAAATTTTGCTTTTCGTCTTTTCTTTCAAGCAAAAAACAAAACTCTTTCTTCGGAAGAAGCAAATAAATTACAAGAAAAAATAATAAAAGCTCTGGACGATAAGTCAGAGTGGAAAGTAAGAAAATAAAAATGCCTAAAAAATCAGAATATAACGCAAAAGATATAAGTGTCTTAAAGGGTCTTGATCCGGTGCGTAAAAGACCGGGAATGTATATCGGGTCTACCGGGACCGAAGGTCTCCATCACCTTGTTTGGGAGTGTGTTGATAATTTTATCGATGAGTTTATGGGGGGTTATGGAAGCAGGGGAGCGGTGATATTGCACGAGAATAACAAGGTGGAAGTAAATGATGACGGAAGAGGGATTCCGGTAGATAAGCACCGAGATACAGGAAAATCTGCGCTGGAAACGGTAATGACCACGCTTCATGCCGGAGCAAAGTTTGGTAGTAAGGCGTATCAAGTCTCCGGAGGTTTGCATGGCGTAGGTATCTCTGTGGTTTGTGCTCTTTCAGAGTGGATGAGAGTGGAGGTTTGTCGTGACGGAGAGAAGCACTCTCAAGAATATAAAAGAGGGAAGGCGACTACAAAGCTTAAAAAAGAGGGTAAAACGAATAAAGTGGGAACCACGATTGTTTTTCAGCCCGACCCGGAAATATTCCAAGAAGTTGATTTTGATTCCAAGAAGATACTGGATCACTTAAGGCAGCAAGCATATCTTACAAGAGGTATTAAAATTGACTATATAGATAAACGAGAAAAAATAGAACAAAAAAGATCTTTCTATTTTGAAGGAGGCATCTCTTCTTATGTAAAGCACCTGACCAAGAGAGCGGAACCTCTTTCTCCAAATGTATTTTATTGTTTAGGAGAGGAATCGGGAACGATTATTGAAGCTGCTTTCCGTTACACTCAAGAATACGAGACATACGAAGAAAGCTTTGCCAATAACATTAACACCAAAGAGGGAGGGTCTCATCTTACCGGATTTAGAGTTGCACTTACCAGAACAATTAACAATTATGCGAAAAGAGAAGGTTATTTAAAAGAGACAGAGGACAATTTAAGAGGGGAAGACGTGAGAGAGGGGCTAACCAGTGTTATCTCCGTGAAAGTAAGAGAGCCTCAATTTGAGGGGCAGACCAAGGCAAAGCTCGGAAACGTGGAAGTGCGATCCATAACAGAGAACTTAGTTTCTGAAGCGTTGGTGGATTTTTTTGAAAGAAATCCGCAAGATGCGCGTGCTATTATTAATAAATGTGTTCTTTCCGCTAAAGCGAGAAGAGCCGCCAAGGCGGTAAGAGAAACTGTTTTACGAAAAGGAGCTCTTGAAGGTCTTTCTCTTCCCGGTAAGCTTGCCGATTGTACGACAAAAAAACCGGAAGAATCAGAGTTATATATTGTTGAGGGAGAATCAGCGGGAGGAAGTTGTAAAGGGGCGAGAGACAGAAGGTTTCAAGCAATATTACCTCTTAAGGGAAAGATTCTAAACGTAGAGAGATATCGCTTAAACAAGATATTGGACTCAAAAGAAGTAAGGGCTCTTGTTGTTGCCCTTGGAACGGCAATTGCGGAAGATTTCGATATAGAGAGATTGCGCTACCAGAGGATAATTATTATGTGTGATGCGGACTCTGACGGAAATCATATAAAAACCCTTCTTTTGACTTTATTTTTTCGCCACTTTAAACCTTTAATCGAAAAAGGATATCTTTATATAGCAAGACCTCCTCTTTACAAGATTCAGGCAGGGAAGAGAGTGGAATATGCTTATACGGAAGAGGATAAGGCGGAAATTTTAAGCGATATAAAGGGAGATGGAATAGACATTCAGCGCTACAAAGGTCTCGGAGAAATGAATCCAAATCAGTTATGGGAGACCACCATGAATCCGGAGAATCGAATGCTGAAACAAATTACAATAGAAGATGCACAGGAAGCAGATCGCGTTTTTGATGCTCTTATGGGCTCTGAAGTGGCACTGAGAAAGAATTTTATAAAAACACACGCGAAAGAAACGAAAAATTTAGATGTGTAGATTGACAGAATACAATTTCTGCCCTATAATTGTGCAGGAAGCCCGAAAGAAGAGGCTTTTTTAGTAAAAAATAATTTTCATGAAAAGCGTAATTCAATTCTTAAAAGAAGCAAAGCAAGAAGTAAGAAAAGTAAGTTGGCCGACAAGATCGGACACTTTTAGAAATGCGATTATGGTAATATTCGTCTCTCTTTTGGTAGCTGCTTATCTTGGTGGTATAGACTATATTATTAGAAACATAATGGAAAGGATCATCTAAAATGTCTAGACAAAAGGAAGTTTCTCAAGAAAAAAGATGGTATGTCATTCATACTTATTCCGGATACGAAGAAGCCGTAGCCAATAATTTAGAGCAAAGAAAGGAATCTTTTGGTGTAGCCGATAAGATTTTTGAGATTATTGTTCCCAAAGAAAAAAAGATAAGAATCAGAGACGGGAAGCGTAAAGAGGTTGAAGAAAAGCTTTATCCCGGATATGTGCTCGTGGAGATGATTGTTACCGATGAGTCGTGGTATGTAGTTCGTAATACTCCCAATGTAAGCGGATTTGTCGGAGCGGGAACAACACCCATTCCTCTTAGTGAGGAAGAAGTTAGTGTGTTAATGAAGAGAATAAAAGAGGAGGTGCCGCAGTACAAGATAAACGTAGAAGAAGGAGACATGGTAAAAATTACCGATGGGCCGTTTAAAGACTTTGACGGAAAAGTTTCGGAAGTAGACAAAGAAAAAGGAAAGGTAAAGGTGCTGGTAAATATGTTCGGCAGAGACACCTCTGTAGAGCTTGATTCATTGCAAATAAAAAAGTTATAAGTTAAATAAATATGGCAAAGAAAGTAAAAGCGGTAGTAAAACTACATATTGAAGGAGGAAAAGCTACTCCGGCCCCGCCGATTGGACCGGCTTTGGCGCAATATGGTATTAATATGGGACAATTCTGTCAAGAGTTCAATGATCGTACTCAAGAAAGAGCAGGCTCTACGGTGCCGGTGGAAATAACCGTTTATGAGGGAGGAACTTATAGTTTCATATTGAAAGAACCTCCTGCTTCGGAGCTGCTTTTGAAAGCTGCCGGCATAGAAAAAGGCTCGGGACACCCCAAGAAAAAGAAAGCCGGAAAAATTACCAAAGAACAGCTTCGCGAAGTAGCACAAAAGAAAATTAATGATTTGAACACAAAAGACGTTGAGGTTGCAATGCGTATTGTTGAGGGAACGGCAAGGAATATGGGGATTGAAATAAAGGATTAAAATTTTTTAAAAGACTATGACTTCTCTCCAAAAAGAAAATACAGATTCTTTTTCTTTTGAAAAGGATTTAAAAGGTAGATTTATTTCTGATCGCAAAGAGCTCGAAAAAGTTATAACCGATCTAAAGAATTCCGGGAGAAAAATTGCATTGACACAGGGAGTATGGGATCTTATCCATGAAGGACATGCAGCTTATCTTGAAACGGCAAAATCTTTTGGAGATATTCTGGTGGTGGGAGTTGATTCAGATGAACTAACTCGCTCCAGGAAAGGTCCGAATCGTCCCATTGTCCCTCAAGAAGAAAGAACAAGAATGCTTTCTCATTTACGCCATGTTGACATCGTTACTCTAAGAGAAGCCAATGAAGATATAGGCGATCTTATTCGTTTGGTTTGTCCCGATGTTCTTGTAACATCGGAAAGCACTTCTGATTTTACCGATAGTATGAAGGAAGAATATGAAGCCTATTGCCGGGAGATTGTGACTCTTCCTCCTCAAGCAACCACATCGACAAGTGCCAGAATAAGGAATCTTACCATAGAAGGAGCGGAAAAGCTTGCTTTTGAGGTTAAAAGAATAACGGAAGAGTTTATAGAAAAAATAAAAAAAGGAAAATGAAAGTACTTATCATTTACGTTCCGGCTCTACACAAAGGTTATGTAGAGTTGTTTGAGAAGTACTCTGATGCTCAAATTTATATTTTAGATCTTGGAGTGGTTCGTGATATCCCAAGAATGGAAAGGGATATTCGTGCTCTTGAGGCAAATTATGTTATAAAAGCATTTGAAGGAATGGGCTTTTCCAATATTAAAGTCTTAAGAAAGAATAATCTTAGTGAAATTAAGGGATATAATGATATTATTATGCCTGAAGAAGATGTTAGTCGTGAATTTGCCAAAAAGTATTTACAAGGAAAGGATATAAAATTTATTGATAATTTTCTTAGATGGGATAAGGATAATGCGAAGAAAAAAAACGTTGTAACCGCGGACGAAGAGATCTCTGAAGATGAATTTGATAAAAAAATGATGGGCGAGGCTTTTCAAGAAGCCGGAAAAAGCCCCGATTGGTGGCGCCAGATAGGCGCTGTTATTGTTAAGGACGGAAAGGTCTTAATGTCTGGGTTTAACAGACCTCTTCCCTTTGACCAAATTCACAACATTCTTGGAGATCCGAGGAGTAATTTTGATTATGGAGAATCTCATGAGCTCTGTAAGTTTATTCACGCCGAAGCAGCACTCATAGCCAATGCCGCAAAAAACGGAGTGAAGATTAATGGAGCCTCTATCTATGTTACAACTTTTCCTTGTCCTTCGTGCGCCAAGTCCATTGCGGTTTCCGGAATAAAGAAAGTTTATTATAGCGAAGGATATTCTCTTTTAGACGCGGAAGACGTTCTCAGGTCCTTTAAAATTGAAATTATAAGAGTGAAGTTATCCAATTCTAGCTAAAACAGGGGACTTATTATTTGATACTACCAAGTGAAAATGAAGATGCGTGACCGTAGCCCCGGTATTGCTGTTTCCGAATCTTACAAACACGGACCCTCCTTTTATCTTAAAATCTTCTCTTATTGATAAAATAATTTCTTGTAACTCCATCCACCCCTTTTTGCTTAGCTCTTCCATGGAAGATATGTGTTTTTTATAAATAAAAAGAAAGTGCAACTTTGCATCTTTATAAGGATACATGTTTTTAGTTGCGAGCCAGGAAGCGTTTTCCCTAAGGATTGGATTTTTGTGGTATTTCTTTAAGTGTTCGGGACAAAAGGGACAGACTCCTTCTTTCTCTATTTCATTTATAACTTTTTCGTATTTTTTTTCTTTATCACCCGGGCGTCTAGCATTTTTCAGGTTTACGAACTTTTTTTTCATATATTTTATACAGGGGTTGGTATTCCCGTTTTTGGGTGCGGATCATAGTCTTTTAAAGTAAAGTGATTGACCCTAAAGTCAAATATATTGTTTATGGACTTATCTATCTCAACGTTAGGAAATACTTTAGGCTCTCTAGAGATTAATTCTTGCACTTTATCAAACTGACTCTCGTAAATATGTGCATCAGAGAAAGTGTATATTACCTCTTTAAGGCTGTATCCTATAACATGAGAGACCATGAGGCCAAAAACAGCGTATTGGATGATATTGAAAGGAACCCCGACAGGGAAGTCAGCGCTTCTTTGAAAGTGATGAATGGATATCTCCTTTGTTTCCGGGAATGCCAAGATATGAATCCATCCGTGGCAAGGAGCTACCACTACTTTCCTTGTTCTGCCACTGTGTTGAATCGTATACTGCGGAATCCAAGGAGAGATAAGGTGCGTTCTAAGATAAGGCCTTTCTTTTAATTGAGTTATTACTTCTTCTATTTGATTGAAAGGCTTTCCTTCTTTCGTGGGAAAAGAGAACCAGGCAGCTCCGTATGAACCGTCTCCCAGATCTCCTTCAGGAAGATTAAAATTTGAACACTTCTCTTTTGTAACCCATCTATGCCACCATTTACACCCAAACTCTTCAAGTTCTTTTTGCGTTCTTGCTCCATTTAAAAAAGCAATGTGCTCAGCGATAGCACCCTCAAAGAACGGGCCAGAAAGGTCTCTTTCGGTTATCACGGGAAAACCGTTACTCATGCTATATCGTAGTTGAGCCCCGATTATCATCTTTGTTTTTTCTCCGTGAATCGGCATTACTTCGCGCCCTTCTTCCATTATTTTTTTAAGAGTGTCTTGGTATTGACTGTCAGGAGTGCGTTGATTTTGTGATTTCATTTTTAAAATTGTTAGATATAAATGCTTTTGCTATAATAACACAAGCGAGTAATGTTATCAATAATAATGAAAAATATCTCGATCATAGTTGCCGTTGATAAAAATGGTCTTATCGGAAAAGGAAATAGTTTGCCGTGGTCTTTTTCTGAAGATTTAAAATATTTTAAGGAAAAAACGATGGGAAAATTTGTCATTATGGGAGAGAAAACTTATGATTCTATCGGTAAACCGCTTCCGGGCAGGAAAATCATAGTATTGTCAAAAAATAAGGATTTAAATATTGAAGGAGTGTCGGTTGCAAGCTCCATAGAAGACGCTCTTTCCAGCGCGGAAGGGGAAATAATGATCGCCGGAGGAGCTTCTGTTTATGAGCAGTTTCTAGGCCTTGCAAAAAGAATATATTTAACCGTTATTAAGAAAGAATTTGAAGGAGATGTTTATTTCCCGAAATTTAATAAGGATGACTGGACCATTACGGAAGAAAAAGAGAGTAGTGATGGCTTTTTAAAGTTTCAAACCTTAGATAGGACTATAAATTGATTCAAGCCGCTCTTTATGCTATTCTTTAGAAGATTATTAATTAAATTAAGTAATTATTTATGAGTATTGCAAAAACCATTGACCATACAAATATTAGGGAAGATGCTACCGTAGAAGATATTAAAGAGCTTTGCGAAGAAGCTAAGCAATATAATTTTCATGGAGTTTGCATTAATCCGGAGTGGGTAAAATTAGCAGCAGAAGAACTAAAAGATTCCGACGTAAAAGTGGTAGTGTTAATTGACCCGCCAATGGGCCTTAGCTCTCACGAAGAGAGGATGAGGGTTTGTCAGCAAGCCAAGGAAGACGGAGCGGATGAGCTTGACATAGTAATAAATATTGTTGATTTAAAATATGAGCGTTACGACAAGATAGCCAGCGACTTAAAGCCGGTTTGTTTGCTTCTTCCGACAAAAGTAATTATTGGTTCCGGTTATCTCACGGACGGTGAAATAAAAAAAGCATCTGAGCTTGTTAAAGAAGCGGGAGCAATTTGTGTTAAAACGGCTACTTCCAAAGACCCCTTGGAAGAAAGAGAAGTAGAGGAAAAAGCTCATCACTTAAAATTAATGAAAGAGAGTGCTCCGGGGCTTTTAATCAAGGCCTCCGGGAATATTAGGAATTTCAAACAAGCGAAATTTATGGTTGATTCGGGTGCGGATATTATCGGAACCAGCTCAGGCATAGAAATCATCGAAGAAGAAAAAAATGTATAAACCCGTAATTGGATTAGAGATACACACTCAGCTAAAGACGGAGTCAAAGATGTTTTGCTCTTGTGCTAACGATTCGGATACGGAAAATCCGAATGTTAATATTTGCCCTATTTGTCTCGGGCATCCGGGATCTCTTCCCACGATAAACGAAAAAGCGGTTAAAAAGGTTCTTGAGGCAGGAGCGGCCTTAAACTGCAAATTAAGAGATGTTTCTCGTTTTGACAGAAAAAATTATTTTTATCCGGATCTACCGAAAGGATATCAAATATCACAAGACAGAAGGCCTCTTTGCGCGGAAGGATTCTTAGACATTGAAGGGAAAAGAGTTCGAATTAAGCGCATTCATCTGGAAGAAGATACGGGGAAACTTTTCCATGACAGCAAAGAGCAATGTTCCTTGGTTGATTTCAATCGCGCAGGGATTCCTTTAATGGAGCTTGTAACGGAGCCGGATATTCGCTCAGGACATGAGGCGTGTAGATTTGCCGAAGAACTTCGGCTTATTTTTCGTTATCTTGATATCTCTGACGCTGATATGCAAAAAGGACAGATGAGAGTAGAAGTCAATATTTCGGTCTCTCATATGGAAGGAAGATTAGGAACAAAAGTGGAAATTAAAAACTTGAATTCATTTCGTGCCGTTCAGAGAGCGGTAGACTATGAAATTAAGAGACAAACGGGACTCTTGGAAAACGGAAAACATATTTCAATGGAAACCAGGGGCTGGGATGAGTTTAAGGAGGAAACTTTTTCGCAAAGAGAGAAAGAGGAAGCTTTTGATTATCGTTACTTTCCCGAGCCCGACCTTCCTCCCATGTACCTCAATGATCCTCCCTTTAACAAAGAGAATATAAAGTTGAGAACAGAGCTACCGCAAAAAAAGAGGGATCGTTTTAACAAAGAGTATGGCATTACAGATAAAAAAGAGATGGATGTTTTTATGAACAATCAAGAATTAGCGGATTATTTTGAAAAAATAGTAAGTGAGGCTGTAAACTGGATGAAGGAGTGGGACGAAAAAAGCACAGTGCAAAAGAAGGAAAAGATCGAGCTTGTTCGTATTATAAAGAGTTATCTTTTGAGTGATTTTTTGGGAACGTTGAAGGGAAAAGAGATTAAAGACGTCCTCATTACTCCGGAAAACTTTGCCGAGCTTACACTTTTTATTTATAAAAAGGAAATATCCAGCAAAATTGCCAAGAAGCTTCTCAGTGAGATGTATCAAACAGGAGGAGACCCCTCGCAGATCATTGAAGAGAAAGGGTGGTCACAGATAAAAGGAAGTGAAGACATTAAAAAAATTGTTCTAGAAGTGGTTGAAGAGAACAAGGAAGCGGTAAGTGATTATAAGAGTGGTAAAGAAGAGGCTTTACAGTTTTTGACCGGTAAGGTTATGGCGAAAACAAAGGGGAGAGCGGAGCCGAAAGAAGCTCAAAGGATGATAAAAGAGTTAATATAGAAAATTTTCGGTTATTTTTTCTGCCTCTTTATAACTCTTTATCCAGTTGATTTTCTCGTCGTTTTTCCACCAAGACATTTGTTTTTTGCTGAATTTTTTGATATCCGTAAAAAGACTTTCCATCATTTTTTCGTAGCTTATCTTGTTTTGTAAATACTTTGCAACCCACTTATATTCCAAACCGAACTCTTCAAGTCTTTTCCAGGAAAGCCCCGAGTTTCTCAAATCTTTTACCTCTCCTATCATTCCTTGCTTTATTCTCTCTAAAAGCCTTTTTTCAATCTTCTGATTTAATTCTTCTTGAGATATTTTTATTCCTATAAAGAGGGGATTGTATTCGAAGCTTTTTTTAATTACGGGAACGGATCTGCCTGTTTTTTTTATAACCTCAATTGCCCGTATAAGACGCCTTTTATTATCTTTTTCAATATTTCTTGCTCTTCTTGGGTCCATCTCTTTGAGTGTCGCATATAACTCCTTTTCACTTTTATTTTCCAATTCTTTCCGCAAAGACCAGTCGGGAGAAACCTCGGGAACAGTCATCCCTTCTGTTAGCATTTTGATATAAAAGCCGGTACCTCCGCAGACAAAAGGAATCTTATTTTTTCTGTTTATTTTTTTTATTGCTTTCCCGGCAAGTTCTTGATATTGAGCGGCAGTAAATTTTCTTTTAGGACTTGCAATGTCAAGAAGATGGTGGGAAACTCCCATCATCTCTTTTTTCGTTATTTTGCCCGTTCCGATATCCATCCCCTTATATACCTGTCTTGAATCTGCGGAAACGATTTCTCCTTTAAATTTCTTTGCAAGCCTTACGGCAAGATTGCTTTTTCCGGATGCGGTTGGTCCCACAATAACCACTATTTTTGTTTTATTTCTCCTTTTAGACTCCATGGGGACGTTTGAGTTATTTTAACTTTTACAAATCTTCCGATTAACTTTGAGGGACCACTAAAAAGTACAGTCTTGTTTTTGGCTGTTTTCCCTTGTAATTCTCCTTTTTTATTTTTTTCAAACACCAATACTTTTACTTCTTTTCCTTTGTATTTTTTCGTTTTTTCAGCATTGTTCTCTTTCAAGATCTCGGTTAGTATTTTTTCTCTTCTTTTCTTCTCACAATCGGAGACAGTCTCTTTCATTTTATAAGCTACGGTTTGAGGACGAGGGGAGTAGCATGAAATATAAGCCATATCGAACTTTATTTCTCTGAATAACTCTGCGGTATTGCGGAAATTTTCTTCTGTTTCTTCCGGAAAACCAACTATTATATCCGTAGAAAGTTCAATGTCCGGCATTGCTTTTCTTATTCTTTCTATTAAGTTTTTATAATCTTCTGATGTGTAAGGGCGGTTCATTTTCTTTAATATTTCGTCATCTCCCGACTGAAGAGGCAGATTGAGATATTTGACAACTTTTTTGCAACTACTCATTGCACGAATAAGATCGTCGGAAAAATCCTTCGGATGGGAGCTTACAAATCTTATCCAAAAATCTCCTTTTATTTTGTTTATTTTTCGCAAAAGATCGGGGAAGGTCATTTCCCCATTGTAGGAATTTACGTTTTGCCCTAAGAGCCATATTTCTTTATAGCCGTTTGAAACCGCTTTTTCCGCCTCTTCTATAATCTCTTTTGCCGGTCTTGATACTTCTCTTCCTTTGGTGTAAGGGACAACGCAGTATGTGCAAAAATTATCACAACCGGTCATGATGGGAATAAAGGCAGACACTCCTTTCCTTTTGGGGGGAATTTTAAAAAAATCCGTCTCTTTGCCACCAAAAAGAGGCCATTTTGCAAGATCGTTTGACTGCAATATATAATCAAAAAGCTTGGAAAATTTTGCTTTGTCTCTCTTTAAGATGCATCCGGTAAGAACGGTTGTCGGTTTTTCTTTTATTTTTTTAACCTTTCCGTGGATACGATCGGTGGCTGATTTTCTCACGCTACAGGCGTTTATTATAATAAGGTTTGCATCTTTTTCTTCAGCTTCTTTATAACCTTTTTTCTCCAAATAAGAGGCTATTCGCTCACTGTCGCTTTTGTTCATTTGGCATCCGAAAGTAATAATGTGATATTTCATTAGTCTTAATATATTTCTTCTTTTTTCTCTCTTAAAAATTTTCGCCACTGGTCCAAGAACTCAATAAAAAGATTAAAGGGCATATCAATTAAGGCGCTGAAGAAGACAGCGATAATATTATATTTTTTCCAGCGAATAGTGAGCCATTTTCCAAGTTGCAGCATAGGGAGAGCAAAAATATCCATTATGACATGAACAAACCCCTCCTTCTCTTCTATCATATGCAATTCTTTTGCTCTTTCTCTTATTTTCGTCCCGGCAAAAGCTATAAGAGAAAGAAAGATAATAAAAATGAAATAAGAGAGTAAAGGAAAGTTAATAAGGCTTAACAGCCACACTATTACCCCTACGGAGACCAGGAAGCTTATCATGTACAGGAGGCTTACCAAGTAGTAAAGAAAGGTCTTTTTGCTTTTTGGAGTTTTAATCTTATGTTTTTCTATTTCTTCGCTTTGATAAAGGGTTTTCATGGTCTCAAAGACTACTTTTCTTTTGTTCCTTTCCGGAGGAGGGCTTATCGTTACGACCAGAAACACCATTAAAAAGGTCGGGAGGAGGACATCTATCGCTACTACCAGAAGAGTAAATTCTCCTATATTAATATAATGAGAGAAAGGAATCTCTACAACGAGAAGTGCGGCTACGTTAGTGATAAAAATAGAGAGTGTGGCATAAATGGCTGCGCGGGAAAGTCTTCCTTTCATGCTTTTGGCTCTTTTTTCATAGTGCTTTTCTATTTCTTTTTCCGCTTTTTGGGGGTCACTTAAAATCTCTTCTCCTTTCTTCGGATCTTCTTTCAATACGTCTCCAATAAGTAAATAGGGAGTGTTATATACTCTGCAGAGCTGGTAGAATTTTTTCAAGAAGGGATGCTCCAGAAAGAAATCAATTCTTTTTTTAGTGTAAAGAATGGTTTTTGTTATTTTTTTTAAATCTTCTTTTGAGGGGTTCTCCCAATTTTTATATTCATATTTTAAAATATGATAAGAGATAATAGGGGGGTCAAGATCGAAAAGAGCTTTCTGCACTGCAATATAAAAAAGGATGTTTTTTTCTTTTTCGCTTATCTCTCCGTCCGTTTCTACCGCTTCTTTCATGGAATTATACATATAAGAGATTAGTGCCCTTTCTTTTGTGGACCGGGAGAGTATTTCTTCTATTTCGCAAGCGGCGACGGAAGAAAGCCAATAATAAAAAGAAAAAGATTGTTGATCTTTTGCAAGAGAGAGATTATTTATAATATAAACATACTTATCAAGAGCTTCTTGCACTTCCGAGATTCTTGATAGCTGAATTTTATTATTTTCAAAATGCCCGGAACGAATAAGGTCTGTCACCAACGGTTTTGCCGGGATAGAGCTTATTTTTTCGCCCAAAGTTATGCTGGAAACTATTCTTCTTTTTATAATTCTCTCAATTGCGTTTCTTTTCAGAAGGTGTTCTCCTTTCCAATCTATTATTCCTCGAATTTTTTCGTAGAAACTGGCTACACGCACAGTGATCTCATCTACACCAATTACATCTTCCTTTCCGGAAGTTTTTTTCTCCGAGCGGGAGTATTCTTTGATTAATTTATTAGTTAATGGCGACAATTTTGGCATGCGCTTCCTTTTTTAATTTTTCTACAGTTTCTTCTAAAGATTTTGTTTCTTGTTTTTCTTTTCGAGACCGTATGTTTACTTTTTTCTCTTTCTCTTCTTTCTCTCCCACGACTAAAAGATAAGGTATCTTTTGCAATTCCCCGTTTCTTATGGTCTTGGAAAGGTTTTCGCTTGTTCCTTTCAAGGAAACCCTTATTCTTTCTTCTCTTAATTTTTGGTAAATTTCTTTTGCGTAAGAAACATTTTTCTCTGAGATAGGAACAACCCATACCTGTTCCGGGGAGAGCCAAAAAGGGAAGTCTCCTTTGGTGTGCTCTATGTAAACTCCTAAGAATCTTTCGATTGATCCGAGTAAAGCGCGATGAATCATAAAAGGGGTTTCTTGTTCTCCTTTTTCATTTACGTAGTTCATATTGAAGCGGGAAGTAAGATTAAAGTCTACTTGTATGGTGGAAAGCTGCCAACTTCTGCCCATTGCGTCCACTGCGTCTATATCTATTTTGGGAGCATAAAAGGCGGCGCCTCCTTCGTCCAGCTCATACTCGGAAAGACCAAAAGAAGAAAGGGAGGATTTTAAAGCTTTTTCAGCCATCTCCCAATCTTTGTTATTACCGAAATAGTTTTCTGATTTTTTAGGATCGCGGATAGAAAGTTTAAAAATAAGATCCTCCATTCCTAAAGTATGATAGATGTGTTTTGTAATTTTTAAAGAAGTTATAATTTCTTGCTCAAGTTGCTTTTTGGCGCAAATTATATGCGTATCGTCTTGTGTAAATCCTCTTGGCCGAGTAAGTCCGTGCATTTCTCCTGATTTTTCATAACGATAAACGGTTCCCATTTCCGACCACCTTATTGGTAGCTCTTTATAGCTTCGCACTCGGGATTTATACATCTTAACATGAAAAGGGCAGTTCATCGGTTTTAAGCGGTAATTTCTTTCTTCTACGGAAAGAGGCCCGTACATATCTCCGCTGTAAAATTTTAAGTGACCGGAGTGCTGCCAAAGATCTTCTCTTGCAATGTGAGGAGTGGAAACTATTTGGTGGTTATTGTACAGATAAGTGTTCAAGACATAGTCCATAAGGACATGCCTTAGCATTGCTCCTTTGGGAAGATACAAAGGAAGTCCTTGTCCCACTTCTTCATCAAAAAGGAAAAGCTCCATCTCTCTGCCAATTTTACGGTGATCTCTTTCTTCCGCCTCTTCTCTCATTTTTAAGTATTCTTCCAGCTTTTCTTTGTTTTCAAAGGCTAATCCGTAAATTCTTTGCAGCATTGGATTTTCTTCAGACCCCTTGAAGTAAGCGCCTGCGGCTCGGTCAAGCTTAAAGGCGTTTGGATTGATCTCTTTGGTGTTTTTTATATGAGGGCCGCTACAAATATCGACAAAATCTCCGCTTCTATATACGGAAACTTTATCTTTCTCCATTTCTTCTATTATTTCTATCTTGTAAGGCTCATCCTTGAACATCTCCTTTGCTTCTTCCTTGCTTTTTATTTCTTCTTGAAAGGGGATTTGTTGCTTTATGAGCTCACGCATTCTTTTTTCGATTTGAGGAAAGTCCGTGTCGCTTATCTTTACATTACCAAAATCGTAATAGAACCCTTCACTGGTCGCGGGACCCATTCCCAAGACTGCTTCTTTATAAAGGTCTTTAACGGCGTGAGCCATTATATGAGATAATGAGTGTCTTATTTTTTCTATTTGTGACATAAAAATAAAAAACCTCTTTCCTTACAAGAGAGCTAAGAGCAATTTCTCTTGCCCCCTCTTAGAAAAAGGTCGTGCTTGTTCTTTTGTACATGCATTTAAATTTTAAAATATATATTATAAAAGTCAAGTTATTTTCTCTACTTTTTCGCAAATAATTTTCGGTTGTTCGTCTCGATGAGTAACTTTACCCGAAATAAAGAGCGGTTTTCCATCTTCGAGCATGGATCCATTTTCTTGAAAATTGCGAGGAAACATTATTACTTCCATACTATCGCTCAAATCTTCGACCCGGACAAAAAGCATCGCTTCTCCCGACTTGGTTGTTATTTTCTTTATATTGGAAACGATAGCCCCGATGCGTACTTTTGTATCGGAAGCTTGCCTTTTTGCCTTTTCAATGGTGATCCCTCCGCCGTTAATTTTTTCTTGCAAATATTCAAGAGGATGTCCGGTAATAAAAAGGCCGAGCAACTCTTTTTCCCATTTTAATTTCTCTTCTTCTTTTATCGGAGGGGCTTTTTCTAATTTTAAGTCAGGCGTCTTTTTCATGTCAAAAAGCCCTGACTGGCCGTTATTTTTATTCTTCTTTTTTTCACGCACGTATTCTAGGATAAGCTCCATGTTGTGCAATAACTCGTTTCTTTCTTTAAACCTGTCAAAAACTCCGGCTTTTACCATGCTTTCCATTGATTTTCGATTTAGGCTATTTGATTCTATGCGTGACAAGAAATCATCAAGGGAAAGGAAGGCTCCGTTTTTCTTTCTTTCCTTTACTATTTCTTCAACAAAATTTACTCCCACGTTTTTTATAGCGGAAAGACCAAACCTTATTTGTGGTTTTTCGGGAACAACTCCAAAGCCGATAAAGCTTTCGTTAATATCCGGAGGGAGAACTTCAATATTCATTTTTTTACAGTCGTTTATAAGGAAACCGATTCTTTCCGTGTCTTTTTGATCGGCGGTAAGAAGGGAAGACATGAATTCTTTGGGATAGTGAGATTTCAAATATGCGGTTTGGTAAGCAACTTGTGCGTAAGCTGCGGCATGGCTCTTATTGAAAGAGTATTGGGCGAAAGGCTCTATCCAGCTCCATAACTTTTCTCCCACCTCTTTATCTATTCCGTTATTTTCTATTCCTTCTATAAATTTCTTTTTTTCACCCTGTAGAAGTTTTTGAATTTTCTTTCCTATCGCCTTACGTAAGATATCTGCTTCAGCTAAAGAATAACCGGCAAGATCGCGCGCAATTCTCATTACCTGTTCTTGATATACGCAAACTCCGTATGTTGGCTCCAGGATCGGTTTAAGGCTGGGATGAAGATAAGTTATTTCTTCTTTCCCTTGTTTTCTGTTGATATACTCGGGAATAAACTTCATTGGTCCGGGCCTGTAGAGAGAAACCATCGCGATAACCTCTTCAATATTTGACGGCTGGAGCTGTTTTAAATATCTCTGCATTCCTCCGGATTCAAGCTGGAACACTCCTACGGTCTTTCCTTCCTGAAGCAGACTAAATGATTTCTTATCATTTAAGGGAATGTTTTCTATATCAACTTTTTTTCCGTGTATTGCGTATATCTTCTTTAAAGTATCCTCAATAATGGTCAGATTCTTAAGGCCTAAAAGATCCATCTTTAAAAGTCCCAAGTCCTCTATAGCGTTCATTTCGTATTGCGTAACTATAGTTTCTTCGTTTTGTGTGGGGTGTTGCAAGGGGACAACGTTGGAGAGAGGCTCATTGGAAATCACTACTCCACAGGCGTGGGTTGAAGCGTGTCTTATTACTCCCTCCAGTCTTTTTGCATGATCAACAAGGGTTTTTGCGTCTTTGTCCGTGTCGTATATTTTTCTGAACTCGGAGCTTTCCTCTCTGGTTTCTTCTAACGTTGAACCAAATGGAATAATCTTGGCTATTTTATCGCAATAAGAATAAGAATAGCCAAGAGCTCTTCCGGTATCACGTATTGCTGCCCTAGCGGCCATAGTACCAAATGTTACTATCTGTGAAACTTTATCTTTTCCGTATTTTTCCGCAATGTATCCAATCACTTCATCACGCCTTCTATCGGCAAAATCGAGGTCAATATCGGGAAGGGAAACCTTTGCTCTTCCCGGGTTAAGAAATCTCTCAAAGATAAGATCATAGTGTAAGGGATCAATATTGGTTATTCCAAGAAGATAAGCGATAATAGACCCTCCTGCGCTTCCTCGTCCCGGGCCTACAACAATATTATTTTCTTTTGCCCAGTTTACGAAATCTTGCACAATTAAAAAATAAGAAGAAAGATTTGCTTCCGTAATAACGTTCATTTCTTCTTCCAGTCTTTCTTTTATTAACGTCTTATCTTTCTTAGGATATCTTTTTTCCACCCCTTTAAAGCAAAGATCTTCCAATTCTTTATCCGATGTTTTCCCTTCGGGAAGCGGAAAATCGGGAAGTATTGTTTCTTCAAGGTTAAATTCAAAATTACACAGATCTTTAATCTTTTCCGTATTCTTTAACGCGTCCGGAGTTTCTTTGAAAATTTTCTCCATTTCTTCGGGAGGACGTAAAGAAAAATCATCTTCTATCATGGTAAGCCTTTCCGGGTCGTTGACATTAGAGCCGGTATTAATAGACATTAAGATGTCTTGCGTTTCCGCGTCTTCGGGATGTAAGTAATGAACATCACAAGTTGCAACAAGAGGGATGCCGTTTTCTTTGGAAATATTTATTATCTCTTTGTTTGCTTTTTCTTGCTCTTCAATATTTGGGTGGTGCTGGATCTCCAAATAAAAGTTATCTTTTCCGAAAAGTTTTTGGTAGTAAAGGGCCAATTCTTTTGCTTCTTCTTTCTTATCGGAAAGAATCAGTCTGGGTATTTTTCCTTTCAGGCATGCAGAAAGGGCAATAAGACCTTTGCTGTGATCTTTAAGGAAGTCTTCGTCGATACGGGGTTTGTAATAAAAGCCGTCAAGATGTGCTTTTGTGATGATTTTTACTAAATTACGATAACCTTTATCGTTTTTTACAAGAAGGATAAAGTGGTATGAACTATTATCCACGTTTGGCGTTTTTCCGTGCAAGCTGTTTATTGCCATATAGATCTCCGAGCCTATGATGGGTTTGATATTTCTTTTCTTTGCTTCTTTGTAAAATTCTACAGCCCCGTAAAGAACTCCGTGATCGGTAAGAGCCACGGAGTCCATTCCTTTTTCTTTTACATTATCTAGAAGCTCTCCTATTTTAGGAAGCCCATCCAAGATACTGTAGTGGGAGTGTACGTGTAAGTGTGTAAAATTTGTTTTTGAAGCCATCTTTTATTTCTGGTAATTTAAAGCGTTTAACGTTATTCTATAAGATATGAGAGAAAAAGAAAAGACATTAAAAATAATCGGCCTTGACGAAGCGGGAAGAGGGCCTTTGGCTGGGCCGGTTGTTGCCGCCGCTGTTTTTTTCGACAAGAGTCCTGATATTTCCTTTAAAGACAGTAAGAAATATTCCGAGAAACAAAGAGAATTGATCTATAAGAAAATCATGGATCTTGACGGTTTAAAGTGGGGAATGGGAGTGGTTTCTGCAAAAAATATAGATAAAATCAACATTTTGGAGGCCACGAAATTGGCGATGAAAAGGGCTTTACGCAACTTAAATTTAAAAGAATCCCTTCTTATAATTGATGGTAATTTCAAAATAGATGTTCCCATAGAGCAAAAATCAATAGTAAAAGCCGATGAAAAAGTGCCGGAATGTGCGGTTGCTTCGATTATCGCAAAGGTAAAAAGAGACAGAATGATGCGAAATTATCACAAAGATTATCCTCAGTATGAGTTTGCGGTAAATAAAGGGTACGGAACAAAAAAACATAAAGAGATGATAAAAAAACACGGACCATGCTTTCTCCATCGCAAGTCATTTCGCACTCACTAGCCCTTGATTATTTTTTGCTTTTTTGGTATCATGCGTTATTACTTTATTAAGATTTATTATGGCTGTACCGAAAAAAAGACATACAAAATCCAGAAGAAATAAAAGAAGAATGCACATTCATTTGGAAAAGCCTTCTCTTACGGAGTGCCCGCAGTGCAAGGAAAAAAAGATTATGCATGCGGTTTGTAAATCCTGCGGTTTTTATAAAGGAAAGGAAGTGATAGATACACTAAAAAAGGAGAAAGATCAAAAGGAAACAAAGGCCAAGGAGAAGGAGGAGAAGAAAAAACCCCTTTCAATGGAAGGATTATCTAAAGAATAATAAAACTACATGTCTTCTAGACACTTGGCGCGATCAATTGTTCTTCAGTCTCTCTACGAGTGGGACTTTTTTTCGAGCGATAAGAGAGAATGGAAAGATATTTTAGACAGAAATATGAATGAGTTTGGCAAAAAAGACAAAGAAGAAGATTTTGCTCGCAGCATCATGGAGGGAGTAGTCAATAATATAGAAGAGCTTAATAATATTATTGATGCCGCTGCTCCGGACTGGCCGCTGGAAAAAATTACCATTATAGATAAAAATGTTTTGCGAATCGGTCTTTATGAATTAATTTACGGAGAAGAGAAAGAAGTTCCTCCCAAGGTTGCTATCAATGAAGCGATTGAGTTGGCGAAAAAGTTTGGAGGCAGTAGCTCCGGAAAGTTTGTAAACGGAGTATTGGGAACGGTTTACAAGGAGATAAAAGAAGAAAATATTAATAACAGTTAAAAAAATGGAGGAAAAGTTTGCCGAGATGGAGAAGAAGATAGGTGTAAGTTTTAAAGACAAGAACCTTTTAATTCAAGCCTTCTGTCATCGTTCTTATTTAAATGAAAACCCTGATTTTTATCTTGGGCAGAACGAGAGACTGGAGTTTTTGGGCGATGCGGTGTTAGAGCTTGTAGTAACGGAATATCTTTATAAGAATTATCCGCAAAGAAGTGAGGGAGAGCTTACGAACTGGAGAGCGGCTCTGGTCAATTCAAAAGTAATAGGTGATGCGGCAGAGAGACTGGGTTTTTATGACTACCTTCTCCTTTCAAAGGGAGAAAAAAGAGGGAATGGCAAGGCAAGACTATATATTTTAGCGGATACTTTTGAAGCTTTTATTGGAGCGCTTTACCTTGATAGTGGATATGAGAAAGTGGCGTCAATTATCGAAAAAGAATTAATCAGTGAGCTACCACGGATCATAGAGCTGGAACTCTATAAGGACCCTAAATCTGAACTTCAGGAAAGATCACAGGAAGAAACAGGAATTACTCCCTTATATAAAGTAATGGAAGAGAAGGGCCCGGATCATGAAAGACATTTTTTAGTAGGAGTATATTTGGAAGAACAATTTCTTGGAAAGGGGGAAGGATGGTCCAAGAAAGAAGCAGAAGAAGCAGCGGCGAAAGACGCCCTTCAAAAGAAGAGTTGGTTAGAAATTAAAAAAGAAGATTAAAAACCTAGAAATCAAATAATTATGTTAAGAATAAGATTTTTTCGTACAGGAAGGAAAAGACAACCTTTCTACAAAATTGTAGTTACTGATAAGAATAAACCACCTTCTAGCGGAAGGTTTATTGTTGATGTTGGTTACTATAACCCGAAGACAAAAGAATGTAGCATTAAAAAAGAAAAGGTTCTAGAGTGGATGGAGAAGGGGGCTCAACCGTCTGATGTTGTCCATAATCTTTTAATTAAAAAAGGAATTATTATAGATAAAAAGATTTCGGTTGATAGCTCAAAAAAGGGCAAAGATAATCTTGAAGAATCAAAAGAAAAGGAGTCTCCTGAGAAGAAAGAAGTTCCTTCCGAAGATACCAAAGAAAATGAGGTTTCCGAAAAGGAAGAAGCTCCTTCCGAAGATACCAAAGAAAATGAGGTTTCCGAAAAGGAAGAAG
>PUMP01000065.1 GCA_003551425.1 Candidatus Nealsoniibacteriota bacterium | reverse complement strand
CCTTTTTCTCCGACAAGCCTTGCTTTTGCCTTGGAGAAGTCAAAAGCCTGCATCGCTCCGCCTTTTGCTTGCTTGAAAATGGAACGGAAGACAAAGAAGATGACAAGAAGAGGAATGGATATGATCATTAAGGTGATCAGAGGAGACCAGTCTTGCTCATCTTTGTAGTCTACATCCAATTTTCTTATCTTGGAGATATCAGCTCCCCAGCTTTCCATGGAAGGAATGAATTCCGCTCCTTCTTCCTTTCTTGCGATTGCCCTGCTTTCATCTTCATAAAAAACGTCTATTTTTGTCCCTGTTACCGTGATTTTCTCCACTTCTTCTTCATTTATTTGATTTGCCAGCTTGCTTAAGCTTATTTGTTCCGGTTGTTGTAGTGATTCCGATGCTATGACGCCGAAAAGAAGAGCGACAACAAGCAGGAATAATACGAAAGAAACGATGTTTTTGCTTAAAATTTTGGTTGTTTTTTTCATTGTTGATGTTAATTAAAGTGTATTATAGGATATCATAAAGACGTACGATTTCAAGGAAAAAAGTTTGACTCAAGCCCCTTTTTCTACTATAATGCAACTTATCTCCCCGTAGCTCAACCGGATAGAGCAACAGCCTTCTAAGCTGTAGGTTGCAGGTTCGAGTCCTGCCGGGGAGGCAAGGGTATGGCGGCCGTAGCTTAATGGCAAAGCACTCGGTTGTGGTCCGAGATCATGCGGGTTCGAGTCCCGTCGGTCGCCCCAGAAAGTTGTCCTTGTAGCTCAACCGGACAGAGCGACTCCCTCCTAAGGAGTAGGTTGCAGGTTCGAGTCCTGCCAAGGACACACACGATAGCCAATAAAAAAACTCGGCATAATCCGAGCCTTTTATTTTTAACCGGACAAAGTTATTTTTCGACAGGCCTTAGTCCGAGACGATGCTCTTCCGCATTAACGGAAAGCACTTTGAACTTGTAGCTTTTTCCTATCTCTAACACTTCTTCCATTTTTTCTCTTGTTTGGAACTCGGAAATATGGCAAAGCCCTTGGATGCCGGACTCAATCTCTACAAAAGCTCCAAAGGAAATGAATTTAGTGACCGTCCCTTCAATAATATCACCGCTCTTATAATTCTTCTCCACTTCTTTCCAAGGATCTTCTTTTAGCGCCTTAAGAGAAAGAAATACTTTTCCGTTATCAATCTTAATTATTTTTGCCTTTACTTTTTCTCCTTCTTTTAGAACTTCACGAGGGTCTTCTACCAGGCTCCAATTCATCTCGGAGATATGAATAAGCCCTTCTACTCCTTCTCCGAAACGTACAAAGGCACCGAAATCGACGATTCCCGTTATTTCTCCTTCTACAATATCGCCTTCACTGTGGCTTTTTAAGGAGCTTTGCGTTTCTTCCGTTTCTTTTGTTTTTTCAGAAAGAATGATTTTTTCTCCTTCTTTTGACAGGTCAAGAATCTTTACTTCTATCTCTTTTCCGACAAGCTTTTGCAGCTCTTTTAATATTTTAGAGGTATCGCCACCTTCAACTCTTGGATAGTTTTCCGAAGAAAGCTGTGAGGAAGGAATAAAAGAAGGAATGCCGGAAATCTTTGCAAGCAAGCCCCCTTTGTTCGCTCCTTCTATTTTTACGATAAGCGTTTCTTCGTCTTCTTTTTTCTTTTGCAATGTGCCCCAAGCCTTTTCTTTTTGTGCCTGAATGCGGGAGCACTCTACATAACCGTCCTCCGTTTCCAGTCCGATTATTTTTACGGTTACAATATCTCCGTCATTTAAATCTTTTAGTTCGTCTTTTGATTGCTGGAACTCTTGTCCGTAGATTATTCCCGTGCCAAAAGCGCCTAAATCAACAAAAGCTGCAGCACGCCCTTTTCCGACTATCGGAGCGTCTACAGTATCTCCCTCTCTGGGGATCTCAAGTAGGTTTTTTTCTTTTAATTCTTGTTTCATAACAATTCTTAAGCTTACATTATTTCTTGAAATTTTTCAAGAGGGGTGCTAATATTGATAATATGCATATTATATGGTACGGACAATCGTGTTTTAAGATCACTTTGCAGGCACAAAAAAGGTCAAAGCAATGGATCTCTTTAGTGATAGATCCTTTTAGTGAGGATATAGGATTAAAGCTTCCCAAGCTGGAAGCGGATATTGTGCTTGTGACTCACGAGCACCAAGATCACTCAAACCGTAAAGCAATCCAAAAAGACCCTTTTGTGATAGACGGTCCGGGCGAGTACGAGCTTCGCGATGTTTTTATTCGCGGGATTGATTCTTTTCATGACAACAAAAAAGGAGAAGACAGGGGGCTAAATACCATATATACCATAACCACGGAAGAAGTCAGGTTGTGCCACCTTGGTGATTTCGGACAATCCGAGCTTACCAGTAAGCAGTTGGAGGAGATAGGAGAAGTGGATGTTCTTATGATCCCTGTCGGGGGAGTTTATACCGTTGATGCCAAGGAGGCGGCAAAAATAATAGGGCAGATTGAGCCAAGGACGGTTATACCGATGCACTACAGTATCCCGGGATTGAAGATAAAACTGGACGAGCTTTCATCTTTTTTAAAAGTGATAGGAGAAAAAAACGTGGATGCGGTAGAAAAGTTTTCTGCGGCAAAGCAAAATGTTTCCGGAGAGGAGATGAGAGTAGTTCCGCTTGTTCCACAATCTAAAAAAGCATCTAAAAAATGACGAGAAAAAAGAAAGACGAAGAAAATTACGATATTGGCTACGTTAAGGCATCCAACATCTCGCAAGAGATGCGCGAGTCTTATATAGACTATGCAATGTCCGTTATCGTGGGGCGTGCACTTCCCGATGTGCGTGACGGGTTAAAGCCGGTGCATCGCAGAATACTTTATACCATGAAAGAAGATGGAATCTTGCATAACGCCAGATACAGAAAGTCGGCGAACGTTGTAGGTACCGCTCTTGCTCGCTATCATCCGCACGGGGATATGGCGGTTTATAACTCTCTGGTACTTATGGCGCAGGACTTTTCCATGCGCTATCCACTAGTGCAAGGGCAAGGAAACTTTGGATCGGTGGACAACGATCCTCCAGCTGCTCCAAGATATACGGAGGCGCGGCTCTCGAGGATTGGTGAGGCGATGCTTCAGGATATACAAAAAGATACGGTGGAGTTTATCGCTAACTACGACGGGACAAGGAAGGAACCTACGGTTCTACCCTCTCCCGTTCCCCAACTTCTTCTTAACGGATCTCTTGGTATCGCCGTGGGAATGGCAACGAACATTCCTCCACACAACTTGTCGGAAGTTGTGGATGCAACAGTTCATCTTATTGATAACCCGAAAGCGGACACGGAAGATCTTTTCGAATACATAAAAGGACCGGATTTTCCGACAGGAGGTGAGATATATAATAAAGAGGAGATTATTGCCGCCTACTCTAAAGGAAGAGGTTCGATTACAATTCGGGGAAAGGCCGATATATTGGAAGAAAAAGGAAAATCACAAATTATTATCACGGAGATTCCTTACCGGGTCAGGAAGGCAAAGCTGGTGGAGGATTTTGCAAAACTGGTGCAAGATAAAAAGTTAGAAGGGATTAAGGATATAAGGGATGAATCGGACAGGGAAGGAATGCGCATAGTTCTGGACTTAAAGACCAGCGCTTATCCTAAGAAAATATTAAACCGCCTTTATAACTTCTCTTCCCTGCAAGAGGTCTTTCACTTGAACTTACTGTCTCTTGTCGACGGCATCCAGCCTCGTGTCATGGGGCTTGCCGAACTTCTTCAGTATTATATCGGACACCGTAAAGAGGTGATAACAAGAAGGACCAGGTTTGACTTAAACAAGGCGCAAGAGAGAGCTCATATTCTGGAAGGGCTCTATAAGGCTCTGTCTCATATTGATGAAGTGATAAAGATTATTAAAAAATCGGAGAGCAAGGATGACGCCAGAAAAAACCTTATTAAAAAGTTTGAGTTTACTGAAGTCCAAGCAGCGGCGATCTTGGAGATGCGCCTCCATAAGCTTGCCAAAATGGAGCGCGAAGAGATAGAGCAGGAGCTTAAAGAAAAAAGGGCTCTTATAAAAGAGCTTACCGCTATTTTAAACAGTAAAAAGAAGATAAAAGAAGTTGTAAAGAAGGAGCTTTTAGAGATGAAGGAGATGTTCGGGGATGAAAGAAGGACGAAGGTGCATGACCAAGGACTGAAAAAAACCGACGACTTGGACTTGATCCCGCAAGAAGAAACGATAATTACCATCACGCAAGGCGGGTACATAAAAAGAGTGAATCCTTCTACTTACAAGTCGCAAAAGAAAGGTGGAAAAGGAATGCTCGGAATGAAAACGGGAAACGATGATGTTGTAGATCACTTTATTGAAGCGATGACGCATGACTTTCTTTTGTTTTTCACCGACAACGGAAAGGTTTTCCGAGTGCCGGTTTATCAAGTTCCCGAAGGAGCGAGAGCGACCCGGGGAAGAGGGCTTTTGAACTTCCTGGAAATATCTTCCGAGGAAAAGGTTCTTGCCGTGATTCCTCTTGGAAAGGAGGAGACGACGGAGAAGAAGAATCTTGTAATAGTCACCAAAAAGGGATTAATCAAGAAAACCTCGCTTAAGGAGTTTGTCAATATACGCCGCTCCGGGCTTATCGCCATTACCCTAAAGGGAAAAGACGAAGTTTGCCGGGTAAGCAAGACCGATGGTGATGGAGAGATAGTTATCGGCACCAAAAAAGGAAAGCTCATCAGGTTCGGAGAAAAAGATGTGCGTAATATGGGAAGACAAGCCAGCGGTGTTAAGGGAATAGATTTAAAAGGGGGCGATAGCGTTGCCGACATGGCGATAATTGGGAAAGCGGAAGTAAAGGAGGCTCAAATTCTCTTTATGACGGAGAACGGATACGGGAAGAGAATAAAAGTAAAAAATTATCGTCCGCAACGCCGAGGAGGAGCGGGAGTAAAAACAATAAAGAACGCGGAGAAAGTGGGAAACATTATCTCTCTGAGGACCATTTTTTCTGATAAAGGCGATCTGATGGCTATCTCGCGGAAAGGGAAGATAATAAGGATAGAGCTTAAAGCTATCCCCGAGCAGTCGCGCATAACGCAAGGAGTAAGATTAATGAAGATGGACAAAGGAGATAAGCTGGCTTCTATTATATGCCTATAACCCCTGAGAAAATCATAAACAATATTGAAATAAAAGAAGGCGCGAGCGTTGCCGATTTCGGATGTGGATCGGGAGGTTTCACCATTTCTGTTGCCAAGAAAGTAAAAAATGGTAAAATTTATGCAATCGATCTTTCAGAAAAGTCCCTTTCCGTTTTAAAAAGAAAACTGGAAGCGGAAAAGATATATAACGTACGTCTTGTCCTTTCTGATATAGAAAAAGGAGTAGATTTAAAAGAAGAGTTTATTGACTTGGTGATTGTCGCCAATCTTCTTTTTCAAGTGGAAGACAAAGAAAAGATCATCAAAGAGGCTTACCGCGTTTTGCGTAAAGAAGGAGAATTGCTTATTGTTGACTGGAAGAAGGGAGAGGTTGTCGGCATCAAGCAAAAAGCTTTGCCCGAAGAGGTTAAAAATATTGCTTTAAAGGCAAGCTTTAAAACAGATAAAGAGTTTGACGTTTTGCCTTATCATTACGTTATTCTATTTAAAAAAACATGAATAAAAAAATATTTATATTACTAATAGCGCTTTCCCTTGCTTTTCCTTTGCTGGTTTTTGGAAACAATGAATTTATATTGGAAAACCCTTTGGCGCACGATAGTTTTGAAGAGATAATTGAGTCTTTTACCAATCTTATTTTCTGGATTGGTATAATTCTCGCTCCGCCGTTTGTACTGCTGGGAGCGTTTTATATTATGACCTCCGCAGGGGTTACGGAGCGAGTGCAGACAGGACAAAGAATACTTTTGTATACCGTAATCGGTTTTGTGATAATATTGCTTGCGCGGGCGGTTATGCCTTTCATTCTTATGGTTTTAGGTGTATAATGATAAAAGAACACAAAGGTCGATGTTTGAAAATAATAAAAAAAACATGAAAAAGTTTTTTGTATTAACTCTCGGAGCCGTAATGATAATTTCCATGTTTGGATTTGTTGGTTCTGCGGAGGCAATTGATGATGCGCCGACAAGCTGTATAATTAGAGCAAACACCGGAATAGATGAATGCCCGGATCCCGGAGAAACAGCTCTCTTTGAGGAGATGTATCCGGATGATGAAGGAGTGATCGGCTCTCTGTGCTGCGTGTTTAGCGCAATCAATTATGTTGCCACTATAGCGTTTGCGCTTTTGATGGCTTTAGTGGTGCTTTTCATTTTGGTTGGTGCCTACAACTTCCTAACTGCTGCCGGCGAGGAAACCAAGGTAACGGCAGGAAGAAATTATATTCTCTATGCGCTGATCGGTCTTGTTGTAGCCTCTTTTGCTTGGGCGATTCCGCAAATTGCTAGGATGGTCGTAGGAATTTAATACGCCTATTAAACCTACATGAAACAACCTCGTTTGTTGTAACGAGGTTGTTTTTATAGGATTGCCAAAACGGGAAGATTGTATTATAAGTTATTTAAGGCCGTGGTGGCGGAATTGGTAGACGCGCTGGCTTTAGGAGCCAGTTCTCTTTACGAGAGTGAGAGTTCGAGTCTCTCCCACGGCACTT
>PUMP01000059.1 GCA_003551425.1 Candidatus Nealsoniibacteriota bacterium | reverse complement strand
GAAAGAATCAGAAAAGAAATTCCTTCCGGTGTTATTATATATCCGGGACACGGGGAGTCTTTTGAGAAGTAGATATATGTCTAGGTTCAGATACTTGTGATACACTTTAGGTCTGTAAAATAATTACGTCTTTGGTTGGTAATTTGACCCTTTGAAGCTTAAGATAATATTCATAAGGAGTGAGATATCTAAGAGCTTCATGAGGGCGAATATTATTCCAAATATTCTCCCACACTTTTATATTTTTTTGCATTTCCGGCAAGATACAGGAAACATTTCCTTGTCTGTAAAATTCCCTCTCGTCAGAGCCATGAGACCTCTCAACGTAAGTATTCTCCTTGGGGCTGTAAGAATGGGTAAAGTAGTGCGTGATATTCAGATCTTTGCAGAGCTTTTCAAAGTCCTTTAAAAAAGAAGATCCATTATCTGTTTGTACTGCTTTTATCTTGAAAGGGAGAGAGAAAAGAACTTCTCTTAAGAACTTCGCTCCGTTCCTTGAAGATTCGGAAGGATAGACCCTCAATACTCTTAATTTAGTTAGTACATCAATGGCGGTAAACTGGTAAAATCTTTTTCCTCCGACAAGTACGATGCACTTTGTATCTATCTGTAGAAGATCTCCCGGAGAGGCTATTTTAAGCCCGCGGGGGAACCTTTTTTTCGGAGAAAGAGCAGCTTTTCTCCTTCTCTTTGATGTTTTCCTGTCTATCAGCCCTCTCCTCTTTAAAACCCTTCCTACGGTACTCTCTGAAACAGTTATCCCTTCTTTTTTAAGAAGAGAGGATATCTTGTACTTTGACCAGCAAGGATACTTATTTCTGAGCTCTGTAATTCTCAGAACGGTACAGGAAGGTGTCGTGGGAACTCTTGTCTTTTTGGGGCGAGTAGAGCGATCGTTTAACCCGATTACTCCATAGCGGTTCATTTTCTTTACCCACCTTGTAACAGTCGACCTTCCCAGACCAAATCTCCTGGCCGTTAAAGATACGTTTTCTCCATGGGCCTTGTGCCAATCGAGTATCTTTAATCTTTGTTTTGCCCTCTCTGTCAATGATTCTGCCAAGAAGGCAGAGTGGGCGATAGACCTTGTTCTTGGCAGAACATATCCGTACACTGTCATATGTCTTCCAGAATACCTTCCTTTCATAGTTTTTAAAGGACCTCAAGGTGTATCATAACATATGGACCAGTACAATCTATTGACCGAATTGCTTTTTTTGTGTATACTAGGAAAGTTAAAAATACGGGGATGAACCGTTTCGACGAGAACCTTGAACAAAATAATGCAAGCCGAGAGCAATCTCGTAAAACTTGCTTTCACAAAATAAGTGCCAACTTATTTGAAGAAGAACCCGCATTGGCAGTAGCTTAATGTGGGCATCCCTTTACCGATTCCTCATAGGTAAAAAGGGTGTCATATATGAGGATAGGGTTATCAAGAAAAGAGCCTCTCTTGATAATTCCGAAAAGAAAAGGCTCGGGATAAAAAAGTTTTGCTTGATTTAAATTTTTTATCCTTAACAAAAATCAAGATAAGCTTGTAGAATTATTTTGGCCAACTTCTTGGACGGGGGATCAATCCCCCCATCTCCACAAAAATAAACAAAAATTGAAAAATAAAAAAATACCAACCAATAATGAAATAAGGGCAAAAGAAGTAAGAGTGGTTGCTGAAGAAGGAGAACATTTTGGAGTGATACCTATTGAAGAAGCTCTGCGCATTGCCAAAGAAAAGGGTCTTGATCTTGTCCAAATGACAGACAACGTAACTCCTCCCGTATGCAAAATAATTGATTACGGAAAATACTCTTACAAAGAGAAGAAAAAGAAAAAGAAACAAGATAAAGAAAAAAAGTCACAAATCAAATCAATAAGACTGGGCTTTTCCATCTCCGATCATGATATGGAGATAAGGGTAAAATCAGCGGAAAAATTTTTAAACGAAGGTGAAGCCGTAAGAGTTATTCTCCCCCTAAAAGGAAGACAAAAAGCTTTAGAAGATGTAGGAAGAGAAAAGGTAAAAAAATTCCTGGAAATGATTCAAGGGAAAAGAGAGATAAAGATAGAAAAAGATATTAGTAAAGAACCTCGCGGAATAACAGTCACCTTTACAAAAAAATGAAGGCAAAAACAAGAAAATCAATAATAAAAAGGTTTAAAATTACTAAAAACGGAAAAGTAATGCGTCGTGCTACGGGGCAAATGCATTACCGTGCAAAAAGCACTGGAGATAAAAGACGCAGATTGCGACGCTTGGTAGAAATGAGTAAAGAAGAAACAAAAAAAATTAAAAAGCTTTTAAAAAGATAAGCATGTCACGCATAAAAAGAGGTAAAACTGCCCATAAAAAAAGAAAAAACCTTTTAAAGCACACAAAAGGTTTTCGTTGGGGAAGAAAGTCTAAGTTCAAAGCAGCAAAAGAAGCACTAATGAAGGCTTGGAGTTATTCTTACAGAGACAGAAGAACTAAAAAGAGAGAAATGAGAAAACTCTGGAACAATAAAATAAATGCAGCTTGCAGAAAAAACAATACAACTTACAGCGCTTTTATAAAAAACCTTCACGATAAGAATATTGCACTTGATAGAAAAGTTCTTGCTCAAATAGCGGAGAAAAGACCGGAAACCTTTTCTCGTATTATAGAAAAAATCAACTCTCTTTAATAACGTTTCCTTCTTTTTTGACCCCATAAATCCAGGGGTCTTTTTTTACTATATAGATGAGAATGGTAGAGATAACTCCCATCAAAGAAACGAAAACAAATACCATATTAAAACCGATAAGCGAAGCTATTATACCTCCAAAAGCAGCGGCAAATCCCACGGCAAATCCCATCCCCGTACTAGTCAGGCTCCAAGTATATGCTTCCCACTCCCTGTCAATATGACGGGTAAAGATTCCGCTCCAAGCGGGAAAGACCAGGGCAAGCGCCATCCCTCTTATCGTTTCTAAAATAAATATTTGCCACATATCCGTAACAAAAACATACAAGATGGCGATAAAAGAAAAAATAACCATTCCCCACATAAGAAAAGCAATATCATCATACTCTCCCTTTACTACATCCATTTTATAAGCAACAAAAGGCTGGATTGCAGATTTTACAATCCAGTGTATTCCTACCGCAAAACCGACCATCTCTATTGATCCTCCTTGTACCTGCTCGGTAACATAAATTGCAAAAATGGGAGCAATAAGCCCCCATCCCGCATTAACAAAAAAATTGATCCCTATAAGTTTAACAATTAAGTTGTTCGGTTTTAACATAAAACTTATATCTCAATATCTTCCTCTATTTCTTTTAAGAGTTCTAATAAATGAGGATCATCAATAGTCTCTTTCGCTCTTTGTATCCAAAGATCATACTCTATGTCTTTTTGCTTTTTGTGATACTCCATCCCCTGAAAAAGGTTAATGACTTTATCTGCTTGCCTAACAAGTCTACTTTCTAATGTTTCCCCCACTTCGTATTCTTTCCAGATATCATAAAGCTCTTCCTTCAATTCTTTATCGAGGCTTTTTAAAAGCTCTCCCATTCCTTCCTCCTCCAACTCTTTCTTTATTTTTTCCATTTTCGCTCTTTGCTTGAATATAGGTCTTCCTTTCTTGGGGCGTAATTCTTTAAAATTTTCTTTCGTAATTTCTTTATTTTCGTCAATTGCTACCGCATCATAAGAAGTAAAATCCGGAGAGTAAACCTCACATATATCATGTGCAAGCGCCATTTTTATTGCCCTTTCCATGTCAATATTTTTCTTCTTCTTTCCTATAACCCAAACCAGGAAAGCAATGTGAAATGAGTGTTCCGCTGTTGTTTCTGCGTTCTTAATTTTGTGAAAAACCCACCCCCTTCTTTCTCTTCCCTTGAGTTTTCCTATATTAACCAAAAAATTAAATACTTCCTTCATTTATAACTAACCTTTTTAATCTTATAAACAACTCCTACCTTCGAAGAAACTGTTACTTCCTCTCCTTCTTTGCGCCCTAAAAGAGCACATCCCACAGGTGACTCGTTGGAAATTTTTCCGTAAGAAGGATCCGCTTCCATTGTACCAACTAAAACAAATTCGTCCACCCTTTTTCCTACTTGAACGGTTACGGTAGCGCCAAGCTGCACTTCTTTAGAGTCTTTTCGAGGAGGCTTAATTATCTCCGCACTATGCAAAACTTCTTCCAGTTTAGATATTTTCGATTCTAGAAGATTTAACTCTTTTTGGAAAGAGAGATATTCCGGATTAATGTCTTCGGAATGAAAAACATCCGGAGTTTCCTCTTTTAATTTTCTTTTTCTTTCTTCTCGCAAGCTTTCATGATCTTTTTTAATCTTTTCCAGCCCTTCTTTGGTTAAATAATATTTTTTGTCTCCCATATAATTAAATAATCCCCTTGTAGCGGGGGAGATTTGATTCTATGTTGTTTTAAATTTTTCCTAACTCTCCCCGAAATTAGTACTAAAAAAGGTAACGGAAATAATGCCATGTGCACTACAGCACATTAGAAGCAATCCGTCTTTTTTGGCTTTTTCCGTCATAGTTTCATCTTACATTTTTAAACCATTTTGTCAATAATAACTAAAAAAATAAGGCGGAACTATCCGCCTTTTTATTTATTTTTTTTCTTATTTCGCCACACCTTTTAAGATGTTGGCAATTGCCCGGAACTCCCATTCGGGAGCTTTAAGTATCGCCTCCAGTTTTTCTTTTGACAGGTCTTCAAGTACTTCCTCCCAAGCTTTTGCTTTGTCCGGGTGATCCTTTTTAAAATTCACAATCACCGATACGGGGTCCATGACAAACCCTCCTTTGTAGTAAGTTTATTACCTAATAACACAAACAATTATTTTTGTCAAACAGAAGAATTTTCTTTAAAAGCAATAAGATAAAAATTATTTCTACCTTTAGTTTTTACAACACCCTCTTCCATTACTTTAAAGCCTGCCTTTGTTGCCAGCAAAGAAAGCTCTTCTTTGCGAAAAATATAATAATATTTCTCCCTTTTTAAAAAAGTATCACGAGCGCCAAAAGGTTTGCAAAAAATATTTTTTAAATAAAAAAGAAATCCCTTTTCTATATTCCAAGCAGTAATAAAAGTATAACCTCCCGGCTTTAGAACTCTTTTAATCTCCTTGAAAACTTGTAACCTGTAATCATCACAAGGCACGTGATGAATAAGAGCAATGCTGTACACTTTATGAAAAGAGTTTTCAGAAAAGGGAAGAGAAAGAGCATCGGCCACTAAGAACTTTTCTTTCGGGAAACGTGCTTTCGCTTCCTCAATCATCTTATCCGAAAAGTCAACTCCTACATAATCGCTTTCTTCAAGATACTGAGAAAAACGCCCATTTCCGCAACCCAAGTCCAGTACTTTTTCTCCCGACCGCGCACGATCAAAAAGGAACTTTAGTTCCGGCCACAGAGAATCGCGAGTCCTTGAAAAAGAAGGGGCTAAAGAGTTATAATCTTCCCGCAGCCTTTCCATTAAAAATTTTGCTTCCTTTTTTTTCATATGAGCATCGAAAAAGAAATAATTAAAAAAATAATTGAAGAAGAGGCGACCAATATAAAGGATCTAAACCGGATAAAAAGAGAAGTGGCCAAAAAGCATAAAGCCTCTTTTCCTACCAATACGGACCTTCTTCAAGTTTATCATAAAAATAAAAAAAGAGACGAACGAGTGGTTTCTTTGCTGAGAACAAGGCCCGTTCGCTCCCTGTCCGGAGTAGTAAACATATCTGTTCTTACCAAGCCCTTTCCTTGTCCAGGGAGATGTCTTTACTGCCCGTTTCAGGAAGGAGTACCGAAAAGCTATCTCCAGAACGAGCCGGCCGTAATGCGTGCGGTAAGAAATAGTTATAACCCTCAAGAACAAGTAAAAACAAGGATCTCGTCTTTACAAAAGACAGGGCATCCTACGGATAAAATAGAATTAAGGGTTATAGGAGGAACGTGGTCTTTTTATCCTAAAAAATACCAAGAAAGCTTTATCAAAAAATGCTTTGACGCGTGCAATAGAAGAAACAGCAAAAACCTAGCAGAAGCCCAAAAAAGAAACGAGAAAGCAAAGCATCGTATTATCTGTCTTTCCGTAGAGACTAGGCCCGATTTTATCACCAAAGAAGAGATTGAAAGGATGCGCTCCATGGGAGTTACCATGGTTGAGCTTGGCATTCAGTCACTTTTTGATGACGTATTAGATTTCAATCAAAGAGGGCACAAAGTGGAAGACACAAAAAAAGCAACAAAACTTTTAAAAGACACCGGTTTTAAGGTTTGTCATCAAGTAATGCTCAACCTTCCACAAAGTAGCGTAAAAAAAGACGTTGAAACCTTCCGACAACTCTTTGAAGACTCATCTTTTCGCCCTGATTTTTTAAAGATATACCCTTGCGCCGTGTTAAAAGAAGCTCCCCTATACTCTCTTTGGCAAAAAGGGGAATACCGTGCTTTTACTAATAAAGAACTTGTAGGGATAATCAAAAAGATAAAAAGAGAATTTATTCCGCGCTATGTGAGAATACAAAGGCTTTTTCGGGACATTCCTTCACAAAGTATCATTGCAGGCTCAAAAATATCTAACTTAAGGGAAAATATTATAAAAGAAGCCGAAAAAGAAAATTGGAGATGTAAGTGTATCCGTTGCAGAGAAGTAAGGGGAGAATATAATCCGAAAGAGAAACTAAAGATTTTCCGAGAAGATTATTTTGCGTCAGAAGGAAAAGAGGTTTTTCTCAGCATAGAAAACGATAGCAGAAATAAGCTTTTTGCTATATTAAGATTAAGAAAGGTAGAAGATTCAGTTTTTTCGGTACTAAAAAGCTCAGGGGTTATAAGAGAAATACACACTTACGGGCAACAACTCTTAATAAAGAATAAAGGTGCAGCATCTCCTCAGCATAAAGGGCTCGGCAAAAAGTTAATCAAAAGAGCAGAAAAAATAGTAAAAGATGAATTCAAAAAAGACCGCATTACGGTAATCTCCGGAATTGGCGCAAGAGATTACTGGAGAAAATCCGGATATCGCCTAAAGGATACCTATATGATAAAGAACCTGAAGCTCAATAAAAAGATATCCCAAAAGAAGGAAAAGTACTATCGGGGGTAACGCGGGAATAGGACGTGAGAGTGATATAAAAATAAGAAAAGAGAAGAAAAGACCAAGAATTGAAAAAAGAAAAATAACAAAAGGATAAACACTATTTTGAGGGACAAAAGAAACAGCAAAAATAAGCGGAATCATAACGTCTCCTCCTCCTAAAATAAAAAATTTCTTGCTTGTTGAAAGAAAGTCCCGTAAATGAAAAGGGATAATCATCCCCATTAAAGAACGTGCAGCAATCATTTCTTTGGCCATTTTTATCATGTGTTTTGTCTTGTATACCGCAATCACATCATAAAAAGAGAGCAAAACCATAAATATTGCAATCTGTTGCGGTAAGAAAGAAAGACCGGCCATCGCGCCTACCCCGGAAATGCCGATAATAATACAAATATTGTGTACTAAAATAATCGGCTTAACGGTAAAAATAAAAAGAAGGAGGAAGAGAAAAATAAAAGCATAATTTTCTAAAAAGCTAGAAAGTGTAATTAGTCCTCCAAAAAAGACAGCCAGATAAAATGCTAAACGAAAGAAAAAAGTTTTTCTTTCTCCTCCTTTCTTTATAAAAAAAAGAATAAATAGAGTTGCCAGTATAAAGTATAAAAAAATCGCTCCCATCGGAGCGACAGATCCTTCTACCACAAGAGCTTTATCAAGCCGAAAAGAAACTAAAATTCCTAAGAGTAAAGTGACCGAAAAAAGAAAAAGCTCTACTAAGAAAAGACGCATTACTTTTGCCTTGAGACCCTTATAAGCCCCGAAGAAGGGACTATGTTTAATCCTTCTTTTTCAAGTAAATCAAGAAAAAGATTCATTCCGATAGAATCGGAAGAAATATGGCCCGCAATAACTACGTTAATATGCGCCTTCTCAGCCTCCTCGCGACTCTTTTCCGAAATATGCATTCCAACAACGGTCCCTATTCCTTGCCTTGCAAGGTGCTCATAGATGTGAGAAGACCCTTCCGTGCCTCCCGTAATCTCCGTAAGCGCTATTTTCCCTACTCTGTCTTCTTCCTTGCCGGCAAAAAGCCTAGGACCAATTCCTATGGCAATCGCCCTGCGATATTCTTCTATTCCTTTGAGTGCTTTCATTACATCTTCCACCAAAAAAGGGTTATTCTTTTTAATCTCTTCTTCTACAAATTTTGCTACAAGATTATCAGCGGGCGTATGTATACACATCAAAGGAATTCCCAAAAGGTTTGCCGTATCTACTACCCTGTTATGATTTCCGGGAGCAAGCCCGCGAGAAACTTCTTGAATTCGCTTCTTTGAAAGCTTTTCCGCTATGTTAATAGGAACTCCGTAATCATGAAGAAGATCTGCTTGGAGCTCCATTACATCATCCAGTCCGGCAAGAGCTTTCCCTCGTGGATGATGGGAAATGACCAAATCTATATCTCCCAATTCTTTAGCCAGGAGAAGTTCTTCCCCGTCAATATCAATACCTACCATGATCTTCTTGACTTCTTTTTCTTCATCTCCAGCAAGAATACGGGTATCGGTAAAAGGATTATTTAGTTTTTCTTGGTCAAACTCTTCCTTCTGTTCTTCACTCATCTTTTCAAACTTCTTCCTCTTTCTGTCGAGAAGCCAAGAGATTTTTTCTTTCCCTCTAAAGTCGGCTTCTATTCCTTCTTTTACGGCTAAATTATATATTTCTTTTATTTTCATAAATTAAACTTATTTAAAAGTTCTTTTATTTTTTCTTCCTTGTTTACGGCATCCTTTCTGATACGAGCTTTCTCTTTTCTAATGTGTTTCCGGATGCTTCTAGGGATTCTTTTCTTTTTCATAGGCCTCAAAATCATTAATAAATACGCCCCTTATTCTAATTCTTTATACCGTCCTTGTCAAAATAATTACTCCCCCTTTATCACAAAGAGAGGGACAATTTTTGCTACTTTCTTGGCTAAACCGGCACCGCAAATCACATTTACCACCTTATTTATATCCTTATACGCAAAAGGCACCTCTTCGGCAATTCCTTTTTTCGAGAACGACTTTATGATAATTCCTTTCTTTTTCAGTTCCTTTACTATATCCTCTTCTCCCACTCTTCGAACCGCCTCTTTTCTGGACATTTTTCTTCCTGCTCCATGGGAGACGGAATAAAATGTTTCTCTTGCCTTTTCCGCTCCGCACAAGAGATAAGAAGCTGTTCCCATAGAGCCGGGAATAATTACCGGCTGTCCTGTCTTTTTATACTTCTCCGGAATATTTTCATCTCCCGGTGGGAGAGCTTCGGTTGCTCCTTTTCGGTGCACAAGAAGCTTCTTTCCGTAGTGATTTTCCAGTTTTACCGTATTATGCGCAACATCATAAATCATATTAAGGGCCTCTTTTTCAAAAACTTTTTCCCACGCTCTGTGAATAAAGTGACCAATCATATGCCTGTTGGCAAAAGCATAGTTCATGGCGCCGGAAAGGGCCTCCTTGTACTCTTTTCCTTCTTTAGAAAGAAAAGGAGCACAAACAAGCTCCTTGTCGGGAACAGTAATGCCGTAATCTCTCATTTTACGCCCCATTGCGTCAATATTTTCACTGGCGACTTGATGCCCAAGCCCTCGTGATCCGGAATGAACCATAATCATTATTTGCCCTTTGAAGACACCCATCGTTTCTGCCTCTTCTTTTGCAAAGACTTCCTCTACTTTTTGTATCTCCAAAAAATGATTTCCGGAGCCCAAAGTTCCCACTTGATCTGCTCCTCTCTTTTTTGCTTTTTCCGAAATAGCAGAAGGATTTGCATCTTCTACTCTTCCTTTTTCTTCACAAAGCTCCGCTTCTTCTTTTGTGCCATATCCTTCCTCTATCAAGTAATCCACTCCCTTTTCAAGTAATAAGTTCATTTGAAAAGAGTTAAATTTTAATTTTCTTCCCTTTCCCAATCCGGAAGGAATCTCTCTTTGCAATTTGCCAGCCAATTCTTCTAAATGCGGTGCTGCCTCGTTTTCAGAGACACTTGATGCAAAAAGCCGCATTCCACAGTTTATGTCATAACCACCAACCCCGGGAGATATTACCCCCTTGTTTGCGTCGGTAGCAACTACACCCCCGATAGGAGAGCCATAACCTTCGTGAATGTCAGGCATTGCAATCGCATATCTTTCTATTCCGGGGAGTGTAGTAAGATTCACCAGCTGCTGCAACGATCTGTCCTGCAAGCTCGCTTCCAATATTTCTTCTGTTGCATACACTCTTGCGGGAACAAGCATATCCCTGCGGCGATCTTTGGGAATTTCCCAAAGATAATCATCTACTTTTTTAAAATCACTTATTAGCATTTTTATTGAACTCTTCCTCTATTACCTCTTTCTCACTCCACGGTATCTTCTTCCCTCCCTCAAGGCAAAGCCAAGGTTCGTTCCCTTTTCCGGTAACAATTATTACATCTCTTTCTCTCGCCCCCTTAATTGCTTCTCCTATTGCTTTCCTTCTGTCTATTATTTTTTCCCCTTTTCCTTTTGTACCGGAAATAACCTCTTCAATTATTTCTTCGGGATCTTCGTCGTAAGGATCTTCATTGGTAACAATAATTCGGTCACAATATTCCGCGGCAATCTCTCCTAGTACAGGCCTTTTCCACTTGTCTCTCCCGCCACCGCACGATCCTAAAACAGCGATTATTCTCTCGTGGTCAAAATGGTCGCTAATCTCTTTATAAACAGCTTCCAATGTAACAGGAGTAACTGCATAATCCACAATCACTTTAAAGGGAGAAGAAATGATTTCTTCCATCCTTCCCGGAATTACTTTTGCATTAGAAAGAGCTCTTGCCGCTACTTCCAGCTTTATTCCTTCAAGCGAAGCAAAAGAAGTAGCGGCAAGAGCATTATAAACGTTAAAAGAACCTTTTAATTTAAGGTTAAAGCTCGTGCTTTCTACCACAAAATTTATACCGTCATAGGAGGATTTTATATCGGTGGCACGAAGCGCTCTGCAGTCTTCTCTCGGTGATACGCCCCTTGCTCCATAACAAATTTTCTCCTTACTCTTAAAACCGAGAAAATAACCTGAGTGCTCGTCGTCAGTATTTATAATATGAGTGGTCTTTGCCGCTTTAAAAAGTTTACCCTTCTCTCTCTTATAGTTTTCAAACCCTCCATGCGACTCAATATGTTCCGGAGAAAGATTAGTAAAGCAAACAGCGGCAAAATTTATAAAACGGTGGCGATGTTGCTTAATCCCCTCCGATGTAACTTCCATTATCGCCACTTCACAGCCTTTACTGACCGCTTTCCTGAGAAGCGATTGGATAACCGCTCTTCCCGGCATTGTCATTTTGAAAAGATTTTTTTTCTCTTCACCCGCAATTTCAAATTTTACCGAAGAAAAAGCGGCCACCTTATATCCGGCCTCTTTGAATATACGAGACGCAAGGTCTACGGTAGTAGTTTTTCCGTTGGTTCCCGTCACGGCAAAAACTTTTATTTTGGAAGAGGGAAAACGGTAATAAGCCGCTCCCAAAAAAGAAAAAAGAAAGTGATAAGCACTAACAAGAGGTCTGATTTTTTGTAATATTCTTTTAAGCATTTCCCAGTATTTTTAAGGCTTCCTTAACTCTTTCTTCTTTACTGTTATCACAAGAAACCTTTTTTAATACTTCTTTTATTCTTGCTTGTGAAAATCCAAGCTCTTGTAATGTTTCAAATACTTCGTCTTTTTCCGGTTCTTTTATAAATTTACGTGATAGTTCAAAAACTATCTGCTGTCCCTTTTTCTCTCCGATACTGAAGATCTCTTTCATTATTTCTTCATCTTCTCTCTTTATGGCCTCCTTCATCTCTTCCATTGGCGCTATAGAAGCGATCCGAAGGGCTGTCTTGGGTCCGATTCCCGATATGTTCATCAGCTTCTCGAAAAAATCCAAGTTTTCTTTATTCTCAAAGCCGTAAAGACGAAACCCTTTATCCGTTACTTGCATATAACAGTAAAGAATAACTTTCTTGGAAAGCACAGCACTGGAAGCAACAAACACCTTGTAGCCAACTCCGTTTACATCGACAACAACAAAATCTTTTTCGGTTATAACTATTTCTCCTTTTAAGTAATAAATCATAGTTTATATTATATAAAAATAACGGAAATTAATAAAGAAATTTGACTAAAACAAGAAAAAATGATATATGAAAGACGATGCCAATAATTAAATCAGCAAAAAAAAGATTAAAGCAAAGCGAAAAAAGGAGATCGCTTAACTTGAGATACAAAAGACAAATGAAGCTGATAGTAAAGCAAATCAGAGAACTTCTCAAAGATAAAAAGAAAAGCGACGCAAAAAAACTCCTTCCGGAAGCTTATAAAAAAATAGATAAAGCTGCAAAAGCCGGAATAATAAAGAAGAACACCGCTTCCAGAAAAAAGTCACGCCTAACCAAGGCACTCTCTTAAGAGTGGAAAATAAAAAGATAAAGAGCAGGAACGGGATCAATTTGTCCCGTTTTTACTTTCAAATCTATCTCAAAAAGCCAGTCATACTTCTTTTTTAATTCGTCATAAGAGAATCTCTCCGCTTGTTTATAACTTTTAGCAAAAACAAAATCACGAAGCTTGGCTCTCTTTTTTGCCTCTTTGTAAGAAATTCCCTTCTCTATAAGACTTTTTACAATGAGTAAGTTTCGAAACTGATATCCAATCATGGAAAAAAGATATAAGGGGTTGTCTCCTTTCTCCAGGTGATCATATAAAAATATAACAGCCTCTTCTTTCTCTCCGAAAGCGAGAGCATCTATCATTTTAAAAATATTAGGCTCTATTTCGGGCTTGACGAGAAGCTTTGCGTCGTTCATTTCTACGGCACTAGAATAAAGAGAAAGTTTTTCTATCTCATTTTTTATTCTATACAAATCTTCTCCTCCAAAACGCATCAAGTAATAAATAACATCTTTTTCAGTCCTTGTTCCTCTTTTATTAAACTCTCTCTCAATCCATGAAGAAAGATTTCCTTTAGAAAAGGGCATAAATTTCTGATGCTTGGTTTCCTTCTCTTTTGTTAAAAGTAAAAAAAGATCATCATTCTCTTTAATCTCATTTTCTTCATAAAAAATAATAATATTTTCCGATAATGTAATTTTCTCCGGACTTTTTATAATATCTTTTTTCAAAGAAGAGGAAGAAAACGCGTTCTTTATGACAAGGAGTCGCTTTTCCTGGAACATGGAGACCTGTCTTTCTTCGCTACAGACATCTTCAAGTGAGCTTTTCTCGCTTAAAAGCTTGAGATTTAATCCACTCCCGTGATTTTTTTTATACCCCTGAATAATCTCCTCCAACTTTTCTTTAGAGCGGTAAGTGTCTTTTCCGTGAAGAATAATAATCATAACTTTTGGCAAGTAGGACAATAATAAGTTCCTCTTCCCCCTACTTCAATTCTTTTTATTTTATCTTTGCAAATAAAGCACGGCAAATCCTTTCTATTATACACCAAGTGCTCATTTTGATACCCTCCTCTTTCTCCGGTAATAAGTCGATAGTCGCTTGTGCTGTCTCCTTTAAGCTCTAATGCTTTTTTTATTATTTTCTGCATAAAACAATAGATTCTTTTTTTGTCCGCTTCTGTTAAAAAAGTGACATCTCTCCATGGAGCAATTTTTGCCTTAAAAAGAATCTCGGCAGCATAAATATTGCCGAGACCGGCAAGAAAATTCTGGTCCATGAGAACCGGCTTTATTCTTCCTCTTTTTTTCTCCAAAATACGTAAAAAATCATTTTCTTTAATTGATAATAACTCCGGCCCCAAGCTTTCCAAGTGCTTTTCTATTTCTTTTTTGCCAAGCAAAGAAAGCTTTGCGAATTTACGCGGATCGGAAAGCGCAAGCTGCTTGCCGTCGTCAAGAAAAAAGATAAAGCGCAAGAATCTATTCTTTTTCTCTTGCATGATTTTATCCTTGCTTTCCCATTCACTTCTTTTGTATTCCCATTCTCCAAGAAGAAAATGTCCTGTCATTCGCAGATGAACAAGCAATGCCTTGTCTTCGCTTAGCTCAAAAATAATATATTTTCCTCTTCTTTTTATTTTTTCGATACATTTACCTTTTAGTTGCTTCAAATTATCATCTCCCCATACACGAACAAAGGTCCTTTTGAGGACCTTTGACTTAAGCGACAAAACTGTTGTTTCTACCTCGGGAAGCTCCGGCATAATAAGCTACATATCGATTAAAGAGTTTCTTTAATTTTTTTTATAATCTCTCCGGGAGTAAAATGCGCCTTAATCAAGAAATCAATAGCGCCAAGCTTCAACCCTCTCTCTACTTCACTCTTTTGTCCTAGATTGGAAAGAATTATTACAGGAATATCTTTTACTTCCGGATCTTGCTTTGCTCTCTCCAAGACGGTAAATCCATCAATACCGGGAAGAATAAGGTCAAGAAGAACCAAGTCAGGACGTTCTTCTTTTATTTTTTCTTCTCCTTCTTCTCCGTCCACTGCTTGAATTACTTCATAGTTTTCTCTGTCCAGTTTACGAGTAATCATTTCCCGAAGAAATTTATCATCTTCAACAACTAATATTTTAGTCATATTTCTTTTATTATTTTTATAATTGCTAATATTATTTATTTTGATGCTCACCGACTTGAATCGCCACTTTATCCACTACTTCCTGGGGATCAAACTCTGTTTTAACCAGCCAATCTCTTGCACCGAGCTTTTGTGCTCTGTCAATTTCAACCGGCTGACCGGAATTAGAAACCACAATAATGGGAATATCGGAAATACTTTCTTTCTTCATCTCTTCCATCATTTCAAAACCATCCATATTCGGCATAATAATGTCCAAAAGAATAACGTCAGGCCGTTTTTCTCTTATCTTCTCCATTCCTTCCAATCCGTCTCGTGCAACATCTACCTCATAGCCTTCTTCACTTAATCTTTTTTGTAATAAACTACGAAGAATCTCTTCATCTTCAACCACTAAAATCTTTTTCATAAAGCCTTAATTAGTCTTTTTTATATTCTATTATGATTTAAAATATTGTCAAATAAATTTCTAAGCTGTCGGAAGAATAAAATAAAAGGTACTTCCTTTCCCGAACTCGGAAGTAAATCCAATTTCTCCACCGTGTGCGTCAATAATGTTTTTGGAGATAAAAAGCCCTATTCCCGATCCTTCGGTCTCCATACGCATTACGTTAGCGGCACGAAAAAATTTAGTAAAAACTCTTTTCTTTTGTTCTTCCGGTATTCCTACTCCCGTATCACTTACGGATAATTTAACTCCTTTTTTCTCTTTACTTATAGAAAGAATAACTCCTCCTTCTTTTGTATAATTTATACCGTTATCCAAGAAATTACGTACTACCATTTCAATCTTCTCCCTGTCAATTTTTACTTTTGGAAGCTCTTCTTTCGGTTTTTCTATTTGAAAGTTTAATCCCTTGCTTTTAATTTTTTCCTTATAATCATCAATTATTGATTCTACAATTTCTACCAAATCCTCTTCTTGCGGATTATATATATATCTTCCTTCTTCAATACGAGTTACATTTAAAAGGTCGTTTATCAGAGACACCATACGATTATTAGCGTCATAAGCTTTTTCAAGAAGTTCAATTTGTTCTTCCGAAACTTCTTCCTCTATTTCTTCCAATATTGTTTTTAATGTCCATTTAATCCCGGAAAGAGGTGTTCTAAGCTGATGAGCTGCGACAGAAACAAACTCCGTTTTGATTTGTTCCATTTGTTTTTCTCTTGTAACATCATGAACGTTTACAAGCGTGCCAAGATTCCTTTTCTTATGCATAATAGGGATAGTTGTGATCTCCAAGAAAAAGTCTTCCCGAACCTGCATCTCTTTTCGAAAAAGATCTTTTATGTCCTTGCCAATCATTCCGATCAACAGCTTTAGTGCGGGCAAAGAGCCAAGCTCTTCTGTGCTTTTACCCTTAACATCTTTAGCTTTTATATCAAACATTCTTTCTGCTTCAGAATTGACAAGGATAAGCTCCTTTTTTTCGTTAAAAAGAAAAAGGCCGTCCGTAAAGTTACTAATTACGGCCAAAGTTTTTTCTTTCTCCCTTTCTACTTTTTTCAAAGATTCTTCATTTTCTTCTAAGATATTTAAAAGGGCTGTTTGAGATTTTTCAAGTTCTTTTGCTCTTTCTTGCAACTCTTTAGTTCTCTCTTCTACTTTTTTTTCCAAATTTTCGTTCAACTCTTTAAGTTCTCTGGTGCGGGCATTGATTTTAATCTCCAGCACCGCTTCCGATCTTTCAAGCTTTTCTTTTGCCTTTTCCAGTTCGGCTGTTCTTTCTTTTATCTTCCTTTCCAGCTCATCCTCGAACTCTTTGGTTTTTGTAATATCGGTAAAGGTTAAAAAATATCCGGAAAAATTGCCGTTTCGATCCTTTCTTGCCAGAGCCGATATTTCCACAGGAACATTTTTCCCTTTTTTGGTGACAAGATAGGTTCTTTTATCTACCGCTCTTTCCTCTTTTGCCACTTCTTTCTTAAATTCTTTAATGTCTTCCTTATCTTTAAACAAAAACTCAATATCATTTCCGATAACATCCAGTTTTTCGTAACCGGTAAGGTTCTCAAAGCTCTGATTTACGTCAAGAATAAAGTCAAGAGAGTTGACCATACAAAAAGAAAGAGGCAAAAAAGAAACAAACTCTTCTATGTACTGCCGAAGATCTTCGAGTTCTTTCTCTTTTGCTTCAACAAGTTTTTCTTTTTTTCCTTCTTCTTCCGCCATTTTAATAAGAGTAACATTTTAAAGCTTCAAATACAATTTTTATATGCCCAACTCTAAATTAACTTTCTTTTCGTCTTCGGGAAGACGTTTTATAAGGCTGCTAAAGCCAAACCTTTCAAAAATTGGAACTACTCTTTCCTTTTTATAATCAAAATAAAAATCGGAAAAATTAAACTTGAAAGATCTGTCTTTTTTTATCGTAGCCAGGTCTTTGCTCAAAAACGCCATCTCTTTTTCACTTTCAAGAGTTTTTTTTAATTTCTCCGAATGAATATTAGAAAGAGAGGAATATAAGTTTTCTAAGTTCCCAAACTCTTTAATAAGCTTTATGGCTGTTTTTTCTCCAATCCCTCCGACTCCGGGTATATTATCCGATGGATCTCCTTGAAGAGCTTTAACATCCGGAATATTTTCCGGAGAGATTCCGTCGTATCTTTCCTTCACTTTCTCTTTATCGTAAAAAACCCCCTCCTTAACGCCTCTTTTTAAATTATGAATGTTTATATTCTCTTGCGCAAGTTGCAAGACATCGCCGTCACCGCTTACAATAACTGTCTCCATCTCTTTTGAAGAAAAGGAAGAAAGGGTTCCTATGACATCATCCGCTTCCCATCCTTCTTTTTCCATAACAGAAACTCCCATCTCCCGGAAAACATTTCTCATTTCTTTTATCTGGAAGATAAGCTCTGTCGGGGCTTTGGGGCGCTGCTCTTTATATTTCTCGTACTTTTCGTGACGAAAGGTTTTCCCCGGAGAATCAAAAACGGCTGCCACATACTGCGGCTCGAACTCGGAAAAAACACGGAAGAACGCAAGTAGCGATCCGTATATTGCTCCAACGGGGTCTCCTTCTTTTGTGGTAAGAGGCGGAAGAGCATGAAACGCTCTGTGAATAATAGAGTTCGTATCAATCAATAAAAATTTATTTTTCATTAACTTTAACTATACCATACCAAAAGCGCCGGATACAAAGCGGGCTTTGACAGAGTGCATCTTTTCTGATATTATAAAGATATTATAATAACCTTTGGACTTGGAATTCATCTAAAACTTGTGCCCGAAATAACTTCATTTTTATGCCAACAAAGAAACATCTATACTCACTCAAGATAGTATTATTGGCCTCTTAAATCGGGTAAAAGATTACTGAAGAATCAAGTCGTCAAAAATTTGTATGGAACACTTAACTACACTCTTGGTAGCTACGTTAATTTTGGTTGTCGGCGCTGTCTTAGGATACTATGCCAGGCAATCTATCGCCAAAAGAGACCACAAAACGCTGGAGACAAAAGTTCAGCAGAGAATTGATTACGCAAAGAAGAGAAGTAAAAAAATAATAGGAGAAGCGAGAAAGAAAGCGACAGAAATAGTAGAGACGGCGAAAAAAGAAACAGAAGAAAAGACAGAAGAGCTTTTCAAGAGAGAAAAGTTCTTGCTCAAAAGAGAAAACACTTTGGACAATAAACTATCTGCTCATGAGAAAAGAGAGGCTCTTCTAAACCAAAAGGTACACCGCTTAAAAGAACTCAAAGCACAAATAGATGAAATGCAAAAACAAGCGGAAGAAGAGCTTTCACGTATCGCCGGACTTTCCAAAGAAGACGCTAAGGAAGAATTTTTCAAAGCCTTAGAGCGAGATTACGAAACAGATATAGTAAGTAGAATCGATAAACTGGAAAAAGAGGGCAAAGATCGTTATTTGCAAAGAGCGAAAGAAATACTTGCTTCCGTAGTCCAAAAATACTCCGCATCTCAAGTACAGGACCTGACAACCAGCAATGTCAGGCTTCCCGACGATGAGATTAAAGGAAGAATTATTGGAAAAGAAGGAAGAAATATCAAAACACTGGAAAAGTTAACCGGTGCAGAAATAGTAGTAGACGATACTCCGGAAACGGTAATTATTTCCAGTTTTGATCCCATAAGAAGGCAAATAGCTAAAATTGCCTTGGAGAAACTTATCTTTGACGGAAGAATTCAGCCGGCAAGAATAGAAGAAACCGTAGAAAAGGCAGAAGAAGAGGTCTCTGACCAAATCAAGAAAGCGGGAGAGCAGGCAATTTACGATACGGGAATTATTGATCTTGACCCGAAACTGGTAAATCTTCTGGGAAGGCTCTTCTTCCGTTCCAGTTATGGGCAAAATATCCTGGCCCACTCTTTAGAAGTAAGTTTCTTGGCTGAAGCACTTGGCGCAGAAATCGGAGCGGACACTTCTGTTTGTAAAAAAGCGGGCCTTTTGCACGACATAGGAAAAGCCTTGGACCATCAAATAGAAGGGTCTCATGCCGATATCGGAATAAGAGTTCTAAAAAAGTTTGAAGTAGAAGAAGATGTTATTACCGCAATGAAATCTCACCACGAAGAATATCCTTACGAAAGTATAGAAGCCGTAATTGTACAAACGGCAGACGCGATATCGGGAAGCAGGCCGGGAGCAAGAAAAGATACCTTGGAAAACTACCTGAAAAGACTAAGCGAGCTGGAAGAGGTAGCGAATTCTTTTGAGGGCATAGAAAAATCCTATGCCGTGCAAGCGGGTAGGGAAATAAGGGTTTTTGTAAGGCCGGAAGAAATAAGTGACTTGGAAGCAAAAAAAATATCCCGCAGCATAGCGAAAAAAATACAAGATAACCTCAAATACCCGGGAGAGATAAAAGTAACGGTGATTAGAGAGAAAAGGATTGTTGATTACGCAAGATAAAATTAAAACTCCGCTGAAATAAGCGGAGTTTTTTTGAGCGGGCGAGCGGATTCGAACCGCCATCACAACCTTGGAAGGGTTGGGTAATAGCCATTATACAACGCCCGCACTTCTTTCTTTGGTCGGGGCACTCGGATTCGAACCGAGAATCACTCGCACCCAAAGCGAGCATGTTAGCCGTTACACCATGCCCCGACTAACTATCCGTATAACAATACCACTGCCTTATCGTGCAAGTCAATTACACTTTTCTTTTCTCCGTGATCATTGCATCAATTACGCCGTAATCTTTTGCCTCTTCGGGGGTAAGATAAAAATCTCTGTCCGTGTCTTTACGAATCTTTGCAATAGGCTGCTTTGTGTGATTTGCCAATATCTTGTTTAGTTTCTCTCTAATCTTTAAGATTTGCTTGGCTGTAATCTCAATCTCCGCTGCCGCTCCGCTGGCTCCTCCCATTACTTGATGCAAAAGAATTTCGGAATTGGGAAGAGCAAAACGTTTTCCTTCCGCTCCACCGGCAAGAAGTACTGCCCCCATTGATCCGGCCATTCCTACACAAACGGTGGAAACATCACATTTTACATACTGCATAGTGTCATATATCGCCATTCCTGCCGTTACCGATCCTCCGGGAGTGTTGATATAAAGGCGAATGTCTTTCTGCGAGCTTTGGCTGGCCAAAAAGAGTATCTGGGCAATAATGGAGTTTGTAACGTTATCGTTAATAGGTGATCCTAAAAAGATAATACGCTCCTTTAACAGCCTGGAATAAATATCGTAGGCTCTTTCGCCGTATTGAGTTTTTTCTACTACTGTTGGTATAAGATTCATATATTTTTTAATTATTTTCTACTTCCGCGGTTTCTTCTATTTCATCTTTCCCAATAGCTTTTACATCAATCCTCCACCCGGTAAGCTTTGCCGCAAGGCGGACATTTTGGCCATCTTTACCAATAGCCAAAGAAAGTTGATCTTCCGGAACGGTTACAATCGCTCTGTTTTCTTTGATCTCTACGTCTGAAATCTTTGCTGGAGAAAGTGCATTTTTAACAAATTCTACCGGGTCCTCAAAGTACTCGATAATATCAATTTTTTCTCCACTGAGCTCAGAAATGATGGCTCCCACGCGAGTCCCGCGCTGACCGACAGCGGTTCCTACCGGATCAATTCCCTCTTCCTGAGAATAAACGGCTATCTTAGCGCGTGATCCTGGCTCTCTGGCCACCGCTCTTATCTCCACCGTTCCTGCGGCAATCTCGGGAACTTCCAGTTCAAAAAGCTTGGTTAGCAGCTTGGGGAAAGCACGAGAAAGCACTACGCTCGGACCCCTTGAACTGTCTTCCACACTTAAAACATAAACTTTGTATCTCTGTCCCGGACGATAATTTTCTCCCGGGATTTGTTCATCCCCATGCAATATCCCAAGAACCTTTCCTATATCAATTAGAACATTTCTTCCCTCCATTCTTTGTACTATACCGGAAATAACCTCTCCTTCTTTGTCTTTATATTCGTTAAAGATAAGCTCTCTTTCCGTCTCTTTTATTTTCTGTAGAATAACCTGTTTTGCGGTTTGAGCGGCGATTCTTCCAAAATCTTCTTTTTTCTCCAGTAAGGTCTCAATTTCCTCTCCTAAAACAGCGTCGGGCTTTATCTTTTTTGCATCTTCCAGTGTAATGTGTCTTTTGGGGTTATACTGCACTTTTTCGTCCTCTTCCTCTTCTTTCTCTTCTTCTTCGTCAAAATTAGCTGTTGTTTCGTCGACAACTGTCTTTACTAGCCAAAAGTTCGCCTCTCCCGTTTTAGGGTCAACTTTTGCTTTTACTACTTCACCTTTCTCTCTGTATTCTTTTTTGTAAGCGGTTGCTACTGCTTGCTCGACAATCTCTATCATCTTTTCTTCAGGAATCTCTTTCTCCGTAGTAATCTGAGAAACCGCTGATGCAAATGATTTTATATCCATGAATTAATCTTTTTATTAACAAATATTGTCCGCTTCTCAACGGACAATACAAAACTTCTCAACTGCTTTGTATTGTAACAAAATATTTCTCTTTGTCAAATGAAAGTGGACCCAGCCGGAATCGAACCGGCGACCTCTTGCATGCGAAGCAAGCGCTCTAGCCTGTCTGAGCTATGGGCCCATCGTGGTCGGGCCGCCGGGATTCGAACCCGGAATCACACGAACCCGAATCGTGCATGTTAGCCGTTACACCACGGCCCGCCTTCTTAGTCCTCTTCAACGTTTATCTTTTTTCTTTTTACCCAAACAAATCCTTTCTCCGGGGTAATAACAGCCACGTCAACGGGCCCTCCGACACCGGGCATATCTCCCGGATCGCCCTTTATTCCGTCTGAGAACCGTTGAATAGCAGAAGTACTCTGAACCATAAGAACACAAAAATCAACCGCATCTTGCACTGTCATCGTCCCCCACTGGATAACATACTCTAAATTTCTTAGTTGTTTATTGATCTCTTCTTTGCCTTTCTCTTGTACCGCTTTACTTACAAAATCAAGGTTACCGACTCTACCGTCAAAACCTAAAACAATTCTTGAAACCACATCTGTTTGCCCTATCCACGAAGACCCATACTCTTTCCCTTTTTCATTTCCATCTCTTACTTTTTGAACTTTGCCCGGAATATGGCAGGTATAAACTTCATGGTTTCCGTCACTGTTATACCCGGAGACCATAAGTTTTATCATATCAACTCCGACCCTGGTCTCTTTTTCTCTCTCCTCGGCGTCTTTAAAACGAATTATTGTAAATTCTTCATTCTCTTTTTTCTCTATGATTTCAGCCCCTTGTCTTTTAAGATCATTCTCCACTTTTTCCGTTATTCTTCTTAGTTGCCTCTTATAATCATATTTTTTACTGAAAAGAAAGTGCAGCTTTTCAGCGATCTCTTGTACGGTCATATCTTCTGTCTCCGTTTTATGCTTAAAAACATCAATGAATTTACTGATATTCTTCATTACTCCGTCTTCCGGCAAAAAAGCAAGTCCGGTAACGCCAACACCCACTTTGCTATTAATTTGAAAAATCTTCGAAGCGTTATCGGAACCGATGCGAGCCATTCCTTTGCGATTACGAAAAGACTGCCTGCTGTCCGCGGCCAAAATGATGCCTTCCGGAATTGTCGCATTTATTACTAGAGACATACTTGCTTAATTCTATTATAACTTACAATTATATCAACCCTTTTGCTTGACAGAAAGTCATAAATATTAAAGAATGATAAAAAGTTTTATAATCTTAAGTAAAGCAATATGAATAAAACCAGAGTAACAATAATTTTTTTATTAATACTGCTTATCACCTTGCTCTTTCTTCTTTGGTTTGAAAAACCTGAAGAAGAGCCTAATATAAAAAAGGATATGTCCGATGAAGAGATAGAGTACTTTCTTTCCCTCACCAGGGGATTTGTTGTCTCTCTCGGAGAAGATTATTTTATCATGGAAACCATAGACACAAGACAGTTTGAGGGAACGCCCGAAGAAGAAATAATGGAGCTGGAAGAAGACACCTATGAAAGAATAAATGTCAAAGTGAATGTAACCGAAGAGACAGAATTTATTGACGATACCTATACGCACTACGTAGACCTGCCAGAAGAAAAAGAAGGGTTACCCGCTTTTGATTATGTTAAAGAAGATCATATAATTGCAGTTTATGTCGACATCGAAGAAGACTCCTTTGTAGATGAAGTTACTGCCACATATATCTCTTGGAGCTACTATCCTGAAAATGGATAGCCTTACGTAACCCAGTACTTCTTTTTCGTCATCTCGTCGCGCTTTGTTTCCATTTTATTTATTTCTTCTTTTGCTTTCCAGGATTCTTTTTCTATTGTATCCCCGCTCCAGTCTTTCATTCTTCTTATTTCTTCCCTTAATATATCTTTCTTATTTCTTTCAGGGCTATCTATCACCTTAAGCAGTAATATATACAATACTTCCCCGATTATTTTTCCGGGGGAGGTATTCATTATCTCCATCACGTCCTCTCCTCCCACTTGAAGCATGTTAACATTTATCGGATCTTGCGATACTTTGTCAATAAGATAGCGCATGTGACGCAATTTGTACGGCTCCGCTTTCGGAACCCCGGAACCTATTCTGTCCGCCATTCTTACCTCTAAAAGTTCTTCCATATTTTCTTTCCCCACTTTTCTAAGAAGCCTTCTTACGGAACTTTCGGAGACCTCTCCCACATTATAGTAAAACAGATGATAGCGCACCAAAAGAACGATCTTTTCTATGTCCTTACGTTTAAATTTAAGTCTCTTTAAAATTTCTTTTGTTATTTTTGCCCCGACAATTTCATGATTGTAAAAAACAGCATCCTCTCCCTCTCCTCTTTTTACTCTCGGCTTTCCTATATCGTGCAAAAGAGCAGCCATTCTTACGTGCATACCGAAGCCTTTCTTAGCGGCATATCTTAGAGACTCAATGGCATGTTCGTAACAATCATAAATATGGTGCTTGTTTTGTGCCACCTTATAACCCTCAAGCAATTCGGGAAGAAAATGCCCTAAAAGTCCCATGCGGCGGAGCTCTTCTACCCCTTCCGCCGCCTTTTCCGCCATTACAATCTTTACAAACTCGTCCCTTATTCTTTCTTTCGATATTTTTTGCAAAAGATCAGCATTGTTTTTAACCGCTTCTTTTGTGTTCTTTTCAATGGAGAAATTCAAAGTGGAAGCGAATCTCACCACACGCATAAGTCGCAAAGCGTCTTCGGCAAGCCTTTCTTCGGGGCTTCCTACCGCCCTTATTATTTTATTTTTCAAGTCTTCTCTTCCGTTATAGGGGTCGATGATCTCTTCTTCTTTGCTCATCGCCATCGCATTGATGGTAAAATCTCTCCTTTTTAGATCTTCCTTTATATTCTTTGTAAAAAATACCTTCTCCGGGTGTCTCTTGTCCTTATATTCCCTTTCCGTGCGATAAGGAGTGATTTGAACCTCCCGCAGGCTTTTTTCTTCCGTATCCGATATTACGGTAACTGTTCCGAAGTTATTGTCCGAAAAACTCTTCTTGAACAATTTTTCTATCTCTTGCGGTTTCGCGTCCGTCGCAATATCAAAGTCCTCGGGAGCTTTCCCGAGTAAAATATCGCGAACACACCCTCCTACCATATATCCTTCAAACCCGTTATCTTCCAGTTTTTTTATTATTCCCCTTATTATTTCCGGAATTTGCATCAGTTTATTGTAGCTTAAACGCTTGTTTTTTTCAATTACAACTTGTAGAATTAACGGATAATGCCCCGGTAGCTCAACTGGATAGAGCGTCGGTCTTCGGAACCGCAGGTTGGGGGTTCGAATCCCTCCCGGGGTACAAAGTTAAGCCTTTAGAAAAAGCGCCCTTTGATTTTTTGTTAAAAAAGATTATAATTACCAAATGCTAAAAAGGATATTGATAGTTGTTCTTCTTTTCATGGCTCTTCCCCTTCTTGCCTTGGCAAATTACGAGGTTGAGGGCCTTAACACCAAAGAAGAGTGTGAAGAGGCAGGATATCATTGGCATGACAGTACATGTTATGATGTCAGTGTCGGGCTTGTTCCTTGCGGACCCGAAGATCATTTGCCGGACTGTCAGTTATGCCACTTGTTTGTAATTTTCGGCAATGTAGTCGATTTCTTTATGACAAGAATGATTCCCGCAGCCGCCATTATCCTTATAATCTTCGGTGGAATCACGCTTTATACGAACTCTGCCAATCCCGAGGGATATAAAAAAGGAAGAACTGTTATCCTTGTAGCTATCGCCGGCGTTCTTATCGCTTACACCGCATGGGTCACAGTAGGGCTTATTCTTGAAGGTATGGGAATGACGGAAGAAGACAGCTGGGGGTTTGAAGACTGGTGGGATGAGGGGATTTATAAAATAGATTGTACGATAGAAGAAGATTAAGCTGCTTTGTTTGATTTGCCCCCGTAGCTCAATTGGTAGAGCAGCTGACTCTTAATCAGTTGGTTCCAGGTTCGAGTCCTGGCGAGGGCACTAGAGAGATAAATTAATCTTAAAAATATGCTTACCAAAGAAGAAAAAGAAGAAATATTAAAAGAATACAAAGATACCGGCAGTTCGGAAGCTCAAATCGCTTTACTTTCGGCAAAGATAAAAAAACTCTTTCCTCATTTTAAGGAGAACCCGAAAGATCAGCACTCCAAGCAAGGGCTTTTGAAAGCCGTTAATAGAAGGAGAAAGCTTCTTTCTTATCTGCGTAAAAAAGACGAAGAAAGATACAATAAGCTCACTCAAAAACTGGGCTTAAAAAAATAACATGCTTATTAAACACAAAGGTCAGCGCGTCGCAATTTTCATCGATGTGCAAAACCTTTATCACTCGGCAAAAAATCTCTATAACTCACGTGTTGATTTTAGCGCAATAGTGGAGAAGGCAGTAAGCAAAAGAAACCTTATTCGCTCTTTTGCTTATGTAATAAGGACCAAGACCGGCGAAGAAAAGGCTTTTTTCGAAGCTCTCACTAATTTAGGAATAGAAACAAGGATAAAAGACTTACAAGAATTCTACGGAGGATTCAAAAAAGGAGACTGGGACGTTGGAATTGTAATAGACGCCGTTCGCTTGTCCCCTGCAGTAGACTCTATCGTTCTTGTCACGGGTGATGGTGATTTTATTCCCCTCGTAGAATACCTGAAAAATCAAGGAAAAAGAGTGGAAATAATGGCCTTTGAAAGGTCCGCTTCCGCAAAACTGAAAGAGGTAGCGGACGAATTCATAGATTTAGAAAAGAGTACAAAAAAATTTTTATTAAAGAAAAAAGGAAATGAATGAATACAATCTACCACTGGGAAATCGTAATTTGATTATCTCTTTAAGCAGCTTAGCAGAACAAGCAAACGGTGAGGCTATGGTCCGTTACGGAGATACGGTCGTCTTCGCCACCGTAACTCTTGCCGAAGAAGACACGGAAAAAGATTTCTTTCCGCTTTCGGTAAGCTACGAGGAAAAATTTTACGCCGCCGGGAAGATAAGCGGTCCTCGCTATACAAGAAGAGAGGGAAAGCCTTCCGACAGAGCAACTTTAATCTCTCGCATGATCGATCGTGCTATTCGCCCCAAGTTTCCCAAAGAACTAAAGAAAGAAGTACAAGTAATTGTAACTTGCCTTTCTTGGGATGAAGAAAACGATCCGGGTGTTTTGGGAATGATCGCTGCTTCCGTTGCTCTCGAAGTATCCGATATTCCCTGGAACGGACCCCTTGGATCGATAAGAGTGGGTAAAAAAGAAAATCACATCTTAAATCCCACTTACTTGGAAAGAGACGAAGGAGAGATAGATATAATAATAAGTGGCTTTATCAATAAAGAAGGAGTTCTCATAACCAATATGATAGAGGGTTTCTTTGAAGAGACAGAAGAAAAAGCGATAGAAGATGCTTTTCAGTTTGCAGAAGATCCAATAAAACAGATCTGCTCTTTTCAAGAGAAAATAAGGAAAGAAAAAGGTAAAGAAAAGATTATGCCTCCCCCTCTTTTCCAAGACGAAGAAGTAAAGAAAGTGGTCGCGGAAAAAGTTAAGGAAGGAATGAGCGATGTCTTTGCGAAGAAAGAAGGAAGAGGAGATAAAATAAAATCCCTTAAAAAAGACCTCTCCCTTTTTATAAAAGAAAATTACGAGGACAAAGAAAAAGATTACGCCCTCTCCTATATGGACGAAAAGATAGAAGAAATAATAAGAGAGAAGATATTAAAAGAAGAAGATCGTCCCGATGCAAGAAAAATGAACGAGGTGCGAGAGATAGGCACCGCCGTTGCTATTCTTCCCCGTACTCACGGCTCGGGAATCTTTAGAAGAGGAAAAACCAGGTCACTTTCCATTATAACCCTAGGAGCTCCGGGAGAGCAGCAACTAATCGAAGAGATGGAGCTTTCCGGGAAAAAACGCTTTATGCATCACTATAACTTCCCTCCCTACTCGGTAGGAGAAGTAAAGCCCGTTCGTGGACCGGGAAGAAGAGATATCGGCCATGGCATGCTTGCGGAAAAAGCGATTCTTCCTCTTATCCCCGATATAGAAGAGTTTCCCTACACTATACGTTCCGTTTCGGAGATACTCTCTTCTAACGGATCCACTTCCATGGCTTCCGTGTGTAGCACCGTTCTTGCCCTTATGGACGCCGGAGTTCCCATTAAAAAGCCCGTGGCGGGAATCTCTATCGGTCTTGTTTCAAATGAAGAAGGAGAGTACAAAATACTTACCGATATTCAAGGTCCCGAAGATCACTACGGAGACATGGATTTTAAAGTAGCGGGAACAAAAGACGGCGTAACGGCTATTCAGATGGACGTAAAAATAGAAGGCATTACAAAAGAGATGATTAAAGAGGCCTTAGAAAGAGGCAAAGAGACTCGTCTTTATCTTCTGGAAGAAATGGGAAAGACCATCAAAGAGCCGAGAGAAGAACTTTCCCCTTACGCTCCCCGCATCGCGACCATTAAGGTTGATTCAGAGAAAATAGGTGTCATAATTGGACCCAAGGGAAAAACGATAAACGAGATCATGGAAGAAACGGGCGTTGCCATTGATATCGAAGACTCCGGCCTCATCTCCATAACCTCAGAAAACGAAGAAGCTATTGAAAAAGCTGTTTCTCGAATCAAAGATCTCACCCGAGAAGTCAAGGAAGGAGAAGTCTTCAAAGGAAAGGTGATTAAAATATTTGATTTCGGTGCTGTAATCGAGATTCTCCCCGGACACGAAGGGCTTTGCCACATCTCAGAAATTGCTCCACACCGAATAGAATCAGTAGAAAGCGAACTTGAAAAAGGACAAGTAGTCCCCGTTAAAGTAATCAAAAAAGAAGAAAGTGGGAAAATAAGCCTTTCCATTAAAAAAGCAAAAGAAGATAAAAAATAATTCTTTCCATGGAAGAAAATAAAGACACCACACAAGAGATTAGGACGATGAAAAAGGACCTTTTACTTGCCAAGACAGGAGGAAAAAAAGACGTGGCTCAACAATCCAAACCCCCGCAGAAAGGAACGCAAAAGAAAAGTGAAGAAGACAAAAAGAAAGAAGAAGAAATAATAAGAGAAGAAGAAAAAAGAAAAGAGGAAGAAAAAAGGCAAGCAAGACTGGAGGAAGAAAATAAAATAAGAAAGATTGAAAAGGAAGAAAAAGAAGAGTGGATAAAAAATATTGAAAAAACAAGACAAGGGATAAAAGAGTCCGTAAAGGATAAAATAGAAGCAACCAAAAGAAAAATTGAAGAAAAAAGACAAGAGCAAGAAAGAAACAACCAGCTACTGGAAGAGGTGTTAAAAGAAAGAAAATCTCTCGAGCTAAAGAATAACTTTGCAAAAAAGAACATTATAAAGCTGGAAGAGAAAAAAGGCGTTGTAAAATCAAAGGAAACAAAGATAAAGACGCAAAAAGAAAAGATAAAAGAGATGAAAGTGGCGGCACAAAGCCCTGAAAGACAGGAAGACCTTGAAAGAAAAGAAGAAGAGATAAGCAGAAAAGAAAGAGAAGCGAGTAGAATAAGCTGGGAAATAGAAGAAAAAATAATTCAAATTAAAAAAGGAATACAATCTCTTGAGTTAAGGCAACTCCTTTGTGATATAAAAGAAGAAAGAGCAAAGAGAAAAGCCGAGATAATAAAGGTGGAAAGAGAGGCTTTGGGTCTTAAGCTTTCTATCCTCATACCTCAAAGCAAAATAAGATTTCTAGAAAAGAAAAATAATTTTTACGAACAAATAATAGGACTGCTTCAAGCTCGTGAAAAAAGAGCAAAAGACAAGTTAAAGAAAATTATCCAAGTAGATAAAAACATAAAGGAAAGATTTTTAGACATAAAAGAAAGAACGGGGAAAACAGAGGATAGCAAAGAGCTAGAGGAACTTGAAAGTGAAAGATGGAGGATCGAAGAGAAAAAGAAACAAGTCAAAGAAGAGGCTTGGGAGTGGCAGGAAAAAATTAAAAAAACAAAAGAGAAAATAAAGATAATTGAAGGCAAAAGTACTTCTCTAAAAGAAAAAATAGAGTCACTTAAAAAAGAGATACGGCAAAATGAAAAAGCTTTTCAAGAAAGAACCACCGCCGCAGAAGATGCCCTAAACAAAGAAAAGGAAAAAAGAGCAAAAGAGAAAGAGCAGATTGAAGAGAAAAAGCGCTTCATTTCCCTTAAAAGAAAAGAGTTTCTTTTAAGAGACCCCCGATACAGAAAACAGATAGTCATAAACAGAATAGATCTTTTAGGCGCTATCTGTGAGACGATAGAAAAAAAGAAAGAGATTAAGAGAGATTTAAAGGCTCCCTTGGAAAAAGAAAGAGAGATCAAAGGAGAGCTCAACGAAGTTTATGAAAAAGAAAAACAGATGAAGAAAGAGAAAGAAGATATCGAAGAAAGAGAAAGAACAGCAAAGGACCCTCAAGAAGTAAGAGAGATGGAAAAGAAAAGGTGGGAAATAGGAGAAAAAAGAAGAGCCGTGGAAAAAGAATCTTTGGACATCCAAGAAAAATTAAACAATGTTACAAAAGAAAGGAAAGAGATGGAGAAAAGATATGATAGATTGATGGAAGAAAAAGAAAATATGCACGATAAAGAAAAAGATCTTGCCTCTAAGCTTTTGGAGTGGATGGAGATGGAGGGAAGAAGGGAGAAGATAAGAGAAAGGGAAGAAGAGCTTAAGAAAAAAAGAGAAATTCTTGATAAGAAAAAAAGGCAACTACAAGAGAGGAAGAAAGAAAGTGAAGAAAAATTAAGAGATATAATGAAAAATGAGAGCGAGGTTGAAGAACAAATAAGATGGATGGAAGATAAAATAGAGACAATGGATATTAACTCAAAAGAAAGAAAGGATGAGACAAAGAAGAGATGGCAGCTAGAAGACAAGAGAAGAGAAATAGAGAGCTTAAAATGGAAGCTCCAGGAAAAGATAAGAGAAATGGAAAACCTTCAGAAAAAAATAGAATCACAGTACAAGCAAATATCGGAAGAAGAAGATAAATTAAGCAAAGAGAAAGAAAGCTTTAAAGACAAGGAACAGTTAATCTCTCTGGAGAAAGAAAAAAAGAAGACAGAAACAATGATGGAGAAAGAGAAAGACAGTGAAGTTCTTGAAGAAAGGTTTGCGGAAATTGCAAAAAAAATAACAAACGAACTTCAAAAAGTAATTTCTTAAGGTTTTTGGCTCATGATAAATTCAAACAATAATAACTTGGAAGAAAAAAACAATAAATTAAAAGAGCTGGAAAAAAAGCTTGAAGAGCTAGAAGTTAACATTGCCAGCGCTACGGAAAAGAAAGAGCAAATTAAAAAAAGCCTCAACCTTATAACCAAAAAAGAAAGAGAGATAGAGGATAAAGAAAAAGAGATAGAAGAGCAGGGAGAAAAAACAAAAGACGAGAAAGAAAAAAAGAAAATAAGCGAAGAAAGATGGAGAGTTGAAGACAAAAGAAAAGACATCGAAAAAGAGCGTTGGAACTGGGAAAGTAAGGTTGAAGAAGTAGAAAAACAAATAAGCTCTTTAAGGCAAGAGAGAGAAGAGCTTAAGAAAAAGAAGAAAGAAGAAGAGCAAAAACTTGAAAAAGATCAAAAAGACCAAAAAGAAACAGAGGGAGAACAAATTGAAGAAAAAATAAAGAAGAAAGAAAAGGAAGGGAATCTTCTTCTTAAAGAAAAAAAATCATTGGTTAGCGAGGAGAAAAAAATAAAAGAAAGGCTAAGAGAAATAAAAGAGAAAGAAAAAACAATTGAAAAAAAAGAAAGAGACCTGGAAAAAAAAGAAGAAATAGAAAAAGACTTTTCCAAAAAAAAGAAACTTAAGGAGGAAAGGTGGAAGATAGAAGACGAAAGAAAAAAAATAGAAGAAGAAAGGTGGCAAAAAGAAGAAGAGGTTGCCGCTGCAAGAGAAAAGATTGAAAAAGCAACCAATCGATTGGAAGAGCTTGGAGAAGAGATTGAAAAGCTGCAAGAAAAAGAAGACGAGATAAGAGAAGTAAAAGCAAGGGAAGAAACAAAGACTCCTCTAGAGAAAGAAGAAAAAATACCGGCAGGTGATCTCGAAGAAAAAATAACCGAAAAAAAAGAATCTCTTAAAGAAGAGAAAGAGAATCTTCTTGCAAGAAGAATAGAGCTTTCAGATAAATTAAAAGAAATAAAAGAGAAAGAAAAAGAGATAGAGAGTAAAAAGAGCAGTATTAAAAAAGAGGAGAGCATTGCAAAGGGGACGGGCGAAGAAAAGGAATTAACCGAAAGAGGGTGGAGTATAGAAGAAAAAAGAAGAAACATAGAGAAAGAGAGATGGGACATGGAAAAAGAGCTAAGTGACACCGAAAAAGGGTTAGAGAAAATCAATAAACAAGAGAAGCTTATAAGAAAAAAAGAAGAAGAGTTGCAAAAAAGAAAAGAAGAAAGAGAAAGAGAAAGAAATATTAAGAGAAAAGAAAGGGAGATCGCTATTGGCTTACAAGATGAAACTCTTTCCTCGGTACAAAAAAAAGAACTTCACTTGGAGAAGATAGAACTATTAAAAGAAAAGTTAAGTGACCAATTCTACGACTTGCGAGAAGAAAGAAAGCTCTTAGAGATTGAGGCAGATAAGCTTTCACAGAAAGAAAAAGTGAGCGAAAGAAAGCTAGAAGAAGCTTATAAAGAAGAAAGATATATTGAAAGAAAGAGGGATGATATCGAGTCAAAAGAAAAAATAGCATACAACCCGGAGGAAAAAAGTGAGATTGAAAAGAACAGATGGGAGGTAGAAGAAGAAATAAGAGAGGCTAAAAGAAAGATATGGGACATCAAGGAAAGATTAAATGAAATAAAAAAAAGAAGCCGCCAAACACACACAAGAAAGTGGAGAATCTCCAATAAAGAAAAAAGAGTTCATGAAAGGTGGAAAGAGTTGTCTCAGAAAGAAAAAAGGGTAAAAGTCTCACTGGAAAGAGCAAAAATAAAAGAAAAAATAAGTTCTATCAAAGAGGAAAGAAAGGGTCTTGATTTAAAGACAGCTAAAACGAAAGAGAAGAAAGATCATCTTCAAGAAAAATTAAATATTACGCTCGAAAGGGAGAAAGAGGTAGAAGACAGGAAAAAGAAGATTGAGAAAGAGGAATCGTCAGCCAAAACTACAGAAGAAAGGAGGGAAAAAGAAAAAGAAAGATGGATGATAGAAGAAAAAAGAAGAGATATTGAAAAAGAAAAGTGGGGCTTGCAAAAAAGAGTTAAAAAGATTGAAGAACAATTGTACGCTTCCGAACTGCATTACCAGCAAATACTAAACGAAGAAGAAAGGTTAAAGAAGAAAGAAAGTTCTCTTGCGGTAAAAGAGGAAAATATAGAGAAGACAGAGAAAGCAAAACAAAAGAAGAAAGAACTGAAAAGAGTACAAACAATTAGGGGCAGAATAGAAGAAAAAAGCGAGAAATTAATTGATGAAGAAACTCAAATAAAAGAATCTCTTGAAGAGATGAAGAAGAGCAAAGAAGAAATTAAAAGTCGCATGGATGACATAGAGGAAGAAGAGCAATACATCGAAGATCCCGGAGAAAAAAAGAAAGTAGAAGAAAAAAGATGGGAGGTAGAAGAAGAAAAGCGCGATAAAGAAAAGGAGATATGGAAGTTAGAGAATAGATTGGCGGAAATTGAAAAAGAAAAACAAGGATTCGACCTTATTCAAAAAAGAGAAGCGGAGCTTCGAGAAGAGATAGGAGAGCTGGAGCAGTCCGTAAAGGGCGAAGAGGAAGAAGAGTCGATAATAACAGAAGAAGAGCCGGAAGAAGAGGAAGTGCTAGATGATGATGAAGACATAGAAGAGGAAGAGGCAGAAGAAGAGGAGGAAGAAGATGAAGAGGAGGAAGAAGATAAATATAGAGAAGAACTGGACAGAAAAAAATTAGAAGAAAATGACGAAAAAGCAAAAGAAAGCGAGGAAGAAATAGAAGAGCCTGAAGAGGAGGGGGAAGATGAAGAAGAGGAAGAGGAAGAAGAGGAAGAGGAGGAAGAAGAGACTCCCCCTTCTCCAAAGAAAAAGGAAGAAACTCCGGACATCTCTGATTTAGATTTTAAGTTCTAAAACACATGAACATTGTAAGCTCTATTAAAAAAGCCCGAGCAAAAGGGGCTTCCGACAAAGAGATCTTATCTGAGATAAGAAGACAAAATCCAGAGAAAGAAGATTTTTTTCTAAAAGCGGAATATCGGGGAGCAGGTCCTTCGCAAATTTTAGATGAAATAATAAAGCAAAATGCACAAGAAGAATCCTCTGCCAGAATAAACAAGGAGGAAGAAAGAAGAAGAAAGTTCTTAGAAAGAGTTGAGCAGAAAGAAATGAGTAAAGAAGGTGGCTTTGCGACCCCTTCTTCCGAAGCGTTAGAATCCTCTCTTTCAGAATCCTCACCAGAGGAAGAAGATATAGAAGAGGAAGATGAGGAAGAGATAGAAGAAGAACACTTGCAACCCCCGCAGAAACCTACTGAAAAATCAAAATTATGGGTCCGCTTACTTGTGGCCTTGGTTATTGTTTCTATCTTTATTTTTTCTATTGCTTTTCTTTACAGAGCCTTATTTTTAACTTCTCCTCCGGAAGTTGAGCCGGTAGAAAAAGTAAAAGAGATAATTACCCCTCGTGCCCCCGATTCCCTTATAAGAATAGACAGAGAAAAAGATGATATTATCAGAATTCCGATCACAAGTAATGATGAATATATTATGCTTTTACGCAAGGCAATAGAAGAAGAGGAAAGAGGAGAAATGGTACGTATAATTATAGAAGACCAAAGAGAGGAAGAGCCACGTATTTCTAATTTAAAAGATTTCTTTCAAATTTTTCGTGTCAGTCACCCTCAAGATTTCTTTGATATAATAGAAGAAGACTTTACTCTTCTTTTATACACAAAAGAAAAGGAGAGCAGGCTTGGATTCGTGGTAGAAACGAATGAAGACAAAGATTTAAGCTGGGGATTAATGAGGCCTTGGGAGGAATCTATTGAAAGAGATTTTCAAAGACTATTCTCTTTCTTAGAGATAGAGGTTCCTACTACTGACGAAGAATTAAATAGCACTACTTATGAAAACATTATTATCCGTTACCGCAGCACTCCACCGGAAGAAGAACTTCTTAACGTTATGAGAAACACTCCTATATACTCCGGAGCGCAAAACTTAATCGAAACAGGAAGAACAGAAGAAGGTGAAAAATACAAGAAACTAAGAGAAGAAGGAGATCGTTACAGTATACTGGTAAATAACACGGAGGGATGGATAGAAAAAGATAACGTCATAAGCACAGAGTCTCCTCATGAGGGCATAGGATTTTATTACGCTATAGTGGGAAGAAAAATTGTATTTTCCACTTCGCTTGAAAGTACTAAGGCAATAATTGATCGTTTATAAATATGAATAAAGAACAAATCGAAACATTAAAAAAGAAACTGGAAGAAAACAAAGAGTCTCTCCAAGGCACACTACAAAGATTCGCAAAAGAGAGCGACAAGCCGAAAGGAGACTGGAAGACCGTTTACCCTGACTTTAATCCCAATGAAAGCGGGATGGAGGAAGAGGCCGATGAAGTGGAGGAATACTCCGCTCTCCTTAAAGTGGAACATGCTTTAGAGATAAAGCTAAAAAACATTAACCGTGCATTGGAAAAGATGAAAGAAGGCAATTACGGTCTCTGTGAAAAATGCGGAGAAGAGATTCCTTACGAAAAACTTTCTTTAGTCCCGGAAACTAAGACTTGTACTAATTGCGCTTAAGATTATCTTACCTGTCCTCCAACCGGAATGTGAGCAAAAGGATTCCTTATTCTTCTTGAAAGAATATCAAAGTGAATATGACAACCGGTTGAAAGTCCTGTAGTCCCCATCGTTCCAACTTGCTGTCCTTGATGGACTCTGTCGCCTACTCCAACATACATATTTTGCATGTGGGCATACATTGCCACCACATTTCCATGATCAATTTTTAAGAAGTGACCTGCCGGCCAAGTGTTATAGGCTCTTTCCACTACTACCCCCGATTGTACCGCATAGATAGGGCTACCACAATTATTAGCAATGTCTATCGCATTATAGTGGTGTGGCCCTTGAGTAACAATCCCTATTGCGGGAGCAACGAACTGCGTAGAAGGTGCCGGAGGCGCAGGTTCAGGAATAGCGGGACGCTCCCCTCCCGGAATAATTATCAAGTCACCGGGATAAATGTCCTCTACATATAGATTATTGAACTCCTTTATCTCTTCTCTTTCCGCTTTATGCATTTCGGCAACCTCCGATAAAGTATCTCCGGACTCTACATAATACATAACTCCCGTTACGGGAAGAATAACCAACTCTTCTCCGGGTTTTACTTGGCCGTTTATGTCATTAGCCCACCGTATCGTGTCTTTGCTAATATCAAACTTATCGGCAACACTTGAAAGAGTATCCCCCTCCTCCACCTTATAAGAAATAATATTGTTTCTTTGGCTTACTCCGGCGCCCCCCATCACCCTCGAGCTCACAAAGTAAGGAGCCGACCCGGAGAGAAGGGTGTTCTTGTCGGTAAATATAATTGATTCGGAGCTATCTTCTCTTTCGGAGGAAAGAAAAAAATCAAAGTCCGATACAAAGCTTTCCTCTTTGGGTTCTTCTTTGCCAAAGAAATCTTCCGTATTTGTAAGGCAAGCAGCTATAAATAAAGATAAAACAAAAACAAGGAAAATTTTATTTCTCCTTTTTGGAATCGTAAAGCCACTTTGACCCGAAGCCCTCCTCTTCAAGCCTTTTTTCTTTGAAGTATGAATAGCTTTATATAGTAAATTGTTGTATTATTTTACCAACTCACGAAGAAAAGTCAATGGAAATAGACCTAACAAACAAAGAAAACCTAAAAAAAGTTCTTGATTCTTATTTTGTAAATCCGAAAAAATCACTGGGACAAAACTTTGTCATAGACAAAAGTGTCGTAAAGAAAATATGCGACAGCGCCGATCTTTCAAAGAAAGATGAAGTTGTTGAGGTCGGTCCCGGCATCGGAACTCTTACTCTCCCCTTGGCAAAAAAAGCAAAGCGCGTTACAGCGGTAGAAAAAGACAGGAGACTGGTGTCGGTACTCCGTGATCTCATAAAAAACAAAGAAAACATAAAGATAATTCACGAAGATATTTTAAGTTTTCCCGTCCCTTTCAGAGACTACAAGGTTGTAGCAAATCTTCCCTATTACATTACTTCTCCCGTAATAAGAAAGTTTTTAGAAGAAAGATGTCCGCCTAGCTCTCTTGTACTTACCGTTCAAAGAGAAGTCGCGGAAAGAATAATTGCCAAGCCTCCCAATATGAGCGTTTTGTCCGTTTCCGTACAGTTCTATGCCAGGCCCGAGATCGTTTCCCATGTTTCCAGAAACTCTTTTTGGCCGTCCCCTTCCGTAGAGTCGTCAATTATAAAAATCACGCCAAAAGAAGAAATCTTTGACGAAGAATTCAAAAAAGATTTTTTCCGAATAGTTAAAAAGGGATTCTCTCATCCCCGAAAACAAATCTTAACTAACTTCCAGTTTGACATTAAAGGCAAAAAGGGGCTAAACTTAATAAAAAAAGAAGAGCTTTATTCTTTGATCAAAGAAAGTGGTGTTGACCCTAAAAGCAGGGCGGAAAAATTAAGCATAAAAGAATGGAAGCTGCTTGTCAAAGTTCTAAAAAATGTCATTTAAGCCAGCCAACATAAAAACTCTCTTATTATTTTCTCTTTTTTTAATAATAACCGCCTTCCTTGCTTTGGGGATAAACTTGGCTAATGCCGAAGAGTGTGAGCCCAGCTGGAGTAATACCAATAACACGCGCTGTGTTGGTAGCTGCGGAGGAACATTGCAGAGACAGCAAGAAGATGGATGCGGTAATACTCGTTGGGTAACTAAAGAAAATTGCAACTCTTGGGAAAAGTGTGATGCTACAAAAAATGATTGCTCCTGTGCCGGTGAGTGTTTAGATGCTCCGCAAAACGAAGAGTATTACGCCAATCCAGCAACAACAATTCTTCAGTCCGATTATCCTTATGAAGGAAATGATGACATATATCTTCCCGTAGCTCTTGCTTGGGACAATGTCTCAGGATGGAATGAAGATACGGGACCAAGCTCTTATAACATAAAGATAGACAATACCACCAGAGATTTTCTTCATCCCGATCCCGACGACCCCTCTCAGCCTATTGGCGACCCTCCTCCTGCTCCGGAAGAAGGACTTCTTGCTTGGCCATTAGAATTAAAAAATATAAGAGTTACTTCTAATTTTGCCCAAGATCGCAGTGGCTGGGACATGGATGTTGGCCATTTTCATCTTGGGACTGACTTTGTTCAATCAGGATTTACTAATCCACCTATATATGCAGCAGCAGAAGGTAAAGTAACTATAGCAAGATATATCGGTACCCCTGGAAGAGGCGCGGGAAATACTGTAAGAATCAATCACGGTGATATAACGGGCAGTGGAGATAATCTATATACGCAGTATCTTCATCTCCATAGTATGTTCGTTAGTCCAGGCGATAAAGTAGAGCAAGGACAACAAATCGGAAGAATGGGAACTACCGGAGCCTCTACTGGAGTTCATTTGCATCTTGATGTTTGTTTGGGTTCTTGCTGGAGCGGTGGTGTTGATCGTGGACATGACGATCCTCTTAAATATCTTGATCGTAATCAGCTAGTCTTTGCAGAAACTATTAATTATATTAGGAATCATAGCAACATGGGGAGAGCAACTTATTATGTTCCAGGCTATGTGCCAAAATATGTATCAGATAAAGAGACTCCTCCAGAAGATCTCTATAACGGCGAAATGGAAGATCCTTACGAAAACGATCTTCTTCTAGAGAAATCTCCTTCCGATTCAAGGATAGATTTAGCTGCCTTAAACAAAGATAATAGTGAAAAGATAGCAGGCTCTTCCTATAAGCTAACCTCAAGCTCTTCGGGGAAAGCTCTTGAAACCACGGTTTCCCGTAATAACTTCAATGCAGACCGCTGCCTTCTTAGGCCCGGCGACACCCATAACTGGAAAGTACAGGCTTGTTGTAGCACTGATGGTACAGACTGCGGAAAGTGGAGCAGTTGGCCGGGATTTCAAACCAACGAGGCTCCCGAACCGCTTTCCCCTTATGATTCCGGATGGGTAGATCCGGAAAGTATGGCGGGGACTCATCATAACCCTATAGACTTTAAAGACGCAAACCCAACTTGGTGTGACCATGAAAGAGAGGAAGATTATAAGGCTTATTTGCTTTATGCCTATAAAGAAATAGGCGGTGAACTGGAGTGTCATCCCGACCGTGTTCGCTTGGGAGGTCTTTGCGAACCTGTCCCCATTCACGATCCTAGTCTTGTTCCTATCCATAGAGGAGACCCTCCTACAAAATTAATTAATAAAAATGTCGGACTATTCGATGAAAAAGGAGAGATATACGGATGGCAAATCGCCGCTTGTAAAGACCACTCCAGAAAAGACTGCACCGATTATGGTCAAATATGGAAGTTTATTGTTTCCGGGGGTCTTGAGAACCCCTCCGGACTCTCTCCTCTTAACGATCCAGAGGGGAGAAATCCTATCGCCATTCATCCCAGCGCTTATTTTGAGTGGAACAAGCCATTTGGTGCTCACTCCTATTATTTTCAGCTGGAAAGAATGGACGGAGAAGGAGGAACAATAGAAAGACACCTTCAAGATACCAATACCAGGATAGACATAGATGACTTTGCTCTTAACACAGATTACAGGTGGCGGCTCAGGTCTTGCTACGACGAAAACGGAGACGATTGTAACGACACTTGGACGGATTGGCATAAATTTACCACTACCGGACGTCCTCCCGACTTAAATAAAACCGCAACTCCTTATAACAAAGCCCAAGAAGTTTTAATTCCCCTTAACGCAGAGTGGGGAGCTGTTTCGGGGGCAAAATCCTATGTATTCGAGTTATTTAACAAAGAAGGAGATAAGATAAAAAGAAGTCATACTTCAACGACAAGGATCCGTCTTGACTATCCGAAAATTAAAACAGAAGAATCTTATTCTTGGACAGTGGAAACTTGTGCCGATCCGGGCACCGATTATTGCGGAGGATTCTTTACTCCTCCGGTAGAGTTCACCACCTTTACTCTTTACGCTCCTTCTGTCCCCAGCCCTCAAGATAACGCCGAGATTTTTACCGAAGAAAGAAATATCGATGTTTCTTGGAACGCTATTAGGGGAGCAAATTATTATAAATACGAAGTTATTTTTCCCGACGGAGAGAAAGAAAAAGAGATTATCTCCGATAATAATTTCTTTTTAAGGTTATTTGACCTGGGAGATTATGAGTGGAGAGTAAAATCTTGCCTTGACAGCGAGTGCGAAGAAAGCGGAGACTTTTCTCCCTGGTGGTCTTTCAATTACTACGAAGTAGAGGTTGACGGCGTCGGCCTTGTTCCTTGTGGCAGGACATATAACAGCCCGGATACCGACTGGAATGAAAGAGAATCTTGCCAGCCCAAGCATTTATTGATATTATTTAAAGTATTAATCGATTTTGTTCTTTGGAACCTCTTTCCCGTCGCTATTGGATTAATGATACTGGCAACAGGGGCAATATTTTACCTTTCTCCTTCCTTGGGAACAGAGGTCTTGGCAAGAGTAAAGGCTGTTTGGAGAGCGGTAGGAATCGGATTTGTCATCCTTTTCTTCGGATGGCTTATTTTAACAATGGGAATGCCTATGATAGGATATGATACAAGCATATATGGATTTTGGTGGCAAATTGAATTATAATCATAAAAATGTCGGATAAAAAAATAGTTATAATAAGCTTCTTGATGATAGCTTTCCTGGTTCTTTCTACCTATTTTCACAGCCAGCAAACCGGGAATAAAGAGGGCGTTACTCACCCCAGGTTTCCGGAAAGAGAAATAGCCACTTCGGAATATTCTCTTCCTTCCATGGAAGACATTATTAGCGGAGATTATCTGGATGAATATCGAAGCCTAAATAACGAAGAACTAAAAAGCGCCGAAGAGATAGAATATGAAGAATTTACAGGGCCAAATGACAAAATAAGAGTAGCATACCCTTCGCACTGGGAATCTGTAGAAGATATAGAAGACTTGGATCAGGAGAACATTGAAATCCTTTTTACCTCTTTTCTTGTAGGGCCTTTTGAGGCAAAGGCGGGAATGACTGTTTTAAGAGAAGATGGTGCGGAAGAAGGTGATTTATTGAAAAAAACGGAAGATATTTTTGTGAAAGATACTTCCCGTGAGATTTTGGAAGAAGAAGAAACAAAACATGGAAAAATATTTAAAACAAAGTATAAAAGCCCGATAGGAGAGGTTCGAGCAAAAGAACAAATAATACATATTGATAACGAAAGATACATGGTTTCCGTTTTCATAATCTCCAGTCTTTGGGAAGATTTTTCTGAACAAGTAAACCATATAATGGATTCCATAGAGATTAAAACAGAAAACGAAGCATGAAAAAAGAAATACTTAATTTAAAAACGCTTTTTTCTTCTCTCTTTTTATTTTTTGCGTCTTTCTCCGTGGCTATTGCCAATACGGAAGTTGCTTGGCCAGACTCTCCCACCATAGAGTTCCGGCGCGATATGCCACTTCACGAACTTATCGCATACTTTTACGAGTGGGGAATTATTATCGGCATATTGCTGGTATTTGGCATCCTGGTATTCTCCGGATTTCAATACACAATCTCTGCCGGAAAGCCCGCCGTGATGCAAGATGCTTTGTCAAGAATCCAGTCCGCAGTAATAGGGCTAGTATTGCTTTTATCTTCTTGGGTAATATTAAGCATGATAAACCCCGAACTGGTAAGAATCTCTCCCGTAACTTTTAGCATTCATGACGAAGTCTATATTTCCGATCTAAGTCTCGCAGACCTTGAAGGAGAACCCGTTGATATTATGGAGTTTTACGCCAAGAAAAACCATGAAGATCACATTGCCACGGTTTATATAAGAAACAAGGATATATACAACATACAACTAGAAGCCGATGAAATACACGAAGATCATTCTCCAAAATCGGTAAAGGGATATACGGCAATACCGCCGGATGAAATGAAACAACTAGAAGACGGCATATCTCTTGGGTATCAGAGATATAGTCCTCCGGTAGAAATAGAACAAACAATGGGGCAAGGAGGAGATATAATAGGAATTGGCAGCCATCAGGCGGAAAGGTTTGGTCCCGGTGAGAAAATGAGACCGGACCCCAGGGGCTTATATAAAGAAGGAGGAACTTCCATAGCCGATCTTTATGAAGCAACAGCAAACTGGTGGGAGATTGGAGCTCCAGAAGTCGCTTGTGGTGAAAAATTAAGCCGCGGCTCAATACCTACGGTTGATCTGGAGGAAGGAATTTTCGGATTTGGAAGATCAATAGATTGCATGGAGATTGAAAGAAGACAAGAAAGAGAGGCAATAGGAACAACAGACCCGGAGGAAGGTGCCGTAGAGATTTCTCGCACCTATTGCAGAGACAGCTCTCCTAATCGGTGCTACTCCGGACCACTGGATCTTCCCGACGGCATAGAGACATTTACTCTGACCATTAACCCTTATCGGGGCCATATTGGAGAAGCAGATGAAGATGACTGGGGTATCGAGCTTGACATTATGAGAATAGAGACAAAGCACCGCCCCCCTCATCATGGGTACATTGATTGCGGGTTCGTGGAAGCTAGAAATAGATGCCGCACAGAGATTCCGGAACACCGTAATATTGTAGCACTTCATGAGGTTGGCTCCGAATGGTGGGGAACAACTTTCGAATGGTCAAAAGAAGGAGATCCCGCTATTAACGATGGATATATCCCTAACATTGAAATGACCGAAGATGTAACAATTAATGTCTGCTGGGAAGGTTTGTGGGGACTATATTCATGCGAAGAAGGTTGGTGGGAATAAAATAAAGAATAATTAAAGATAAATGTTTTTAAAGGAAAAATATAAGTCAAAGCTAAAGCTGCTCTCTTCTGCCTTTATTTTTCTATTATTTCTTTTATTGCCAAAAATAACGGATGGCTTTGTCTTTGACCTTGGGCACAAACAGCTTGAAGGGCTATCTGAAGCAGTGGGACCAATTCTGGCTCTGGCAATATTTTTGTTCTTGTTTTTAATTCTCTCTTTCGGGCTCTTAAAGATGGCTACCGAATACTTGGTGTCAATTATTACAGCCACACCGGAGGTGCTTACCTTGGATCATCGAATTATAGAGGTAGGATGGGAGTTTGTTCTCGGTATCTCTAATATGCTGCTTATCATAGCGTTTGTTATTATCGCTATCTCTATCATATTAAAGTTTGACAATCTTGGGCTTAAGAAAGCATTCCCCAGGCTAATCGGCGTCGCCTTGCTTATAAACTTCTCTTTGGTTTTTGTAGGAATGGGAATTGATGTCTCAAATGTTTTCTTTAGCACTATTTCAGAGCAACTTGTAATAGAGCCCGATTGTACACATATAGAATTTTATCCGGGAGAAGGCGTGTGCCCGTCAGGGACAGTCCCTGGAGATCCCCAATTCTGCGAAGGAGAAGAACCGTGTTGCTGTGAAAGAGACGGTCCCCAAGAAGCAACAAACCTTGTTACTGCATCAATGGACACGCTTTTTACCGGTACAACAGAACAAATAATTGGATTTGCGGTTGCTCTAGGGGTATTTTCCTTAGCAATGCTAATCCCTTATTTATCCGTAGCGGTGCAATTTGCGGTTATAGCAGCCGGATTCATCTGGTTTGGTGAGATATTATCAATGTTTGTTCAGGGACTGATAAACATGCTTCTTGCCGGCGCTTTCTTTCTCTTCTTTGTGATTTTCGTTGTAAGAATCTTTATCATACAAATACTTGCGGTTATTGCTCCTCTTGCCTTCATCTGTTTGATTTTTCCCGGCACAAAGATCTACGGCTATTTTGAGTTATGGCTAAGAAGCCTTTTGCAGTGGCTCTTTGCTGGTATCGTTTTCGCCTTTCTGCTTATCTTGGGATTTAATATGGTAGGAATGGTGGATGTTCTTGAAGGCTCTATTAGAGAAGCAGAGCTAGGAGAGACAGGGTGGGTTGTTGGCATATCACGAATCTTCCTGGATAGCGGGATTGTTTATTACGTCATTCTTTTAATTTACTTCATTACAATTCTCTTTTTCGGAAAGAAGTTTATACCGGCAGGAGTAGATGCCGCAATAAGCCAGGCCAAAACATTTGGTGCTTCAATTAGCGGAACTGCAGGACGAGCTTTCAAGCATAGCTTTGTTCCTAAGGGATCACAAGAAAGAGCCAATGTGCCGGAAGGTGTAGAAAACATGGCGGAACGAATGAGAAAGATGCCGATAGCAAAATTAGCAGCACCATCTCTTGCCAGGTGGGCAAAAAGAAGAAAAAGTGAAGCCGAAGAAGAGGCAAAGAAAACCCCGTCAGAGTTCCAAAGACCGGATCAAATAAGAAGGGCCGGGGGAAAGGCTGGTGATTTGAAAAAAATTGCTGATACCGGTGATAAATATCAAGAGAATGCAGCTAGATTAGCTATTGGAGACGAAATAGAGAAATTACAAAGGAAAAGAAGGGAAGTTGAAGCATCTCAAGAAAACATCACCAGGGGAGCGGTACAAGGAGATTTTCCACAAAATACAGGAGAATCAAATGCCGATTACAATGATAGAATTCAAAGAGAGATGAATAGAAGGCAAAGAAGCCAAGCAAACGCACTAAGAAATGTAAATAATCAAATAAGTCAATACAAAAAAATAGCCCCGCACGCAGAAGAACAACCTACCTGGGAAGATGTTGCGCGAGAAACCCCGAAGAGGCAAGGGCAATCTGAAGAGGAAAGAAACAGAATAATTCAAACAGAACTGGAAAGGCGATTAGACGATCGATACAGAGATGATGTTAATCTGGTGCTAAATATGAGCCCCGGAGAACAAAGAAACATGATTCCTTCCGCTTACAGAAACGAAGCCGTTGCTGACGCTCTTACTCAGAATTCTCGCAGCATCCAAGCAGTAGCAGAATATAATTATAAGGGATTAAGGAATCTTATAGAAACATTTAATGACTTCCCCGAAGAGGCACGCAGGCAAAGAAGACATAACTTTAACATTATCACAGCTCATCCTGCATATATAGAAGCTGAAGAACTAAGAGATGATTAATTAATTTCATATGAGTGAAAAAATAACTTATCCTCAAAACGTCGCAGAAATAATTAAAGAGATTGTTGAAAAAAGCAAGAAATTAAAGTCTAAGCAAGACAAGTCTTTTCAAAAATGGGTTAAGTGCGAAGAGAAAGAAGAAAGAAAGAAAATAATGGCTTCTTCTCCCGGAGGAATTATTTCTAAAGCCGTATCCGATTACGCTCATGGAAAGTTAAAGAAAGAAGATATGGTTTCTTATTTTGTTAAGAAGTTAGAAGTAAGTGAAGAAAGAGCGCGAAAAATTAAAAGAACGTTAAGCTCAAAAGTATTGCCGCACATCTCCTCTCCTCATGTTAAAGAAAAGAAAAAGTCTCTCCCTAAGAGGAAGAAAGCAACAGAGAAAAGGAGTAGCGATCCTTACAGAGAGCCCATAACTTAACTCTTTCTTGTCCATGAAGAAGACCGACAGTGATTGTCGGCCTTTAAAGTTGAATTGTTATAAGGGGTTAACGGCCCTGTTCTTTTAGTATTCTCTCTCTATTTCTTTTCATAAGTTCCGGGCTGTATGAAACCTCGGAGCCCTCTTCTTCTTTGTTGCTTTCTTCGTTTTCTTGCTCTTCTTCATCTATTTCATCTTCGTCTGCATCGACATCATTCTTAGGCTTTTTCTTCTCTTCTTTTTCTACGCCTCCTTGCTCATTTCCTTTTCCTTGCGGACCCTGTGGCATTCTCAGAAAGCCCGCAATTGTATTAAGAATTGTTTTCTCCAGCTCGCCTCCACTTTCCACGTCAACATTAATATAACTACCGGATCTCATGGCAAGATCTTTCCTTACCATTTCTTGACACCAAGAAAAGAACTTATTTCTCGTCTCGGCATCGCTTTCTATATCTCTTGCGATTTGCTTAGGAGTCTTGCCAGCACCTTCTGCCATCATATATACTACTTTCTTTGCTATCCTTTTCGAGGCTCCTTTCGCCTCGAAGTCTTCTTTTTGCTCCTCTGCAAGAGCTTCGGTAATTCTCTTGTCCATGGGGGAGACCTCTATAAAGGTAATCCCCTCTTTCGCTACTCCTATTCCCCACTTTTGAAGCGTCCCCGGATCTTGCTGGGACACTCGTAACAGCTTCCTGTCTTTTACTTTTTCCCAAATCTTCTGTCTTTCAAGCGTATACAGCTTCTCAAAGGAATAACTTCCAACCAGGTCACGTATCAGTGTATCTATTTGGGACAACGCTTCTTCTAGGGAGTTATCAGGGCTAACGAATAAAAATCTGTAGGGATTATTAATTCTGAGAGTCACAAGGTATTCAACCTTGCATTGCACCCTTTCTTTTGTCTCAGCGTTCTCTACCAGCGACCTATAAACCTCGGGCTTGAGGTTTATCTTCTTGAATTCTTCACTTATCCCAGCTTTTCCTTCTTTTCGACCATGGCTACTACTCCACGTAATAGAATAGCTATGGATCTTCTTAAAAGGATAAAGCCCCATAAAGAAGAATCCGCCAAAAATTCGACCAGATATCTTTTTTCTTCTTCTTCCATCGTCCTCTTCTTCTCTTAGAATGTTAAAGTCTTCATCCATAAAATGGCCCCTCCAGACCATTTTGATGTTATCAAACTGCCCAAGGCTCATAATAACCCTGGTCGTCCCTTCTTCCACCTTTCCAAAAGAATACCGGAGAGAATAGAAAGAGAGGAGAAAGATTCCTACCAACAACAGTACAAAAAGAATCCACCATATCATTTTAAAAACCTCCTTATATAACAATTTTGTAGTGTGCATACTCCGCTTTTTTTCTATCATGAAATGGCAGATTTGTCAAGCTTCACCCTCCCTCTTTACTTGGATTACCTTTGTGCTAAAATGATCATATGAGATATAAAGTGCCAAGGAATATTGAGCATGAGGCAAAAATAGTGGGCCCTGCTACTTTCCAACAAATTATCCCGCTTGGAATCGCGGCTTTTATTATCTTTTTCCTTTATCTTATATTAAGAGAAGTAAGTTTGCTCCTTTTCTTTTTCATTTCCGCCTTTGTGGCTACAGGAGGAGTCGCTTTGGCTTTTTTAAAAATTAACGAAATGCCTCTTTCTAACTACATTAAAAACTATATTGCTTTCTCTACAGCTTCAAAAGAGTATGTATGGGAAAAAAAAGAAAAACCGGTTAAAATATCTACAGAAAGAAAGAAGAGGTCTCTCCCAAAGAAGAAAAAAACAGAAGAAAGGGAGGAAGAGAAAAAATTAAAAAAAGGCAGTAGGCTCGGCAAGGTGAGCTCACGTATTGAAACATTTTAAATATGCCTTTAAGCACACAAGAGTTACTTGAAATAAAGCAAATAAGAGAAGGGTTGATTGTTCTAAAAAACAATCAGTTACGGGGAATCTTAATGATTTCATCGATAAACTTCGTCTTAAAGTCCGAAGAAGAGCAAAAGGCAATCATCTATCACTTCCAAGCCTTTTTAAACTCTTTGGATTTTTATTTACAAATTGTGGTTCAGTCCAGGAGAACCAATATCAGAGGATATATAGATAAAATTAAAGAGCTCAAGAAAGAACAGACTAATGATCTTTTACGGCACCAAACAGCGGGATATATAGACTTTTTGGAAGAGTTTGTAAGAAAAGAAGATGTCTATAGCAAGAATTTCTTCGTTGTTGTCCCTTACAGTGTCGGTGAAACAAAGACTTCAACCCGTGACGTTGTAGCATCACGCAAAGGAACTCTTTCCGAAGAAGTTTTTAAAAGATCAAGAGATCAGTTATACCAAAGAATGGAGTTTGTGGCTTTGGGGCTTCGCAGGTGCAGCCTTCACTCCGTTCCGCTTACTTCTTCCGAGCTCATAGAGTTGCTTTGGAGCATGCACCATCCAAAACAAGCGGAAAAGGGGTACTTCCCGGAAATACCGGAAGAACTTATTATGTAAAATGTCAAACTTTATAGAAAACTTTAAAAAGATGTTTGGGCTCGACATTCCCCAAAAGAAATCTTCTACTGAAGAAGAGGAGGATGATTTCTTTGAGATAAAAGATATTATCGCTCCTTCTTTTATAGAAGAAAAACAGGGAGAGCTTAAGATAGGAGAAAAGACTTCTCGCTCTTTCTTCGTTTTCTCTTATCCTCACTATTTAACAAGCGGCTGGCTAATTTCAATTATTAACTTAAATGCTCCGATGGATATAGCGTTCTTCATCCACGCCGTAGATACAACACAAGTCCTTAAAAAACTAAGAAAGAAGCTTACCGAAGTACAGGCAGAGATAATGGAGAATGAAGATAAGGGCATGGTTCGTGACCCTGCACTAGAAACAGCCCACCAAGACCTGGAAGACTTGCGAAACAGGCTTCAATCAGCGCAAGAAAGAATGTTTCAGTTTGGATTTTATATCACCATCTATGGAGAGACTGAAAAAGACCTGGAAGACACGGAAACTGTCTTAAGATCAATTCTGGAATCTAAAGTAGTTTATCTCAAGTCCGCGCTTTTCCAGCAAAAGAGTGGCTTTATCAGCACCTCTCCGTACGGAAGAGATGTTCTTCAGACTCACAGCCCCATGAACACGGAGCCTCTTTCCAGTATATTCCCCTTTATCTCTTCCGAGCTCAGCTCTAATGACGGCATCTTATACGGAATCAATAAGCACAACAACTCTCTTGTACTTTTTGACCGTTTTGATCTTGAAAATCCCAACGAAGTAGTCTTCGGCACAGCGGGGTCAGGAAAATCGTATCTTGTAAAGTTAGCCCTTTTAAGGTCGCTCATGACGGGAACAGAGGCAATTGTTATTGATCCGGAAAATGAATATAAAACATTGGCTGAAGCAGCCGGAGGCTCTTTCTACGATATCTCTCTCGGATCAGATAATCACATAAATCCCTTTGATATCCCCGTTCCCAAGGAAGGAGAAACGGCAGAGGAGGTTTTAAGGACAAATACGATTAATCTTGTTGGTCTCTTGAGGATTATGCTTGGGGGATTAACTCCTGAAGAAGACGCAATTATAGATCAAGCAATTATTGCAACTTACGCCGCAAAAGACATAACGGCAGACAGTGATCCCGATACTTGGGAGGAAAAAGTACCTCTCTTTTCTGACCTGGAAGAGGTTTTAGAGTCAATGGAAGGAACAAGATCACTTATTCTTCGTCTTCGAAAGTTTTCAAGAGGAACTTACGCAAAGTTCTTCAACCAATACTCCAATGTCAAGCTTGAAGGAAATCTTTCTGTCTTTGGAATAAGAAATTTGGAGGAAGAGCTTAGAACTATGGCAATGTTCATTATCATGCGTTACATATGGAAAGCAGTGACTTCCGCAACAAAAAAACGTATCCTTGTGGTAGATGAAGCTTGGTGGATGATGCAAACCGAAGACGGAGCGTCTTTCCTCTTTGGCCTTGTCAAAAGGTCAAGGAAATACTGGCTAGGGGTTACGACCATAACCCAAGATGTCGCCGACTTTATGAAGTCCGAATACGGTAAGCCGATCGTCACTAACTCTGCTTTAAAAATACTTCTTAAACAGTCATCCGCGGTAATTGACAAAGTTCAAAAGACTTTCAGTCTCACAGATGAAGAAAAATTTGTTCTCTTAGAGGGACAGATAGGAGAAGGTATCTTTTTTGCCGGCCAAAAGAGGGTGGTTATCGAGATTAATGCATCTTACACGGAAGACCAGATTATAACATCTTCTCCGGAAGAACTGGAAAGGATAAAAGAGGAGAAAGGAAAAGATCTGCAAGACTAGCTCTTTTTGATAACAACTCTTCTCTGAGAACCTTCATCTACGCTCTCTGTTAGCACGTCTTCTCTCTCCGCAAGCGCCATATGAATAATCCTCCTTTCGTAAGCAGACATGGGAGGAAATTTTTTTCCTATCCCGGTAAGAGAGACTTCGTCTGCCGTACTGTTTGCAAGCTCTTTTAATTGGTCTCCTTTTCTCTTCTTATAATCGTTAATATCAAGGTTTACAAAAAGAGGGTCCTTGCTCTTCTTTCTTGCTATAATCTTGAATAATCTCTCCGTCTCAACCAGGGTTCTTCCTTTTTCTCCTATCAAAGACTCGGGATCTTTTATTTTTACACAGACATTAATCGTATTCTCTTCAGAAGCAGGAAAATCCACCCTTATATCGGGATCAATGAGACGGAAGAACTCAAAAATAATCTTTTTCATTTCTTCTTTATGCATGTTTTTCATCCTTCTTTACTGTATATTGCTGTAATACAGAGAAGATTATGGTTATAAGCCAGTAAAGACCAACCGCCGAGGGAAGGCTTAAAAGTATTATAAAAGTGAATCCGGGGAGAAAGAGAATCATGTGCGACTGCATCATCTTTGCCATATCCTTGCTTCCTCCCTCGTCTTTTTTATTGTCCATCGTCATTTTCATTTGAAGATACTGTCCCGCCCCCGCCAGAACGGCAATAACAATATTAGAAGAAGATAAATCTACAATCCCCAAAAAAGTAGCATTGATGCTCTCCGGGACAGAAAGAAAATCATAAAGATGTGCCATCTCTTCCTCCCCCAGCCCTCTTCTAAAGATCTGAAATAAAGAGATAAGGATGGGGAGCTGAATAAAAAGAGGAAAGATGCCGGAAAAAGGACTAACCTTGGCGTTCTTATAGGCCTCCATTATCTTCTTTGCTTGCGTTTCTTTGTCGTCTTTATATTTCTCTTGTATCTCTTTTATGGTCGGTTGGAGCTTTTGTATGTCTTTTTGTGACCTTGCCGCCTTAAGCCCGAGAGGGTAAAGTACGCCCTTGATAAGAACCGTCACTAAAATAACGGCTATTCCAAGGTCGGCAAAGGGAACTGCGTTATAAAAAAAGATAAGCAAGTTAAAGAGAGGCTGGTATATTAAAATGTAAAAAAAATCTCCTATCATATTATTGGCTTCTTATAATCTCCGCCTTTTTTAAAACATCTATAATTCCTTCTTTTATCTCCCTGTACTCGCTTTCTTTTACTCTCTCTTTGCTGATAAAAATAATATCAAATCCTTTTTCGATTTGATAGAAAACGCTGCGCACAGCCTCTCTCAGTCTTCTTTTTATTTTATTCCTTTTTGTCGCTTTTTTGGAAAGCCTTAAAGGAACAACAAAAGCAAAGCGGGAGAAGGCCAGGCCATTCTTTTTTATCTTTATTAAATAAAAATGGTTTTCAATCCTTTTTCCGCTTCTAAAGACATCATCAAACTCTTTCTTTTTCTTTATTCTATATTTAAAAGGAAGCATTAATTAAACAGTTATACTGTTTCTCCTCTTTCTTATTCTTCTTTTAACAACGGCTTTTCCGGTCCTTGACTTAATTCTACTGAGAAAGCCGTGTGCTCTCTTCCTTTTTCTGTTTTTAGGGTTGTTGAAAAATGACATAATTTAAGATTTTACTTTTGTATTTTACTTTAAACAAAAGAAAAAGTCAATTTTAACAGTTGATTAACTTATCCCCACATTTTCCACAACTTATTAAGATTTTAACAAATAAAAAGAGTTTTCCACACTATTTTAATTATGTTATAATCCATTCAGTTGAATTTACTTTAATTTTTAAAACAACTATGGAGAAAGAAAAGCTTTGGCAATCAGTTTTAGCTCAAGTACAATTAAATATCTCTGAAGCAAGCTTTAATACATGGTTTAAAAATACTCAGATTTACTCCCTGGAAAACCCGAAGATAACTATTGCCGTTCCCAATTCTTTTGTCAAAGAGTGGCTGGAAAGTAAGTTCAATAAGACAATACTAAAAACATTAAGAGAGTTAAATACCAACATAAAAGAAGTTGACTATGTTGTAAGAGCACCAATCAAGAAAGAGGCTCCAAAGGAAGAAAAAGAGGCTATTAACCAGATGCAGTTTCAAGAATTTTCCGTAGATTCTGTTACGGGATTAAACCCGAAATACACATTTGAAAATTTTGTTGTTGGTCCTTTTAATGAGCTTGCCCAAGCCGCCAGTTTTGCCGTATCAGAGAGCCCCGGAAATATCTATAACCCTCTTTTTATCTACGGGAAAACAGGACTTGGGAAAACGCACCTTTTACAAGCCGCGGGAAACGAGATAAGAAATAAAATTAAAGATAAGAATATACTGTATATTCAAGCACAAAAATTCATTTCCGAAGTGGTCTCCGCTATTAGAAACGGAAAAATGGATTCTTTTAAAGAACAATACAAGGATATTGATGTAATCATTATTGATGATATTCAGTTTCTTTCCGGAAAAGAAAAAACACAAGAAGAGTTCTTTCATATCTTTAATGAATTATACGAAAAGAACAAACAAATAATACTTTCTTCCGACAGGCCGCCTAAATCCATTAACGCTCTTACCGACAGATTAAGATCCCGCTTCGAAGGAGGAATGATTACCGATATAGATTATCCGGACACCGAAACAAGGGCCGCTATTCTTAAGAAAAAAGCACTTGAAAAGGACTTTAATCTCCCCGATGACGCTTGCTCTTATATAGTAGAAAATATACAAAAAAACATAAGAGAATTGGAAGGTGTTTTAAATAAATTAATTATTCACCAAAAAATAAACAAAAAAGAGATTAATCTTGAAACGACAAAAAGCCTTTTAAAGAACATTATCCAATCATCGGCAATCTCTTTTTCACCACAAAAGATAATTAAAGTGGTAAGTGACTTTTATGATATAAATGAAAAAGAAGTAAGGGGATCTTCTAGAAAGAAAGAGATTGTAAAGCCAAGACAAGTTGTTATCTATCTAATGAGAGATGAGTTAAATTATTCTTTTCCTTTTATAGGGAAAAAGATAGGCGGTAAAGACCACACCACAGTAATGTATTCTTATAAAAAGATAATAGAAGAAATAAAAAATAACGAGGAATTAAAAGAAGAGATATTATATATCAAGCAAACAATATCTTCTATGTAAAAGTTGTGGAAAAGTTATTGAAAAAAGTGTTTATAATTAACCGTTATTTTTTTCTTTAAATTATCCCCTATCTTTTAAACCCTTCTTTTAATATTTTTTCCCAAACAATTCCCCACGCTATTTAAGTTCAAAAAATAAGTTATTAACAAATTTAATATTAATAATAAGTTATAAAATATGAATATTAAAGTATTACAAAACAAATTAAAAGAAGGATTAAATATTATAAGTAGAGCGTCCATTAAGTCTACAACTCTTCCAATTTTAAAAAATATATTAATAAAAGGAGAAGATAATTTTTTATCACTTTCTTCTACCGACTTAGAGATTGGAGTAAAGTGGTGGACTCTTGCTAAAGTGGAGAAAAAAGGAGAGATTACGGTTCCTTTTGGTGTTTTTTCCAATTTTATTAATTTATTACCAAACGAGAGAGTGGATATGAATTTAAAAGGAAGTGTTCTTTCCGTTCAGTGTAAGGATTATAATATAAAGATAAATGGGATTAATGCAAAAGAGTATCCTATTATCCCTAAGATAACAAAAAAAGATTCCGTAGTATTAAGTGGTAAATCCTTTTGTGAGGGTTTATCGCAAATTATCGACATTCCTTCTCTTTCCAAAGTAAAGCCGGAGATATCGGGCGTGCTGCTTATTTTTACAAAAGAAGGAATAAAAATGGTTGCTACCGATAGTTATAGGTTAGCAGAGAAGAATATTGGTATACAAAACAAAGTGAACAATCTCTCTTTTATTATTCCCCAAAAAACAGCAAGAGAAGTTGTTAATATCTTTAAAGAACTGGATGAAGATATGGAGATTGTTTTTGGCGATAACCAAATCTTGTTTAAAGTTGATATGAGAGAGGCGGAGCAGCCCTATATTGAGCTTACATCTAAATTAATTGAAGGTGAATATCCTGATTATAAAAGTATTATTCCTTCCGAGTTTAAATCTCAAATAATATTAGATAAAGATGAATTCTTAAATAAAATCAAAGCAGCAAGTGTTTTTAGTGGAAAGGTTAATGAGGTCAATTTGGATGTTGATACGGAGAAAGAAGAGATAACCATTAAAAGCCAAGCTACCGACCTTGGTGATTATAAGGCAAAAATAAAAGGAAGAGCAGAGGGAGAGAAAACAAATATCTCCTTTAATTATCGTTTTCTTTTAGATGGACTCTTAAATATAAAAAGCTCTGAAGTTATATTTGAAATAAGCGGAGAGTCTAGCCCCGGTGTTTTAAAGCCCGTAGGAAAGAGTGATTTTCTTTATGTGGTAATGCCTATTAAAGGCTAGAAAGTGCTTTCCATAAACTCTCTCCAAGCAGGAGCGGAAACCGAAATTCCCGGAGCGTTAATCATGGGGGTGTTGTCGTTATTCCCGGTCCAAACTCCGACTACAATAGAAGAATCATATCCTATCGTCCAACCATCACGAAAACTTTGAGTAGTACCTGTTTTAACCGCTACTTCACGATCTTTAAAGTGTAATAATGAATCTTCTCCAAAAACAGGAGCTCTTGCGTCATTATCAGATAAAATGTCAGTTATTTCCTCTGCTACGGAAGACTCAAGCACTCTTCTGGATGTTTTCTCTTTTTCTTCAATTATATTGCCGCTGTTATCTTTAATCCTGGAAATAAAAACAGGAGAGTTTCTATATCCTCCGGAGCCAAAGACACCGTAGGCGGAAGTTATCTCTAGTAATTTCACGTCTCCTCCGCCCAACACTAAAGGAAGACCATAGAATTGAGCATCACGAGGCAATTCTATTCCGAACATTCTTGCATCTTCTATGCTTCTTTCCAGTCCGGCCAACTCTTTAAGTGTTTTTACCGATGGTATATTAAGAGATTGGGCAAGAGATTGGCGGAGAGTAACTTCTCCCCGGAACTGGCCGTCGTAATTTCGGGGAACATAAGGATTGCTCTCCGTGCCGAAGTTTGTTTTTTCATCTATTACCGTGGTACTCCCGCTATAGCCGTTCTGAAAAGCGGTAGCATACACAAATGGCTTAAAGGCGGAACCGGGCTGCCTTTCACTCATTGCAACATTTGTGTAGGGGGAGAATCTGCAGGTGGCTCCCGGGACACATCCCTCGGGGATGGGGTCACGATAGTAGTCCATTGATCCTACCATGGCAAGAATCTCTCCCGTATTATGGTCGATAGCAACTAGAGCAGAGTTGTAAGCGTTGTACTGGTAATTATTTAGAGCCTTTTCTTTTATAATATTTTCCGCCTTTTGCTGCATTTCATAATCAATAGTGGTGTAAACCCGGAGACCGTTATTTCTTAAAAAATCCGCTCCGTACTTTTTTTCTAGCTGGTCTTTGACCTCCATTACAAAGTGTGGGGCTCGGAGATAAATAGAAAAAGGTGAGAACTGCAGCTCTTCTTCTTTTGCTTCCTCCAGCTCCTCTTTTGTAAGAAAATCGGCATCATGCATCCTATTTAAGAGATGATCCTTTCTTGCCAGCAGCGTCTCTTTGTTTTCTCCAAAAGGAGAAAGATGGCTTGGAGAAGGAATTAATGAGACCAAGGCCGCAGACTCGGCAGCGGTTAATTCTTTTGCTGTTTTATTGAAATAAGTTTGGGCCGCCGATTCAATTCCGTATGCGTTGTGGCCAAAAGGAATTTGATTTAAATAAAATTCAAGAATCTGATCTTTGGAGTACCTTCTTTCAAGCTCTAAGGTAAGTATTATCTCTCTTATTTTTCGCATATAAGTTCTCTCTGCGGTAAGAAAAGCGGAACGTACGAATTGTTGAGAGATGGTGGATCCTCCGGCAACGGTTCTTCCTGTTTGCAAATTGACTATTGCAGAGCGCACAATGCCTTGAAAATCTATTCCGGGGTGATTATAAAAGTTGGAATCTTCTGCTGTAAGCAGGGCGGAGACAAAATGATCGGAAACTTCTGATATTTCTACTGTCTGCCTTCTTTCTTCCCCGTGAATAGTGTATAACAAGTTATCTCCGGTTCTGTCATAGATATGAGTAGGTTCGGCGGTTGGGCGATCCATAAATCTTTCAGGGCGTGGAAGGTCACGTGCAAAATAAATAAAAAACAGTAGTGCAATCAAAACAATACAAAGAACGCCCGCTATGAATATATAAAGGAGATTAAGTAGCTTTTCTTTTTTACTTTTTGTCATCTTTACAATTTTAACTTAATATTGTAATTTTTCAAATAAATATTTTTTTGGTATAATGAAAGCATGAATGAAAAAATAAAAGATATCTTAGAAAGAGGAACGGAAGATATAATAGGAGAAAAGGAGATAAAAGAAGCCCTTCAAAGTGGAGAAAAGTTGAGAGTGAAGCTTGGCCTTGACCCGACAGGAACCAATATTCATCTTGGAGGAGCCTCTCAGTTTTGGCGATTAAAAGCCTTTCAAGATTTGGGACATCAAGTGGTTTTTATAATAGGCGATTTTACCGCTAAAATTGGCGATGCTTCCGACAAGCAAGAGATGAGAAGCAACCTTACCGATGAAGAGATAAGCAAGAATATGAAAGACTACAAAGAGCAGATCAGTAAGATATTGGACATAGAGAAAGTTGAAATTAGGTATAACAGTGAATGGTTCAATGGCTTTGATTTAAGGAAACTCATCCCTTTGGCGATGGAGTTTACCGCCCAGCAAATGATTCAGCGACGCAATTTTAAAGAAAGATGGGACCAAGAGAAGCCGATCGGCCTCCATGAGCTTTTATATCCTCTCCTCCAAGGATATGACTCTGTGGCGATTAATGCAGATGTAGAGATAGGTGGCTTTGACCAACTCTTTAACTTAAAGGCCGGCAGAAAGATTCAAAGATTTTATAAACAGAAACCGCAAAACATTATAACGTCCAAGATGCTTTATGGTCTTGACGGGAGAGAGATGTCTACCAGCTGGGGAAATGTAGTAAACATCAACGATGAACCCAAAGAGATGTATGGAAAGATAATGTCCATACACGATGATTTAATTCTTGATTACTTTGAGTTTTGTGCTTTCGCTTCTTATGAAGAGCTCCAAAAGATAAAAGAAGACATTGCCGCTGAAAGGCTTAGTCCGAGAGACGCCAAAGCCGATCTTGCTTTTCGTATAGTAGCTCTTTATTACGGAAAGAAAACGGCCGAGGAGGCCGGAGAATATTTTGAACGTGTTTTTCGAAAAAAGGAAAGCCCGGAAGATGTAGAAAAAGTTAAATTAGAAGAGGGAGAAATGGGCATTATTGATCTCTTGGAGTCTTGTGGAATGGTTTCTTCTCGGGCAGAGGCAAAGAGGCTTATAGTCCAGGGAGGAGTAAAGATAGATCAAAACATAATTAAAGAGCCTCACGCTAAAATAAGCGTAAAGAAGGGGATGATAGTAAAAGTGGGAAAGAGAAGATTTAAAGAAGTGACATAGCTTTGTTTATTGCGCAGATAGATGCTCCCAAAGCATCCGCCGCATCATCATGATGCGGTTTTTCTTTTAAATTTAAAAGAAGTTGAATCATTTTTTTTACTTGTTCTTTGTTTGCCTGGCCGTAACCGGTAACGGCTACCTTTATTTCAGGGGGAGTAAACTCTTCTATCGGGATACCTTCTTTCTCTGCGGTCATCATGATTACTCCTTTTGCTTGGCTTACCGGCATTGCGGTTTTAAGGTTTTTAAAGAAGTAGACGTTTTCAATCCCAATTATATGGGGATTGTATTTTTTGATTATAAAAGAAAGCTTTTCGTTTAGTAAGCTTAATCTTTGTGGCATGGAGATGCTCTTTTCCGTTTCAATAATCCCATACTCAAGGCATATGAAATTATTTTCTTTATGCTCCACTACCCCGTATCCGGTAGTGGCGATGCCCGGGTCTATTCCTATAGAGATCATATTTTTGCGTTTGAATAAACTCCTTCAACCGCTTGTATGTTTTCTAAATCGTAAAGAAGATCTTTGTCTCTCTTACCCATAGAACCGATCTTGTTTTTTGCCCTCCATCCCAGAGTAAAAGACAACACATCTCCCTCTAAAGCGCTTTTTACGCTTTCCGCCTCTTCGGGAGCAATATAAATCAAGAAAGAATCTTCTTTCTCTTCTATCTCTTCCACGCCGTAATCTATTGCTTTTGTTATAATAAACTCCTTATTCTCCACCTCAATAATTCCTTGCGAAACAAAAAGCCACTTTACGGATCCGGGATCTGCAAGCTTCCCGCCGTGCCTTTTTAAAGTCTCTTTTATTACGCTTAAGTCACGGTTCTTATTATCGGTTGATCCTTGAATCAGAAAAGCGGTGCTTTCGGGACCGTAAGCTTCGAAAAGAAAAGGCTCCAGCCTTCCCTCTTCTCCCTTTCCTACTCCTCTCGCTATCGCCCGGTTAATCCTCTCTTTCGGCATGTCTGCTTCTTTTGCTTTTTCAATAGCCAGCCGAAGAGCAGGATTGGAGTTAGGATCTTCTCCTTTTTCGCGAGCAGCAGAGATTAAAAGACGAGACATCTTGGAAAAAACAGCTGCCTTTCTTTGATCTTCGGCTTCCTTTTTTCTTTTTATGTTTTTGAAGTGACTGTGCCCTGCCATTTTTCAATTTTTTTAAGAAATAAAATTAATAATCCGAGAAAAACGGAAGAAGAGATAGCGACCAAGAAAGCGCTTTTCTCTTCCGGCTCTTCTTCTTCCGTATAAACTTCTTTTATCTTTAAAGGGGATGTCGGGGGCGGGTACAGATAAAAATCATCAGCATTACTCCCCGTGTTTTGATATTCTCCGTTTATTTCTTTTCTTTTTATCACCTGGCCTTTTTCCGGATTTAGAGGAAAAACCTCTCCTTTCTTGTATTGGTCTTTACCGTCTCCCCATCCCAAAGAATCTAAAACGCGACCTTCATTATCGAGTACGGTGATACTGTTGTTACGGGAAAGGTATTGAGTTGATACTATATCCGCATTTACCTTACCCGGGAAATCTTTATTTCTTGAGCTTGCCCAAACAAGATAACCGTTTTTTTCTATAATCTTATCTGAAGGAATCACGCGCACGGAACTTTCTGTCCCGGTAGAAGTTTTCTTTCTTATGTTATAACCTTCCAGAGCCCTCTTTTCGTCATGGGGATTATAAAGCTTTATATAGCAATCGTCGCTTCTTTCTCCTTCAATCTGCACTTTTGTTATTATAATGGCATCGGCAAAAAGAGGAAATAAGATCAAAAGGAGGCATAACAGCTTTACGGTCATATTACTTCTTCTTCAAATATTCTTTTGCTTTTTCGGTAATAACTCTTCCGCGAGGAGTTCTTTTTATAAAGCCGAGCTGTATAAGGTAAGGCTCATAAATATCTATAATGGTCTCCTCTTCTTCTCCGGTTGCGATGGAAAGAGACTGAAGGCCGGCGGGCCCTCCCTCGAACTTTTCGGAAAGAGTCTCCAATATTCTTCTGTCTCCGGACTCCAACCCCATCTCGTCAACATCCAAAAAAGAAAGGGCGTTTATAGCTTCTTTTCCGGAGATAATTCCTTTCCCTTCTACCTCCGAAAAATCCCGGACTCTTTTAAGGAGCCTGTTTGCTATTCGAGGATTAAACCTTGAGCGGGAAGCGATTGTTTTTATCGCATCTTCTTCTATTTTTACCTCTAACAAGGACGCTGATCTTTTAACAATGTCACCGATCTCTTTTGTGCTGTAGTTATCGAGCTTGAAAGTAGCTCCGAAGCGACTTCTTAAAGGAGAAGAAAGAAGGGCCAGTCTTGTGGTTGCGCCAATGAGAGTAAATCTTGGTATTTTTAAGTCCATTGTTCGCGCCATAGGGCCCTTGCCGATAATAAGGTTCAATTTGAATTCTTCCATCACGGGATATATCATCTCTTCACATGTCTTATTTGTGCGGTGTATTTCGTCAATAAAAAGAATGTCTCCTTCACGCAGGTTTGTAAGAATAGCGGCCAGATCTCCCGTTTTCTTTATGGAAGGGCCGGCGATGGTTCGGATTCCGGTTCCCATTTTTTTTGCCACCAAGTAAGATAAGGTTGTTTTTCCGAGTCCCGGTCCTCCATAAAAAAGTATATGCTCGATACAGGAATCTTTTCTTTTTTGGGCTGCTTCCGTAATGATGCGAATATTTTTTTTGATTCGCTCCTGTCCAAGATAATCTTGGAATCTTTGCGGACGAAGAGCAAGGTCAAGGGTTTTGTCTTCTTCTGTCGGCAGTGGTACAATTTTTTTGTTCTGAGACATGTAACCTAAGTAACTCTATTTACTTCTTCTATTGTTGTTTCCCCTTTTAATACTTTTATCATTCCGTCTTGGCGCATGGTGATCATTCCTTTTTCAATAGCTTTGTTCTTTATTTTTGAAGTGGAAGGAGAGGAGAGAATAAACTCTTCCATCTCTTCGTCAATTACCAGTGCTTCAAAAATTCCGGCTCTTCCTCTGTATCCTGTGTAGCTGCACTCTCTACACCCTTTGTTTTGCGGGAGATTAACGGTTTCCGGGAAAGAAAAGATATCTTCTTTTATGTTTTTTAACTCTTCTTTTATTTCTTTCAGCTCCTCTTCTTTTGCCTCTACGAGCTTGGTACAACTCTTGCAGACCTTTCTTACCAGCCTTTGGGCGATTATCATATTGATTGATGGAGCGATATTTACAGCTTTTTCTCCTAATGCCTGGAGCCTGGCTATCGCGCCGGGGGCGTCGTTCGTGTGCAGCGTAGAGAAAACAAGATGGCCCGTTAATGCCGCTTGCATGCTGATTTGCCCTGTCTCAAGATCTCTTATCTCTCCAACCAGAATTACATCGGGGTCTTGACGGACAATGGTGCGCAGCCCGCTTGCAAAGTCATATTCTTTGCTTGAATCCGCTCTTGTTTGCGAGATACCCTCTAAATGGTACTCTACCGGATCTTCAATTGTAACAATCTTTATATCAGGCTTGTTGATAGTCTTTAAAAAAGCATAAAGAGTGGTAGTCTTACCGGAGCCGGTAGGTCCTGTGACGATAATCATTCCGTTGGGCTTTGCAATCTCTTCCTCAAAAAGGCTATGAAGGTCATCTCTTAATCCCAGCTGATCAAGGTTTATCAGTTTGCGCGGATCAAGGAGTCTCATTACGATTGTTTCTCCGTATTCGGAAGGAAGGGTGGACATTCTAACTTCAATAGAAAGATCTTTTTCGGGAATCCATATTGTAAATCTACCGTCTTGAGGACGGTCTTCAATATTGATCTTTACTCGGGAAAGAAGCTTTATCCTGGAAATTATCTTATTATACAGCTCTTTTTCTATTACAGAGACATCATGCAATACTCCGTCTACCCTCATTCTTATTTTAACCTTCTCTTCTTCCGGCTCGATATGCACATCGGAAGAATTTATATTGATGGCACCCATAAGAATAATCTCCAAGATCTTTGAGACGTCTTCTTTTAAAGATTCTCTTATTTTTTCTTGGAGGCTGGGAAGATTATTTATCTTTCTGGTGATCTCTTCCGTTATAGGGGAAGGGATCTTTATCTCTCCCGATACTCCCTTGGAATTTTTAGCCATAAAAGGTATTATTATCTGTACGTAAATTTAGCCTAAATTTGATGATTAGTCAAAAAATAAAAGTTTTTTCTCCGGATCAAATGAAGAAAATAGGATGGCGCCTGGCAAAAGAAGTGCTTGCAAAAGAGATTCCGATTGTTTTATCTTTAGAGGGTGATCTAGGAAGTGGAAAGACGACTTTTCTGCAAGGATTTGCGCGAGGTCTTGGAGTGAGAGAAGAAGTAACCAGCCCAACCTTCTTAATATTTAAAAAATATAAGACGGAGAAGGGTCGTTTTTTTTATCATTTTGACGCTTACAGAGTAGAGGAGAAGGATCTGTGTTCTCTTGGAATAAGAGAGAAGATGAGCAGTAAAAAAAACATTGTAGCGATAGAATGGGGAGAGAAGGTAAAAAAGATTCTTCCCTACGGAGTGACGACTCTTCATTTTACCTTTATCTCTTCCAAGGAAAGAGAGTTGATAGTGAAGGATAATAGTGGTATAATAAGCGATAGCTTTTTAGAATGGGCCCGTAGCTCAGCTGGCTAGAGCGTTTGCGTGGCACGCAAAAGGCCATCGGTTCAAGTCCGATCGGGTCCACTTTATTTTTGCCGTGGAGGGGTACCGAAGCGGACATAACGGCGTCGCCTCGAAAGCGATTGGCTCTTAAAGGGCACGTGGGTTCGAATCCCACCCCCTCCGCTTAACAGTTGCTAATATGTTTAATCTTAAAAAAAAGAAAAAAGAAACTCCCGAAAACATCAATCAGCTTGCAGAAAAGATTGAGGAGTTGGAGAAAGAAAATGCAGAGATAAAAGGAAAATTGGATGAAATCTGCAAGAGAGGAGAGACTTTTTTGCAGAACGTAAAGGTGGTAAGATTCAATCCTTTTTCCGATTCGGGCGGTAATCAAAGTTTCTCTGTAGCTGTCTTGGACAGCAGTGGCAACGGAGCGGTTATCACAAGCCTTTACTCCAGCGGAGGAAATAGAGTTTATGCAAAACCGGTAAAGGGAGGAGTATCGGAGTATTCCCTTTCTCGCGAGGAGAAGAACGCAATAGAAGGAGCCTTAAAAGATGAAGAGCAACATGAGTAAAAAAGAACAAAACTTAATAACAAGACCGCCGGTTGTAGTAATCTTGGGGCACGTTGACCATGGGAAAAGCTCTCTGTTGGAAGCTATAAAAGACCTTAAAATTACCGAGCATGAGTCCGGGGGAATCACTCAGCATATGGGAGCTTATGCCGTGTCGCATGAAGAAAAATCAATTACTTTTATCGACACTCCCGGGCATGAAGCTTTTTCTGCGATGAGATCGAGAGGAACCGAGGTTGCAGACATTGGAATTCTGGTGGTGGCCGCCGATGAAAGCGTAAAAGAGCAAACCAAGGAAGCCATCTCTCACTTAAAAGAATCGGGAATGCCTTTTTTGGTAGCAATAAATAAGATGGACAAGCAAAGTGCTGAGCCGGAAAAAATAAAGCAAGATCTTTCCAAAGAAGGAATATTTTTAGAATCTTATGGAGGGAAAATTCCTTCTGTGAACATTTCGGCCATTAAGAAAAGCGGAATAAACGACCTTCTGGAAATGGTTCTTCTTCTTGCCGAGATGGAAGGAATGAAAGGAAATCCCAACCTTCCTGCCGAAGGGGTGGTAATTGAAACCCACCTTGACTCGCAAAGAGGAGCGATAGTCACTCTTCTTGTCAAAAGCGGAACCCTGAAAAAGGGAGACATAATAGCCACCAGGTCCTCTTTTGGAAAACTAAGAGTTATGGAAGGCTTTCTTGGAGAAGAGCTGGAAGAGGCCGGCATCTCCACTCCTGTCCAGGTAGTGGGCCTTAAGGGCAGCCCCAGGACCGGAGATGAGTTTTTTGTTTGTAGTAGTGTCGGAGAAGCAAAGAAGATTGCGTCTCAAGGAGTAGAAAGGAAAAGCTTTGTCGACAAAGAAGAAAAGAGCAATTTGAATGTTATAATAAAAGCAGATGTTGTCGGGCTGGTGGAGGCTATTGAGAGTTCTTTGGAAAAAATACCACAGGAAGAGATCGGTATAAGGATAGTCAGTTCGGGCATTGGGAGTGTCAACGAAACCGACATTGAGCTTGCCAAAGCTACCGGTTCCAAGATCTTCGCTTTTCGGGTTAAAAAAGACAGATCCGCTGAAAAAATGTCAATAAAGGAAGGAGTAGAGGTTAAAGAGTTTAATGTTATTTACGAGTTAATTGAGGAGGTTAAAAAAGAAGCGGAAGAACTATTAGAACCGGAAGTAGTAAGAAATGAACAAGGGCAGGCAAAAGTCCTTGCTGTTTTTCGAGAACAAAAAGACAGGCAAGTATTGGGAGGAGAGATTATAAAAGGAGAAGCAAGGAAAGGTTTTCTTGTTGAAGTTTGGCGAGAAAAAGAAAAGGTTGCGGAAGGGAAAATTATTGGTTTAAAGAAAGAAGAGAAAGATATTGAAAAGATTTCCGGGAAAGAAGAGTTCGGCATGCTTTTTGAAGGAAACGGAAAAGCAAAAGAAAAAGATATTTTGTTATTTTATACCGAGGAGACGGTCAAAAGAACCCTTTAAATAGGCGTGGTGCCCGAGGAGACTAGGGGGCGGTCTGCAAAACCGTTTACAGGGGTGCAAATCCCCTCCACGCCTCCATAGCCCGGGTGGTGAAACCGGTAAACACGCACGACTTAAAATCGTGTGCCGTAAGGCTTGTGGGTTCGAGTCCCACCCCGGGCACATAAAAAAAGCCCCGTAATAACGGGGCTTTTTCAACTCTCAAAAGAGTTTACTCGATAATTTCTATATAAGCTTCTCTCCTCCCGAAGTTAATCGCCTCTTGTTGTGAGAACAAGAATATATCAACAGTATTGTTCTTTCTGGGGCTCATTCTGTCTTCTACTACGAAAACCTTGTTTCCAAAAACTGCCGGTATTCTTATTCTGGTCCCGAAAGGAAGGAAGTTAGCTGCCACGATGCCGTCTCTCGGAGATGTTCCCGATGCCGTAAGGGAAGGGTTTCCGGAGAAACACATTCCTTCCCTGGCATTAACATCCAAAGGGGCGTAGGCGGTTATATTTGACCATATTTGTCTGACCACCCTTTCTTCTTTCGGTGTTCCCATCACTTGTGGTTTATGGTAAGTAGGGGAGGATACCGCAAGAAGAGTATTATCGTCGTGAAAATCGTAATCTTCTTTATCGTCTTCTGTTTTATCAAGAGAAGAGATAACGATCTCTCTTTTTTCTTCACCTTCTCTTACCGTTTCTCCTTCTGAAAAATTAAAAAGAAGAAGTAGAGACATAATCAGCACGGAAAAGAAGGCGATATTCAGACTCCCGTCATCGGAAGATCCACTAGTCTTGTACATATTTTTTATTTGTACTTTAAAATAAAAAACCCCTCTCTTTATGAAGGGTAGTTACACTTTATCATACAAAAGAAATAATGTCAAGGATTTTCCTAAATATTTAGTGAGCGGGAGACGGGATTTGAACCCGCAACCTTTTGCATGGCAAGCAAACGCTCTGCCGTTGAGCTACTCCCGCACATAACTGGTGCCGCGGGTCAGAATTGAACTGACGACTTTCTCTTTTTCAGAGAGACGCTCTACCACTGAGCTACCGCGGCAGCACTTGTGGACGGTGCAGGACTCGAACCTGCGACCCCCTCGATGTAAGCGAGGTGCTCTAGCCAACTGAGCTAACCGTCCGTAATTAAGTGAGCTGGTGCCCAGAGTGGGACTTGAACCCACACGTTCATAATGAACACATGGCCCTCAACCATGCCTGTCTGCCAATTCCAGCACCTGGGCTTAATTATTTTATCTTCTTTCTTGCAATCTTTTTTGATTTTTCTTTGATGTAATATATCTTGGCTTTCCTGGTTCTTCCTTTTTTTACTACTTCAATCTTTTCTATGGAAGGAGAGTGGATCGGGAAGATCTTCTCTGTTCCTACTTTGTCGACAACCTTTCTCACAGTGATGGTTGCGGAAACGGTGTTTCCGTGCTTTTTAGCGATCACCAACCCTTCGAAGGCTTGCGTTTTTCCGTTTACTTTTTCCGTAACACGCACGGTATCACCCGTCGTTATATAGGGAATATCCTTTGTTTGGCTCTTTTTGAATTCTTCCAATTTAGTAGACATGTTATTTTTCCAGATTGTAAATAATTTTTTTTAGGTTTGTGGGCAGTTTTGCGTGAAAGATTTTTTCTCCAAGAGGTGTCCTTATCTTTATCGCACTTGCGTGTAAGAACTGTCTCTTTAACTCTTTTGGATCAACTTGATCTTTGAAGCGATAAAGTTTATCTCCCGCAACAGGATGGCCGATATAGGCGAGATGGCACCTTATTTGATGCTTTCTTCCTGTTTTTGGAAAGACTTCCAAAAGAGAAAATCTTGAAAATGTTCTTATTGTTCGAATAAACGTAACCGCCTCTCTTTTCCCCTCTCCTCCCTTATATGCTTTTTGTTTTCTTCTGTCTTTCGGGGAGCGCTTGATAAAAGTTTGTACTCTTATACTGCTTTCTTTCATCGGCTTAAAGACAAGAGCAATATACCTTTTTTTTGCGTTTTGTTCAAGTAGCTCCTTTTGCAAAAAAGAAAATGTTGCTTTGTCTCTTGCGAAAAGAAGAATACCGGAAGTGTCTTTATCCAATCTATGTACTGCTCCGTACCTTTCGCTGTGCACGTCTTTTATTTCCGGAAACTGCAAAGAAAGGACGTCTGCTACGCTTCTCTCCTCTCCCTCTTTCTCTCGAAAGACCACCATGCCGGGAGGCTTGTTTACGGCGATAATGTTCTTGTCTTTGTAAACTACTTCTATCATGATGTGTGGGCGCGCCCTGACTTGAACAGGGGACCTCGTCGATGTCAACGACGCGCTCTGCCGACTGAGCTACGCGCCCTTTGGTGATTACTAAGAATTGTTTAATGTAGTCTCACTGCTTGTGGGCGCACCAGGACTTGAACCTGGAAACCTCGATTTTATAAGAATCGCGCTCTAACCAGTTGAGCTATGCGCCCGTCCTATTCTTAGCTTCTCGCTCCCGTTATTATACCACAAAATAAGAATTTTACCACTCCTACTTTTTAATGATTTTTTCGTACTCTTCTCTTTCAATGGTTTCGTGTTCCATTAAGTGTTTTGCCACTTTCTCTAAAACTCTTTTTTTGTTTTTTAGGAGAGTGTTGGCTTTTTTCTCCGCCTCTTTAATGAAACGAGACACCTCTTCATCAATCTTGGAGGCGGTTTTTTCCGAATAGTTCTTTTCACCGGGGACTTCTCTTCCTAGGAAAACATGCTCTTTTTCTCCTCCAAAATGAATCGGACCGAGGGACGACATTCCGAACTCTTTTACCAGCTTTCTTGCATAGCTTGATGCTCTTTCCAGGTCATTGGTTGCTCCCGTGGAGATCTCTTTGAAAATCAGCTTTTCTGCGCAGTATCCTCCCATGAGAACCGCCATTTCGGACATAAACTCCGACTTTCTTTTGGTTCTGCTCTCTTCGGAAGGAATTTTGATGGTGTATCCTCCGACATGCCCTCTTGATACGATGGAGATCTTTCTTACCGGTTCCGCGTTTGGGAGGAAAGAAGATACAACAGCGTGTCCCGCTTCGTGATAAGAGCTTATTTCTTTTTCCTTTTTGCTTATGGTATAACTTTTTCTTTCCGGGCCGAGCAAAACTTTTTCTATCGCCTCCAAGAAGTCTGACTGGGATATTTTTGTTTTTTTCTTTCGTGCCGTAAAAATTGCTGCTTCGTTCGCCAAGTTAAACATATCGGCTCCTGAAAATCCCGGTGTTCTTTCCGCTATTTCTTTAAATTTTATATCAGAAGAAAGAGGCATTTTCTTACTGTGTATCTTTAGCATATTTTCTCTTGTTTTTTTGTCCGGAAGATCGAGGACTACCTTTCTGTCGAATCTACCGGGGCGAAGAAGAGCGGAATCAAGAACATCGGGACGGTTGGTACTGGCAAGTACCACTATTTGGGTGTCTTGCTGGAAGCCGTCCATTTCGGCGAGAATTTGGTTTAGGGTCTGTTCTCTCTCGTCGTGGCCTCCTCCCAGACCGGCCCCTCTTGCTCTTCCTATCGCAT
>PUMP01000048.1 GCA_003551425.1 Candidatus Nealsoniibacteriota bacterium | reverse complement strand
TCCTTTAAAGAAAAGTACACGTGTCCGCTTGCCGCCCTTTTTACTTCGCTCACCTCCCCCACCACTCTAGCGTGCATACGAGAAAGGAGCTCATTGAGAAGAGAAATGTACTCGGAAACAGAGATCGGATTTCCCGATGTTAAATCATAATTATAGTCTCTATTCATTACCGTTAATCTTATCTCATTTTATTTTCCTTGTCTAACATCGCTTTCTCTAAGCGATGAAGAGAAATAGAAAGGGCTGTTTCAGAGAGGGTTCTTTCTTTTTTGTTTTGATAAATCTCACGAAATACTTCTTTCATTCTCTGGGAGATAAATGAAAAGACTTTTTCTTTGGAAAAATCTTCTTCTTTTTTGGCTTTCTTCCACTCACAATAAGAAGCAATCACGCCGCCCGCACTGGCTAAAATATCGGGAACAACTATTACTCCCTTTTTTCGTAAAAATTTTTCCGCTTTTCTTGTTACCGGGCCATTGGCGATGGATATTATATGCTTTGCTCTTACTTTTTCTACGTTTTTTTTATGAATCACTCCTTCCGTTGCTGCAAGAACCAAAATATCAACATCCATCTCAAGAATATCGTCTTTATTTTCTCCAGCGACACAAATTTTTCCCGTTTTTTTCTTATAATCCCATACGTCTTTAACGCTTAATCCTTCTTTTGCAACTACCCCTTCTTTTTTCTCGGAGATAGCAACAATTTTACAATTTTTCTCAGATGCAAAGAAAGCAAAATTAGATCCTACATTCCCAAATCCTTGTATTGCTACAGTCGCCCCATTCAATCCTTCAAGATTACACAGCTCTTCCAATATTACCGCCCCACCGTAGCCCGTGGCTTCTTTCCTTCCTTCAATGCCTCCTCTTTCCAAAGTATTGCCCGTAAACGATCCGGGCGATAATCTTCCCGTAATCTTAGAGTATTCGTCCGCCATTACCGCCATCACTTCTTCATTGGTATTTATGTCGGGTGCCGGTATATCAACATCCGGACCGAGAATAGGAGAAGCTCCGCGAACAAATCCTCGGCTAACTTCTTCCTTTTCTTCCCAAGAAAGTTTTTCAGGGTTAACAGCAACACCACCTTTTGCCCCTCCGAAAGGAATGTTCAAAAGAGCACATTTTAAGGTCATCATCATGGAAAGAGCCTTTACTTCATCACGCGCAACATCTTTACAAAAACGGACCCCTCCTTTATAGGGTCCCAAAACATTATTATGTTGAGAGCGGTAAGCTTTAAAAATATTTCCTTTCAAAAAAATCGTAAATTCAAGTAAACGATCCACGCAAAGAATTCTTTTCATAATATCTTTTCTCACACCACTTCTCTTGCACTCTGCCTTGATCTGTTTTTTTATGTCTTTCAGTAAACTGCTCATATCAACGATCATCTCCGTCTCCGGAAAGTTTTTCTCTCTCTTCTCTTGACATAAGTTTTTCTAAATTAGTTTTAGCAACTCTTTCCAATGTTATATCAAGCTCCCTGCTAAGCTGCGAGACATACCACAAAACATCACCCAGCTCCTTTTCAATGTCTCTTTTCGCCTTTTCGTCTATTTTCCCATCTTTATCGCGTATGACCTTTTTAAACTTACTTGCAACCTCCCCGGCTTCCGATGCAAGTCCTCAAAAGAGATAAGTGTATTTTTTATCCTTTGGATAAATCGCCGTCTTTTTTGATTGTTTCTCGTAATCTTTAAACTCCATTTGGGGATTATATATTCTTAGCCAATAAATATCAATATTTACATTTTTTAAAAAATCATTATACTATTTGCAATGGGAAAAACACTAAAGTACAAAAGGGTTATTTTAAAGCTTTCCGGCGAATCAATGATGGGAGAAAAAAATTTCGGGATAGATCCCGATTTTATTTTTTATCTGGCCGAAGAAATAAAAGAAATAAGTAAAATAGGAACGGAGGTTGTTATTGTTATAGGGGGAGGAAATATTTTTCGAGGAGTTGCGGGAAGCAAGCAAGGAATTGACAGGACAACGGCCGATTATATGGGTATGCTTGCCACTATTTTTAACGGAATGGCCCTGCAAGATGCACTGGAAAGAAAGGGCGTAACCACACGCCTACAAACCGCTTTTGAAATAAAAGAAATAGCGGAGCCTTTTATAAGAAAAAGAGCTATAAGGCACTTGGAAAAAGGAAGGGTCGTAATATGCGGAGGAGGAACCGGTCTGCCGTTTATTACCACCGATACCACGGCCGCTATGAGGGGCCTGGAACTAAATTGTGAAGCTATATTAAAAGCTACCTCCGTAGACGGAGTCTACTCGGAAGATCCAAGCAAAAATTCAAACGCTAAAAAATATAAAACATTAACACTGGATAAAGCGTTTAAAAGCGATGATATTGGGATAATGGATAACTCCGCAATAGATCTTTGTCGCACCAATAAAGTTTGTGTCATCGTTTTCAATATTTATAAAAAAGGAAATCTAAAAAAAGCTATTCTTGGAGAGGATATTGGAACAACGATTAAATAAAGGAGTGTTGCTTTTTTTTATTTTTTTCTTACAATTCCGTTGGGAGGGATAAAATGATAGTAGATCTTTTCAAAAAGGAAAACGGGAAAGAAAGTTACGATGAAGCTTTCAGGGAATACGTAGAAAGATATTGGCCAGTAACTTCCATTGAAGCGCAGCTCGTAAAAAAAGAAATACAAAATCTTCTTCAAAATGAAGAGATTGGAAAAGAACCAGTGCGAGTAGTTGTTGCTTTGGCCGGTATAGTTGTAAGGGCGAGATATAACAAGTATTATATTGAAAGAGACGAAGAGTGGGTCTGGGGCTCCAAAAAAAAGAAAACCCTCAGAAAACTGCTCAAGAAGCACTTTCCCGACCTTTAATGGTTTCGCTAAAGACAGCGAAACTTTTTTTATTAATTAAGAATCCAAATAAAATAATTAAGAGTTCCCGCTATAGTCACCCATGCTATATAAGGAAGAAGCCCTAAGGACAATAGTCTAGAAGTTGGCCAAAGAAGAATAATGAGAACAAGAGTGGTTAAGTTCAAAAGAACAATATGCGCTAAAGCAAGAGCAATATAATTTAAGGTAAAAAAAGTAAAAGACCAAGTGGCGTTCAAAATTGCGTTAACGATAAAAAGACCGATAACAATGTTGAAATTTTTTTCATTACGGTATTTATTCCAGTAAACAAGAACTATCGCGGTAACCAAGATATAAAGAAGAGTCCAGATAATTCCAATAACACTGCCGTCGGGAGTCCACTCCGGCTTGATTAATTCTTTGTACCAATCACCTACTCCTTGTGAAGTGAAGTATCCGCCAAGAGTAGAAACTGCAATTGTAAAAAGCGGAATTACGATGTAATTTAATTTTATTTTCATATTTTTTTATTTAATAAATTTTCTTCAAACTCCCTAATTTCTTTGAATTTATTGACCTTTAGGTCCGGAAAATCCAAGTTTTTAATTCTCTCCCCTACTTCTTTTATAAGAGAGATTACTCTCTCCGTTTCTTTTTTCTCGATCTCCAGGCTAAGTGTAATGATCTCTTTGTCTTCGGAAGGCTCCACAAATTCCAATGTACCGGAAGAGACATCATAACCCTCAAAATCTCGCGAAGTTTCAATAAGCAGTTTATAAAAAACAAGCTGATACCTGTATTTCCAGGACTTTATCTCGTTATATTTTCCTTTTTCATTCCATTTTTTAAGAGGAATCCCTGTTTTAAAATCAATTACTTCTATTTTATCTCCCTCCTTGATAATCTTATCTATCTGCCCCGTAATGTCAATTCCCTCAATTTGACATCCTTGATTTTTAAAGTTTCTTTCTATTTCATGCTCTAAAGAAAAGCTATTTTTTCTTTTGGCGTAAAAAAGGGACAAAGCTTCTCTTCCCCTTTTTTCTATTTTCTGAAAGTCTTTCTCAGAAATACGTTCTTTCTTTAAAAAACTGACAAAAGAATCCAGGAACTCCTTTTTCTTTATCAATCTTCCTTCGTTTTTTAGTTTTATATAAAGATCCTTGATGCTGTTATGGACGGCGGTACCGTAAGAAAGAGATAAGGTCTTCTTTTTGGGGAAACGAAGTAAAGAGTCTTCTATAAAGCTTTGAGGGCCCTCTTCAACAATATTTAAAAACTTGGTAAATCCGGTTGCACTAAGCTTATAATCCTTCACCAACGGAAGAAGCAATTTTTCTTCATTCTTTAAAAAAGAAATGGGAGAAAGAGTCTCGCTAAAAGAAGATATCGCCTCTTTGTCCACCTCGCATTCTTCCTCATTAAATCCTATGCCTTCTATAAATTCAAGCGGCGTAAAACCCTTGCCGTCTTCTTTTTCCTTATACAAAGTAAAGTAAAGAAACCTCTTTGCTCTGGTAAAAGTCACATAAAAGAGTCGCAACTGGTCATCACGATCTTCCGCAGCTCTTTGTAGCGGAAGATTCGAGGGAAGTATCATCTTCTCATACCTTCTTTGTTTCCCCCATACCTCTTCTTGGCAATTTAAGACAAAGACCGCATCAAACTCTTTTCCCTTTACACTATGAGCGGTAGCCAAAGAAACGGTGTCTTTTTCCGCAACAAGTGGGCTCTTGTCTAAAATAGGTATATTGTTGTTTTCATGAAGATCCACAAAATCCAATAATTCTTTCACTTTGATCATCTTTCCGTTTTCGTGCTCTCTTACGGCTTTTATAAATCTTTTCAAGGAAGATAAAAAATTTAAATATTCCCCCTTCTTTTCTTTAAAAGTATTCTTTCCAAAATAAAAATCTTTAAAAGGACTCTTCATTGTCCCTTTCTTGCTTCCCGTAACGATATCGATTATTTCTTCCGCCGGAGCATTTCTCGCTCGAAGAGAGAGATCAAGTAAAAAGTCTCCTATTTTTTTAAGCTCTTTGTCCTCTCTTATACACTCCATCCAAGATTTTCTTTCATCGTAACTTTTAACTGCAACTTCCCAAATTTTTTCTCTCTTTATGCCCCAAAAAGAATAACTAAGAATATCCGGTAAAAGCTCTTCCGCTTTTTTGCTGTTTCCTTCAAGCAAAAGACTAGAAAATCTTATAACCCCTATCACCTCTTTTACGTGTTTTTTCTCTAAGACGTTTTCTCTTCTTTCCGTGGAAACGGGAACTTGAAGCGCTTTAAAGTAGGGAGAGATCTCTTTTAGAGTATTATGCGTTCTCGCCACTACGGCGATTTCCTCGGGCTTTATTCCTTCTTTTATTTTTTGCTTGACCTCCCCTGCAACATAAGAAAACTCTTCTTCTTTCGTTCTAAAAGCCTTTCCCGTTATTTGTCCCTTTTTGCCTTTTTGTTTGGATATAAGGTCCTTCCTTATATCAGGAAACATTCCTTCCAATCTCTCTTCTCCTTTTAAAATAATGTTTCTTGCTACATCCAATATATCTTGCGTTGAGCGGTAACTTTCAACGAGTGTAATCACTTTTGCATCCTTGTATCTTTTTTTAAAATTTAAAACATTGGAAATTTCTGCTCCTTGAAAGCGATAAATAGTTTGATCATCGTCTCCTACAACACATATATTCGGCTTTCCGTGAACTTCGTCTTTCGTAATTAAGTCTAAAAGGCGCATCTGCACTCCACTTGTATCTTGAAACTCATCAACTTGAATGTAGAGATATTTCTCTTGCAAGTCATATCTCATTGCATTATTTTTTTGCAGAGCCTCTATCACATCAAGAATCATGTCGGAAAAATCATAATAACCTTCTTTGTACATTCTTTCTAAATATTTTTCATAAACATTGGCTATGCTTTCCGACTTTTCTAAATAAAAACTATCTTTAAAGAGGCGCTTCCCTTTCTCTTTTTTAGTCCATTTTTGCTTCCACTCGGAAAGTTTTCTTGTGTCTCCGGAAGCAATGACTTTTTTTAGTGATCTGGATACTATAAAGGAAAGAGAATAAAAGTGCATCATTAGAGACTCCTCTCTTATTTTCTCCAGTTCGGGAATAAGAGCCTCAATTTTAGAGAACATTTCCGGACTTACCCGTTCATCGAAGACTTTTCCAATAAGATTATTGATCTTTTCAAGGTCTTCCTTGTTCTTTTCCAATATCTCCTTAAACTCATTGGGACGAAGGCCCTCTTCTTTCAAGAATGAAATAATATTTTTTATACTCCCCAAATAAACATACCCCATTTCGGGATGAACTGCGGCCAAAGGATCACTGTCAAGATCTTTTAAAATATCTTCCAGTATTCTGGTTTTGGTAACTTCATCAGCAAGATTAAATTCAGCTCCCTTATAAAAATGTTCCGGATAACTTTCAATTATGTCCAAACAAAAACTATGAAACGTGTTTATAGGAATTCGATAAGCGTCTTCTCCTATAAGCTCGATCAACCTTTCTCTCATATTTAAAGATGCCGCGTCAGTAAAGGTCAAATTAAGAATATTTCTTGGCGAAGTGTCCGTTTTATTTAATATATTCGCCGCCCTTACTCCCAAAAGTTCCGTTTTCCCGGAGCCGGGACCGGCAACTACAAGCAAAGGGCCTTCGATATGCTCGACCGCTGAGAGCTGTTCTTTATTTAATTTTTTATATCTTTCTTTAAAGTTCATACTTCTTTGCTTTTTCTCTGGCTTTTATCGCTTTTTCCATGGAGAGGTTCACGCCGTATGATCCTTGATACATAACGGAAAAAGGATCACTGCTATGTCCTAGACCCAAAATATGGCCAATCTCATGTGCAAGAATGCGATAATCTCGAGAAGTAACGTAGTCTGCCACAGCAAGAGAGCTCAGCCCGGGAAAAGCAATGCCGTTAATTCCTTTTAAATGCCCTACCAAAAAAATATTTATCGTATCCGGGTCATACTTTTCCACTTCGGAAAGAAAACTCCTGTGATCAGAAAGAAAATTGTAGCTTTCCGCAGAGATTGCAGAATATTCAACAACTTCAAAGTCAATATTGGCTTGAACAAAAACGCGAAATCCGTTACTTAAAATATGTTCTGTCTCTTCTTTGCTTCTTTCAGAGCGAAAAGGGCCTTCTTTTACCACAAAAACAGAAACAGGAACAATTATCTCTTCCGCCTTAAAAAGAGGTTCCGGGGCTTGAAGCTTCGTGCTTGTCGGTGTCCTTTGATAAAATAAATACTCCCTTATTCCTGAGATATAAATAAGAGAAATAATCAGTAAAGCAACAAAGAAAACCTTGACGGGAAAAGACTTAAAAAAACTCTCTTCTTCTATCTCTTCTTCTATTTCTTCAATATACTCATCCATATTAAAATTCTACTTTCCAGTCTTTGGGAGGCGTAAATTTACGATAAGTTCTTCTCGCAAGTTTAATCTTTCCTATTATAAAAGACCGGGGCTCCTCTATACCCGGAATTTTTGCGTTTAGAATATGTCCCGGACTTAAGCGATCTTTTCCGTAAATAAGATGCTCTCCATCCGGAGGTATGTCTGTTGTGAGGCTATACGGCTCAATCTCTCTCCATCCTTCGGGAGTATTCTCTGTTTTCGGATAATATATCTCTGCTATTTCTTTTTGACGGGCAGCTTCTGCTATTACGGACAAAACCTCATAAAAATCCATAAATCCCTTCATTTTTTATTGAAGAAGATTACCTTCTTTATCTATCACACCATTCCTTATTCTGGTAGAAGATATAGGGTTTCCATCCTCTGCAAGGACAAAATCGATTTCTACAATATCCATTTCTTTTCTTCCCTCATCACTTCGCTTTTTATTTATCTCCTCCGCACGTTTACGCGTTTCGGAAGAAACAACTATATAATCAAAGTCTTCTTCGACTGCAAAACCAAAAGGATCGTTAATCTCTTCTACTTCCGCTTCATTCAAAAAATAACGAATATTATTCATACGTACTTCAAACTCCTCCACTTCTCTCCCCTTAAACTCTTTTGCCATTCGGTCAGAAGAAAGCCCGACCTTTAACTTCCCCAGCGATGATGCCTTTTTAAGGAGTTCTTTATGTCCTTTGTGTAATAAATCAAATGTGCCTCCAACCACTACTTTTTTCATATAATTAAATTTAAAATTAATACTTTATTTATTGTAACATCTAATATATTAAAAGAGCAAGTCACTTCGCTTTTTCTCTAATGCTCTTTAATATTTCTATATTCTTTTTATCGGGCCCTTTTCCGCCAAATCCGGGAACTTCCAATATCCAAGGAATATTGGCAACCATTTCTTCTTTCATTAAGTTTAAAAAACCGTACTTCCCGATATGTCCTTCTCCGATATTGGCATGCTTATCGTTCTTCGATCCTCCTTTTGTAAGAGAATCGTTTATGTGAAATAAAAAAATGTTCTCCAGTCCCACTTCTTTTTTCCATCGGCCAATCCACTCTTTTATCTGCTTAAGATCAAAATTATTAATATTTCCCGACTGGAAAGAGTGTGCCGTATCGACACAAACCTTTACTTTCTCCGAGTTTACTTGTTCTAAAATATAGCCTATCTCATCGGGCGTGGTTCCTATCTTCTTTTCTCCTGCGGTATTTTCCAGAAGAAGAAAGGATTTTCCGCAAAACAATTTCATTATGTCTTTTATCGCTCTAATCTCTCTTTTAATCGCTTTTTTCTTGTCTCCCCCTTTGGGAGATCCGGGATGATAAATAACTCCGTTTGCGTCAATCTCATCACAGAAATTCAACGTATCCAAAAGGCTTTTAAATGATTTCCGGTATATTGAGCTCTCCTCTGTAGCAAGATTTAAAAGATAAGTAGCGTGTATATAAACAGGAGATATGTTTCTTTTTTCCAGTTCTTCTTTATAGCTCTTCTTTGTCTCTTGCGAAGGCATAGAAACCTCATATCTCCTTGGGCTTCCGGCAAATATTTGCATACACTCCGCTCCCATTTCTTCAGCACGTTTCGGAGAGTTTTCGATTCCTCCCGCAACGGAAACATGTGCTCCTATTTTCGGATTTTTTCTCATTATCTTTAAAATAACCCATAGAGCCGCAGAAAACAATGCTTATACAAAAAACGGCGAGTCTTTCTCGCCGTTTTTTACGTAACTATCTGAGAATTTAGGGCTGCAGTATTTCTTCCGTTTCTCCTTCAATAGAGATCTCCACATCATTTATGGTATCAAACTGTAAAAGAGTGCTTTCAATTTGATCACGAATCATCGTTACGGTTGCGCTTCCGGAAGCATCAAGTTCCTCGCTAAAATCCGCATAAGCGACTCCTCCGTCAATAACGAAAGAGTTGAGGGTTGTTCCTTCCGCGATTGCCGTAAAGTAATCATTCTCTTCCGGTCTCTCTAACAGCTCCAAGAGAGCGGACTCTTCTTTGTTCTCAACGAGAACTTCTCTTTCCACGGAAGTCAATCTTTCTTGACCGTCTTCCACAATGGCAAAATAAACATCTACCATTGTTGTTTCGTAATCGTTTTCCTCTACATCTTCATCGATCATTTCTCCTTCGTATTCATCAAATACTTCGTCCGTAACGGCCCCTACAACCTCTCCTCCTTCTACACTGACCACAATTACATGAGGCGTTATTACTTGCGCGGCTACTTCGTCATCAGCAAGTTCTCCGTATCCGGAAAACCTGGAACTAAACTCAAACTCCACATCGAAAATGTCCTCTTCAATCTCTCTGGTGCTGATGTGGGCTAGCTCTTCTCCCTCTCTGTCAGTAAAAGTTCCTGCGTTGTTTTGCACCCATTCTTCCGCCACTATCTCCGCTTCCACTGCACCGTTTTCATCCGGAACCTCGGGAGCTTCCATTCCCGTAATGAGAACACCGGCAAGAACAACAACGGCAACCACTATGACTCCTACAATTATTTTGTTCATAATAAATTAACTTATATTTTTAATTCGACCTTTTCGTTGAATATCTATTAATATTGTTTTGACTTTATAAGGATCGGGAATATCGTAAAAAACAAATTCACGAAACTTACCCGCTGTTTGCACCTGCAAATTACCATAATTTAAATAAGTTGGCAATATCCCTTTTACATCAACGCTTACATCTTGAATACGGTCATGATATATGCTGGAAACATAACGGCTGAAAAGGCCGCGCAATTCCGTATGAATCGTTCGTTGGTTGGTAATTATCCAGCAATCAAAAAAATAACTTACCACAACAACAAAGATGCATTGCCAGAAAAGAAAAAGTGTTAAAAAGGAAGTAAAAAGAAGATAAAAAAGAATATTGAAAGATCCGGTATATTCAAAGATTAAACTCATCCATTCCGGCTCATCAAGGGAAATAAACGGCAATACAAGAGCGATCAATATCACGGCAACAAAAACAAGAACGAAAGGAAAGATCTTCAGCTTTAAAATTATAGGGTGCCTTTGCCTTATAAGTAAAACTTTTTCTCCTTCTCTTAGTTTAAACATAAAAAGCAAGAATAAGAAAAATGAGGGAAATTAAAAAAAGTAAAACTCCAATCCAAGAAAACAAAGGAAAAGCAGAGGGAGGAAAGATATTATGCTCAACAATCTCTTTTTTTAGGTGCGACTTTACGGTAAAAAAGGCCAACAGAAAGAAAGCAAAAGCGATAACAAGAAGAATAAGTGAAGCAATAAACATATTAATTACAATTATAACCTCCTTAAGAAAAAAGAAAACCCCTCAATAAAAGGGGTTCTCTTAAAATAAAGCTAATATTTTAGTCCTTTATAGCTCTTCCTCTTCCTCTTCTTCCTCTTCTTCCTCTTCTTCCTCTTCTTCCTCTTCCTCTTCTTCTACGTCTTCAGGGTCGTCAAGCTCTAATTCAGGGTCAAGCTCTAATTCGGGGTCAAGCTCTAATTCAGGATCAATGGGTTCCTCAGGGCCCAAAGAAACAACTCCTACAAGAACTACTACGGCTAACACCAATACAACCGCAATAAGAATTTTCTTGTTATCCATATAATTTTTTTTAAAATTTAAAACCGACCTTTTTTAAAATTATATTCAAATTTTCAATTTATGCAAGTCTTTCAAGCCCAATCTTTCCATTGTCCGCTATAAAGTCAAAACTTTTGTTTATTTGAAAGTCTTTAAAAGAAAGCTTTTCTCCTTGAAAATTGTAAAACAACCCTCCCGCCTCTTGTAAAAAAAGAAGTCCTGCCGCCAAATCATAGAACGGTATTTGAAACGTAATATAACCGTCTACTCTCCCCGCTCCCAAGAAAGCGAGCTCAAGAGATGCAGATCCTATTTTTCTAAGATCTTTAGAGCTCGTATAAATACGAGAAAGAAATTCTACAATACGCTTCTTATCTTTTTCACCTCCTTCACAAAAAACAACGTAAGCGTCTTGACTTTTCTCTACCAAAGAAACATTGACTTGCTTTTTTCTTTTACTTTTGCAATCAATAAGAAAAGCACCTTCGTTCCTTACAGCTAAAAATCTTTCCTGCAGTGCGGGAGCTTCAATAACGCTTACGACCGGCTCCCCTTCTTTCCATAAAGATATCGCTACCGAAAAGAAAGGATTATGACTCTCAAAGTTACCGGTTCCGTCAAGAGGGTCAACAACCCATACCAGGGAGTCATCTTTTTTTACAAATCCTGTTTCTTCGGTAAAATAAGAGTAAGTGGGAAAACTGTTTTCTATGGAACTTATAATAATATCATCCGCCACCCTGTCAAAAGTACTTTTTACTTCTTTGCTTGTTCCTCTTTTCTTTGCGCTTTTTATGCGAAAAGAATCATATAACACTTTCCCTGCTCTTTCCGCGGTTTCTACCGCAAAGTTTAAATAATTCATAATTAAAATATTCTATGAAAATAAAAGAAATAACCATAAATCACTACAAAAGCATTAAAGATGCCATGCACATTAGGGAAATCTCTGACTTTCAAATTCTTGTAGGGTCCAATAATGCCGGAAAAACGAACATCCTTGACGCTATTCATCTTTTTTTCGATGATAATACCGATCCGGAAAGATTTTCTGACAAAGACGCCGATCTTGAACTCATTTTAACCCACAAAGGCAAAGATCACAACCTTTCCTATCGGCACGGTCAATATTCCTCTTCCGATCAAGATTTTAGAAAGTATTTTATCAGAATCGACAGCTCTCAAGATTATTATCAAGTAGCAAAGAAAATAAAGAGCTTTAAAAAAGATTATCCTCAGGACTATAAAGAGTTTTCCTCTTCTTTGAGAAGAAACTTCAGGGACGTAGAGATAAGCGAAAAGCTTTTTCTCTCCAATGTATATGCCGACAAGAAAGAAAGATCGGCAAAAAGAATAGGTTCCGGATTCAAGCGTCTTTTCGTAATCCTTTTTTATATCTTCCACCCTCAGTATAAGGTAATTCTTATAGACGAACCTTCCATCGATCTTCATCCTTCCGTGATAAAAAAGTTTCTTAGTATTTTAAACGAAAAAAAATTAAAAAAACAAATCTTTCTTACCACTCATCATCCTACTTTCGTGCAAGCAAAATACCTCCCCAAGACATGGCGTATTTTCAGAAATGAAGAAGGAAGCACTTCTCTCTGCGGTTTCTCCAAGAAAAAGGTGGATATAACGCGCTTTATACAAGAGATCAATGACGATAACTCCGGAATGCTTTTCTCAGACAAAGTGCTTCTTGTAGAGGGAGTTTCCGACCGCATCTTTATGCGAGAAATGATCAACCGTTTCTATAGAAAAAATAAGAACATAAAGGTTGTATATACGAGTGGAAAGGGATCTGTAGATATTTACGCCAGTCTTTGTGAAACCTTTCAAATTCCTTACGCGGTAATGCTCGATCGTGACGCTTTAAACTCAAGCTCTCTTCAAAAGATTAAAAAGTTTCCCTCCTTCGGAAAGAAAACCGGTATGAATAATAAAATAGAAGAACTAAAGAAAAGAGAGATCTTTATTTTGGAAAAAGACTTGGAGAGTACTTATCCCGGTAAATACAAGAGAAAAGAAACAAAGCCTCTTACCGCTCTTTTTGTTTCTCAAAATATAAAAGAGGAAGACCTGGAGAACAAAAAAATGAAAACTATTAAGGAGATACTGGAGAGAATTTAGTTTTGTTTTTGTTCTTCTTCCGGCTTTTACAAGATTAAGAGTGTGCAAGTTTGTCGTCGAATCTGTTTAATCTCTTATCAGCGGCCTCCCAATTAACAATCTGCCAAAAAGCTTCAATAAACTTATTTTTCTCGTTTTTGTAATCCAGGTAATAAGCGTGTTCCCAAAAATCAAATACCAATAAAAGGGAAAATCCGGGATACAAATTTAAATTATGCTTTTCAATTTGCATTATCATCGGTCTTCCACTTTCCTTGTCCAGTGTTAAAGCTACCCATCCGGAACCTTCAATAGAGATGGCGGCTTTAGTGAATTCTTGCTTGAATCTGTCAAAGCTCCCAAATTCATCGTTTATTATTTCTCCAAGCCGACCGGAGGGCTCTCCTCCACCTTCTTTTTTTGAAGAAGCCATATTTTGCCAAAAAAGAGAGTGTAAAACATGACCGCTTACATGAAAGGACAGCTCTTTGAGAGTCGCTTTCATGTCCAGATCACTCCCCTCTTTCCTAGATTTTTCCAATCTTTCAAAAACAGTGTTAGCACCATTTACGTATGCTTGGTGATGTTTTTGATGATGAATACTTAGTTGCTCTTCCGAGATATAGGGCTCTAAATCTTTATAACCGTAGGGTAAATCCGGTAGAGAGTAAAATTTATTGTTCATATTTATAGTTTAATTCTAGGGCTTTTTACGGCTTTGCAATACATCCTGTTGCAGTAATTATGTGATCTATAGAAGAAAAAACCACCTCCCGCTATCAATAAAAATATAACTAATAGAACTATTTTTTTCATATTTTATTTATTAATATCCTTATATGATAATATATCCTTCATTATCATTGATATTAAATTATTTAAACACTACTTCGAAAATAATCTTCTGTTTCTTTATCCACAAAATAGACATAACACCCCTTCATTCCTCGTGTCATTAAGGTTCGATAAGTATTTTTGATTATTTTTCTTACTTTTTCTTTCGTAGCTTTTTCATCTTCTTCTAATAATTTTTTATAACCTTTTAATGAAGCATCTGTCTTAGCCCGCTCTCTTGGATCAACTAAAACCTCTCCATCTCTTACAATCATATCTTTTCCTACAATAACTCCAATATAATCAAGCTCTAATCCTTGACAAGTATGAATACAACCAACTTCATTGATTGATTTTGGCGATACAATCCAAAGACTTCCCTCTGTAGCTAAGTTCCATTTCATTCTAAAATTATATTCTGGAAATTCTATGTCATGCAGGTTTTTGTCCTTTTTACTTATCCAGTCCCAGCAATAACCTGCCACCAACCTTGCTTTATTGTTTATTTTATTTTTTTCAAAAATCAAATCTCTGAGTTTGTTTGGGGAGTCTACAATACGAAAATCAAAATTTATACCTTGAAGTGTCTTATTTGCAGTCTCTCTAATTTGTAAGGCATTATCAAGCCAAGCCAAATATCCATCCGATCCATTACACCTAAATTGTGACACTAAACTATCTTCGTAAATGTCGGCGCCTTGCATTTTTGCCCACTTTATTATCTCTTCTTTTTCTCCGATGTCCTTAAAAGTCACTTTTTGATCCTCGTCAATAAAAAAGACAGTACATTTTGCTGCGTTAATCAGTTCTTTTATCTGGTTTTCTCCGAGATTAGCATATAGTCCTGATCTTTCATTCAGCCTATGAGCTTCATCTACTATTAAAGTATCAAAAACATTTTCCTCTGCATTTACAAAACTACCAGATCCCGTAAACAAATTTGCTATTTCCGTTTTTTTGTGTTTGCCTGTAAGCTTATTACAATAAACAGTTCGGGGCGCTGCATTTTTTGAAACATACTGTGTTACTAATTTTTGTTTTGTTAGTTCAACTAATAAATTTATCGCTACCACAGATTTTCCCGTGCCTGGACCTCCCTCAATAATAAAGACTTTCTTGTTTCTATCACTCGATTTCTTTGCTAAATGTAACGCCCTCTCATAAACTATTTTCTGATCATCAACCATTACAAACTCTTGGTTTCCCCTTAACATACCTTCTAAACTATCTGCAAGACCCTTAGATGGTCTTATTCTCCCACTCTCAATTTCGTACATAACTTTTCCCTTATCTCCATACTTAACAAATCTCTTAATAAATGAACGTAATTTTAATGAATCATTTCTTAAAAAAAGGGGTGCTTTTTTAATATATTCGCTATAAAAATTATCTACTATTGCATCTCGCTCTTTATAATTGTGAAGATAAGCACAGGGTTTTAGTTGAATATTGCCACTATAAACAGCCTCATTAAAATTATTTAAAAGTGAAGCATAAGACCAGGCCTGATAAGAGGGGTGTGGTTCTGGCCGAATAGCTTTGCCTACAAAAGTGGAAACAATACCATCCATCTCTGTTATTTCCGCAAACTCCCATTGTTTAAGCTCTACAATAACCGCATGATCAATTTTTTTATCATTTTGACCAGTTAATATAAAATCTATTCTTTTCGCGGTTTGAGGTATCTGATACTCAATCATAACCCCACAATCTTCTGGAATTTCATTATCTTTTAGTACGTTTTCCATATACATCATGGAATTCTTCCAGGCATTAACTTCACCAGGAGAGGTGCTCCTCCCTATTTTTTTTTGAAAAATATCAAGAATTGCTTCTTCAATTCTATTAGTAATAACATCTTCACTGAAACCCTTTTTTGTAGATTGATAAACAATAATAGTTTATTATACTTTTCAGAAACACCCATTGCCTTTTCCGGGGGATATTTTTTATTGTTTTTTTTAATTTTTTCTTTTATCACCTTAGAGATATCTATGTCAGTAGCATTTGCAAAATTTAAACAAAATATTACTATATCTGCGAACTCATCTTCTACCTCTTTTTTATACTCTTTATCATTTTTCAACTTTTCCAAAATTCCGGGAACTGTTCTCCAAAGAAATTTTTCTTGTAATTCCCCTGCTTCGATTGATATGGCTTCAGCTAAATTTTTAGGATCATGAAATTGCCCCCAGTTTCTATCTTCTTTAAATTTCTGCAATATTTTTTTAAGTTCTAAAATTGTAATTTCATCATCCATATTTATAAATTATTATTTTTTATTTCTCCCATAAATATGTTTAATTATCTTCTATATTCTACCCCAAATCTACTTATTAAGCAAAAACCGAGGCTCTCCTCGGCTGTTTTTTTGCAATACAAGTATTCACAACTAAATTATATTATTGTTGTTTATATCCGATTTCTCTTAACATCTCGACCAAGACCGACAAAGGAATGCCTTTTAAATTAAGATGATTTCCTTCTATCTTTTGAATAAATGAGGCGCTGATCTGCTTTTCTGTGTCGTACCCGAGCGCAAAGCGGTTAAATTCGGAACCCTGCTTAAGATATTCTTCTATCTCCTTGTCCGAATAATCCCGCATGAAAATATCAGCCTTATCAACGCCGGAAATCGTTTTATCGGACTTTGTGTTTATTATATAAATTCCAGTATAGTGCTGATGGTTTCCTCCCGAAAGAGACTGCAGTCTCTCAAACGCCTCTTCTTTTGATTTTGGTTTTTCAAGAAATTTTCCGTTAAAGTATCCAACCGAATCAAATCCAATTACAATGGCATCATTATGGTTTCTAGCGACTGCTTCCGCTTTCAGCTTTGCCAGCTCTTTAACCAATTCTTCCGGATTATTTCTTTCCAGTTGCGATTCATCAACATTGCTCCCCTCTACTTCAAAAGGAATCCCTAAGGTCTCAAATATCTTTTTTCGATAAGGAGAAGTTGTCGCCAGTATTATTTTTGCCATATTATTTTATTTTACCATAAAACAAAAACCCTGAAAATAAATCTCAGGGCTTACCCGTCTCGGTCACTAGCACAAGAATGCTGGCTACAGTGAACGATGCTAGAACCATAACACTTTAAAAATTTCCTCAACCAAAAGAGTATTATCGTTTATTTTTTTATTTCTTTAATTTTTTCTTCGTTTATTTTGCTGCAATAATAATTAATCCTATTACGAAAATAATTGCAAACACTATTATTAAAAAATCTCCAGTAAGTAAGGCCAAAAAAATAAGAATTAATGAAAAAGGGATGGAAAAAAGAACTGCAAGTTTCGTCATATTCGATTTAAGCTCTTTTTCTTCCCCCTTTTCCCCCGGTGTATTTTGATTTCCACAATTACCACATTTTATTGCATTATCTGATATTTCTTTTCCGCAGTCAGAACAATTTACTAATGCCATAATTTTTTATTTTTTAATTGTTTTTATTTTTTGGTTTTTACCGTCTTGTTTTTGATTTCTTCAAGAATTAATTCTGGGTTGTAGAATTTTTGGGTTTCAATTCTTAAAAGTGGAAGTTTTGCGCTAGTAAAAACTTTATTAATAAATTTGTCTTTTTCTTTTGCTTTACGACTTGCATGGCTCCAATCGTCAAGCTCTATTCCTAAAATTGGAGTAATTTTATCCTTATTACAAATCAAAAAATCAACATGACGAGACTTAATTCTATTACGCAAACCAAATCTTTCTTTTGAAGAGATGTTTTTTGGAATCCAAAATAAATCTTCCAATCTCACCTTTGTAAACAATAAATAATTATTGTCTTCTGCTATTTTATCTATTACTTTATAAAATTTTTTTTCTTGAAACGATAGTAGAGAGTTTCTTTTTCTGTAAGGGAGCAAAATTTCTTTTTTCTCTTTTTCTCTAACAAAATTTGAAATCAATATAAAAAAAGTAAAAATCAAGATTACAGCCGGTATAGAAAAAATAATCAATATAAAAATTGCAAAATAGGGCATATCTTTATGGTTTTCTGAATTTAAACATATTGACCACAGTGGACAAACTTAGGGCTGCAATTTGCTATAAATAATTTTTAAAAAGCCAAGTTCTTCGACTAGAAGAGAGCTAATTTTCCCCAAATTTTTTAAGTTTAAAATCTACCTCATATAGAAAAACTTCTATATTTGGCATCATCTCTTGAGCATAGTCTAGTTTTTTGTCATAATGTCCAGCAATAACGACTCCTTTCACTCCCTCGTCTCTCTTGTGTCTTTTGACCCAACCCATATAACGAGCCAATTGTCCTATAGTATCATCACTTGTCTGATCTTTCTTTAGTTCAATAACAACAAAGCCTTCTTTTCCTCTTTCTTTTGCTAATATATCTATCTGTCCAATATCAGTTCTATACTGTTGGCTTACTAGTTCTCCATCTTCAATTATTAAATCAAATTTTTTTCCTAATTCAGTATTCTCCCAATTTTGAATAATAAAATCTTCTAATTGTTTCTCCATGTAGAATAGTCCTTGACTCATTGCAGAACTCTTCTCCTTAGCATCAACTAAAACAACTTTCTTGTAGTAATCCAAAATAGTATTTAAATCAGATTCGAGATCGTGACTAGAAATATCTTCATTTCCTTCAGAAGAATAAATAACTTCTCTATTTTCTATTTTAATTTTATAAACTCTAAAAACAAAAGAATCTCCATATCTGGGAACTTCTTGATTAAAAAATCCTTCTATGGTGGAAGTTGAGTTCATTATTTCTGCTGGCCAAGTTTTATCAAACTCTGATGTTTCACTTACGCCATAAGCAAGAATAAGAGTATTCATGCTCTTATAATACAAATAAACAGGATAAAAACCTTTACTGACCTGCATTTCCGGAACAATAAAAGCAACCCAGGGAACTCTTGCGGGCATCCCCATTCCAAAAGAAACTTTCATTTTTAAATCATTATACTCTTTGGGATATGAGCCAGTTGTAAGATTATCAGTTTGCGCTTGTATTAGAAAACTGTCTAATATGTCTTTTATTTTTTTCATATTTATTCATTATAACACATAAAAAAAATCTCGATAGCCTATCGAGAATTTTCGCTCTTACCCTTTGCTGCGGGACCAGGACTCGAACCTGGAAACTCCACGTCCAAAGCGTGGCGTGTTACCAATTACACCATCCCGCATTAACTCCCGCCTATAATAATCTATTTTTGCCTTTTCTTCAACCCTTTCCCGTAACATCGGACCCCTCCGCTATCTCCGTAACCGCCAATTCAAGGGGAAGTTGAGGAATGGGAGAATACTTTATTTTCTCCCCCGCTTGAAGGAAAACATCAATCATTCTTCTTATTCCTTCTTCGTTGATCTTTTGAGTTTGCTCTTCTATTTTTTTAATTTCTTCTTTTGTGAAAGTGGCCATTAAAGATTCTAAAAACGTCCCTTCCCTTCCGGAGACAATTTTTAGTACCATCATTTCACGTAAGTAGTGTATTAAATTTTGATAAAAGTCTTCCGGATCGGTACCGTGGGAGAAAACCTCATCCATAATCTTTATCGCGCCCTCGGAGTCTCGACGCAAAAGGGAGTCTATAAAATCACTCATTACTTTTTTCTCCATTACTCCCAAAAGATCCTTAACGTCCTCCTTCCTTATAACCCCACCTTTCAAAGTAAAAGACATCATCTGTGACAAAAGGCTTTCCGCGTCACGAAGGGCTCCTCCCGCCGCTACCGCAATCAGCTTTAGTACTTCGTCTTCGGCTTCGTACCCTTCCTTTTTCGCAATTTTCTTTAATTTTTTCACTATCTCCGGAACAGTGATTTTGCGAAAATCAAAACGCTGACAACGGGAAATAATGGTAGGAATAACTTTTTGCGGCTGCGTGGTGGCGAGAATAAAAATAGCGTGAGACGGCGCCTCTTCTAACATCTTTAAAAGAGCGTTGAAAGCTCCTGTGGTAAGCTGATGAACCTCGTCCAAGATAATTACCTTATAATCAAGCTTCGCGGGTGAAAAACGAATCCCGTCCCGAAGCTCTCTTATTTCGTCAATTCCCCTGTGCGACGCCGCGTCAATCTCCGTTAAATCTACGGCATTTCCTTCCTTTATTTCAAGACAAGAAGAACATTTATTGCAAGGATCGGGGTTGTCTTTCTTTTCACAGTTTACCGCTTTAGCTAAAAGACGAGCCACGGTAGTTTTCCCGCAACCTCTCGGCCCGCAAAAAAGATAAGCATGAGAAACCTTTCCGGAGGAGATGGCATTAAGCAGAATTTTTACCACATACTCCTGCCCTACTACTTCGGAAAATTTCTGCGGCCTGTATTTACGATAAAGCGCTATTTCGGACATCTTTTTTATAATTAACCCTCCTTCGATAATAAACAAAATAAATAAATAAAACAAGGAGAAGAAATCCTCCCATAACCTGCACTCCGTAACTGTCTTTAACACTTATCCCGGCTTGAGTGATAAAAGTTACGACAACTCCGGCAAGAAGTACTCCCGAAATGATGGAAATAACCGACTTTAAGTAAGGTAACCCGAAAAGAAAAACAACAAGCGATGCCGTCCAAGCTCCGGAAACGGGAAGAGGAATAGCCGTAAACAGGAAGAGGGCAAGAAATCCGTACTTACCCACTCTACCGGTATGCTTTCGTCTTGTTTTCTCAAACAGATAATCAAAGAAACGCCGCATAAAAGAAAAATTACGGGAGAGCCATAAAGAAACCGGCTCCAAGAAAGCTAGGATAATAAAAATCGGAATGATATTCCCCAAAACGGCCCAGAAATAAGCGGCAGAAGGGCTCATTCCGTAGACTAATATCGCTACGGGAATTGCCGCTCTCAATTCCAAGAAAGGCACCATGGCGGCAAAGAAAGTTTGTATTTCGGCTGTCATACAAGATTAGTATAGCTCAAAACGGACCTAAGTTCAAAGTTTGTCTTTCTTCGTTATTGTGGTAAAATATCGTTATATGGTCAAGATGTATAACACGCTTTCTCAAGAAAAAGATTCTTTAACCGATAAAAAGATTAATTTTTTTGTTTGCGGGCCAACCGTTTACGATTACGCGCATATCGGACACGCCAGAACCTATGTTTTCTTCGATTCCTTCGTTAAGTACTTACGCAGCCTAAAATATGAAGTGTTTTATCTGCAAAACATTACCGATATCGACGACAAGATCATAAAAAGAGCTCTGGAAGAAAAAAAATCAAGTTTTGTTCTCGCTAAAAAGTTTGAAGAAGAGTATCTCCACGACAGCAAGGATTTAAAAATAGACAGTATCGATAAATATGCTCGCGCAACCGAGCACATTGAAGAGATTATCAGCCAAACAAAAAGACTGCTTGAAAAAGACTTCGCTTATCTTGCCGACGACGGAATATATTACAATATCTCCAAATTCAAGGAATACGGGAAGCTTTCCAAAAGAACGACCAAACAGGCGGAAGACGGAACATCAAGAATTGACGAAAGTGTTAAGAAAAAAAACAAAGGAGATTTTTGCATTTGGAAGTTCTCAAAAGAAGACGAGCCAAAATGGAAAAGTCCGTGGGGAGAAGGAAGGCCGGGATGGCACATTGAAGACACCGCCATCTCCGAAAAATACTTCGGAATGCAGTACGACATACACGGAGGAGCAAGAGACCTTATGTTCCCCCATCACGAAGCGGAAATAGCCTTAATGGAAGCAATATCGGGGAAAAAGCCCTTTGTAAGGCACTGGATACATACCGGATTTCTAACCGTAAAAGGAGAGAAGATGTCTAAATCTCTCGGTAACTTTATCACTATCAGAGAATTCATTAAAAATCACTCCCCAAGGATATTAAGATTCTTAGTATTAAAATCCCATTACCGCTCAGCGATTGATTACGAAGAAAACAAAATAAAGCAGATCGAGCAAGAGCTGAGAAAAATAGATCAATTTGTCTGCTTTGTAGAAGAAAAAGAAAGCACCTCCGAAAATAAAGAGCTCATAGAAGAGTACAGAAAGAAAATTAACGAAGCGCTGCAAGATGACTTTAACACGCCCGTTGCGATCGCTTCGCTCTTTTCTTTCATCTCCAAGGCAAGCTTAAAAATGGAAGAAATAAACAAAAAAGAAGTTAAAAGTTTCTTAAAAGAACTGGACTCTATCTTCGGCTTCATTCTCGCTCCCAAAGAAGAAAGATTGTATCATTCCGTAGATAGTTATTTAATGGACGAAGATTTAAAAAAACTGGTAGAAGAAAGAAAGCAAGCGAAGGAAAAACAAGATTTTCGGAAAGCTGATGAAATAAGAAAAAAGATTGAAGATAAAGGTTACAAAATAGAAGACACAAAACAAGGGTATAAAATAAAAAAGAAATAATGTCTCAAGAAAACATCGAAAAACTTCCTCCTCAAAATATTGAAGCAGAACAATCTCTGCTGGGATCCCTTATGATAGACGCGGACGCAATTTACAGGATTGCCGATTTTTTAAATGCAAGAGATTTTTATAAAAAGTCACATCATGATATCTACGAAGCTATAACCGAACTCTTTAACCGTAAAGATGCAATTGATCTTTTATCCGTATCCACTCGCCTTCAAGAGAAAAAACTTCTGGAAGAGATAGGCGGTAAAAGCTACCTTACCACTCTGGTAAACTCCGTTCCTACCGCAAGTCACGTAGTCGACTACGCTAATATTGTCCGTCGAAAGCGCGTCCTCCGGGACCTTATAAACTCCGGACAGGAAATAAGTATCTCCGCTTACGACGAAAAAAAAGATGTTGATATTCTTCTCGACGAAGCGGAAAAAAGAATCTTCAGCATTACGCATAACTCCTTTCAAAAGAACTTTATTCCCATTAAAGAAACCTTGGAAGATGCTTTTGGTAGAATAGAAAAGCTCTCTAATGAAGAGGGAAAAGCAAGGGGCGTTCCTACGGGCTTCTTTGACCTGGACAATATTCTCTCCGGTTTACAAAACTCCGATCTGATAATTCTTGCAGCAAGACCGAGCATGGGAAAAAGTGGATTCGCATCCAATATCGCAAAAAATGTAGCTTTAAACAACAACACTCCGGTAGGGATATTCAGCTTGGAAATGTCCGTTGATCAAATAGTGGACCGCCTTATCGCCGACATATCCGGAATAAATTTGTGGAAACTCCGTACTGGAAATTTGAAAAAACAAGGCGAAAATAATGATTTTACAAAAATCAGAGAGTCTTTTGAGAATCTTGCAAACGCTCCCATCTATATTGACGACGCAAGCTCCTTTAATGTTATGCAGATGCGCACTATGGCTCGAAGACTGCAAGCCGAGAAAGGATTGGGATTAATCATTATAGATTACCTTCAGTTAATGCAACCGCGCTCGCAAAGCCCTTCCATGGTGCAGCAAATGACAGAGATATCTCGGGAACTAAAATCACTGGCTAAAGAATTAAACGTTCCGGTTCTCGCTCTTTCCCAGCTCTCTCGTGCTGTCGAACAAAGAACCCCGCAAGTCCCAAGGCTCTCCGATCTTAGAGAAACCGGTGCATTGGAACAAGATGCTGATGTAGTAATGTTTATCTACCGTGAAGATTACTATCGCCAAGATACTTCGAGGAAAAATGTTGCGGATATTATCGTCGCCAAACATCGTAACGGTCCTATCGGCAAAATTGAGCTTTACTTTGACGAAAACACCGCTTCTTTTAAAAATTTAGATAAAAGCCACTAATGTACCCGCCGGCAATAGAAAAATTAATTAATCTTTTCACTCGCTTTCCTACGGTAGGTCCGCGAACAGCAACCAGGTTCGCCTTTTATTGTTCCAGCCTATCTTCGGAAAAAATAGAAGAGATTATTTCCGCTTTGCGAGAGGTGCAAGAATCGGTAAAAAAATGCAAGCTCTGCTTCCATTCCTTTCAAGGGAAGGATGAGTTTTGCTCCATATGCAAAGACAAAAAGAGAGATAAAAGTATTATTTGTGTAGTAGAAAAAGAGGTAGATCTTTTCTCTATAGAAAAGATAAAAGAATATAACGGCATTTATTTTATCCTCGGAGGAACCGTTTCCACTTTAAAAAAAGAAGAGATTAGAAATATTAGAATAAAGGAATTAAAAGAAAGAATATCAAATCCGAAGTCCTTTCATCTTCCTTCAATAAAAGAAGTGATCATCGCTACCAATCAAAATACGGAAGGAGAGGCGACAGCGCTTTACTTAATGCGCGCTTTAGAACCGTTAAAAATAAAAATAACTCGCCCGAGAAGAGGACTTTCTACCGGAAGCGAGTTGGAATATGCGGATGAAGAGACTCTCAGCTCAGCGCTTAGAGAAAGAAAGTAACAAAAGTTCTATTTACTTTTTTTAACGTTAATCTCTTTTATTTCAACCTCTGTAAATGGTTGTCTGTGTCCCTTTTTTACTTTGTATCTTTTTTTAGGCTTATACTTAAACACTATCTTTTTCTCGTCTCTTCCTTCGCGTAAAACCTTCCCTTTCACTTCGGCTCCTTCAAGATAAGGAGTACCAAGGCTTACGATACCCTTATCGTCCTCAAAAAGAAGAACCTTGTCAAAGCTTACCTGGCTTCCCTCTTTTTCTTCTATTTTTTCAATTTTTATTTTATCCCCGGGAGAAACAAGATATTGCTTTCCTCCGGTATGTATTACTGCTATCATCTTTTTCACCGAAAAATTAATCTTCCTTCTTTTTCGGAGTAGTTATTTTATTATCTTTTAAAACTCCTTTCACTCTTCTTTCAAACAAAGAAACTCTTTTTCTTGATGCTTTGTATGAAGTTACGGTATTTTTTAAGTGAAGGCCCATTTTACGAAACTCATTAGCAAGGACCTCTCCGTCTTTTTCAACACGCAATAATCTTTTCATTACTTCATGAGCTTTGGTGGTAATTTGCGTATCCCGAAACCATTGCTCTACGGCACGCAAAGTAAGATAAAAAGTATTGGGCGAAGAAAGAATGATTTTACGTGAACGGGCATATTCCGCAACGTCAATATCACGACTCATATTTATTTCGTAATAAACCGCTTCGGCGGGAATATACATTATTGCAAAATCAACCGTTTCTTCCGATGGAATAATGTACTTTTCCGAAATTTCTCGAATTCTATGCTTTACATCTTCCAGAAACTTTTTACGGTAAATATCTTTCTCCTCTTCCGTTTCAATCATTTTTCGAAAATTATCAAAAGGAAACTTGGCATCAATGGGAAGAATTTTTTTATTGGGAAGCTTTAACACGGCATCAACTGTTTCTCCGGAAGAAAAACGATACTGAGTAGAGTAAAGCTCTTCGGGAAAATATTCCTGAAGCAAGTGCTTAAGGTTTGCTTCTCCCCACTTCCCTCTTACCTTAGGAGCGCGAAAAAACTCTTGAAAAGAAGAGATTCCTTTTATCGCTTCTTGTACTCCTTCCATCTCTTGCCTAATACCGACCGTTTCTTTCGTAAAAGAAGAGATCTGCTCATTCATGGTTTTAGAAGTAAAGTCTACATTCCCTCTTATTTCTTTGAGTTCTCTGTTTATTACTTCGGTTAATCTGCGCTCTGTTTCAAGGCTTTCTCTACGCAAAAAAAATAAAGTAACGAAAAGAAATGAAAAAAGGACAATTACAAACAAAATTTCTGTCATAAGACACTATATAATAACACTAAAAAATAAAAATATCAAATACTTACACATTTTTCATGTGTCTTTTAGTAAGCTGAAATAAAAAGCTAAACCTTATAAACTTTATAGCCTTCTCTCACTTTTTCCTTCGTCTTTATTCCTACCGAACTTCCACGGGAAGCTCTATCCACTTTCTCATGATCTATTTCCATCGATTTAACCTCCTGCTCAAAGTCCGTCTCCCCTCCCAAGAATCTTATTTTATCTCCTATTTCCAGTTCCTCCGAAAGATCAATAATTGCAACTCCGATATTTCCGAAAAAATGAGAGACTTCGCCTATTTGTTTTTCCATTTATATATAAGCACTTATTTTAACAATAACGACCTTTAGTTTATTATATCAAAGAAACCTCAAAGTGCCATATATTCAAAGAAAAGAAAAAGAAAATAAATTAAAAGAAGAACCCCTGCCTCTTTCTTTGTTATTTTATTATTGGTACGAACAAAGAAAAGGAGGAAAACCCCTCCTACAATGAGGAAAAGAATCGCAAGTGGAGAAAAATAATCTATCTTGATAGGACTAATAAGCGCAACTATCCCTAAAACCAGCGTTGAAGACAAAGCGACCGCTCCCATTAATCCTCCCAATATCATCCACGACTGCCCTTTTCGAGCAAGCATCGCAGAAAAAAAGGTTTCCGGAAGAGCAACTCCCAGTCCTACCGCAAAAACACCGAAAAGAACAATGGGAATATTCAAAGTTTCGCTAAAGCTTTGGGCGGTAAAAACAATACCTTCCGCAGAGACAACAACAAGTAAAAGTCCGGAAAAAATAATACCGATATCTTTCAATAACGAGCTTTCGGTTAAAAGCTCTCCGCAAGGCTTCAAAAAACGGTCTCTTTCCGAAAACATCCAATAAATATATAAAAAACAAAAGGCAATAAGAATAACTCCGTTAAAGCGGCTAATCTCTCCGTTTAAGAGAAAAATAAAGGGCAAAATAACAGAACACAGAGCAAAAGTTGTTCCTGCTCGTACCGTCCTGCTTTCCACTTTTATTTCATGAAGAATAAAGGTGCAAATGGCAACAGACAAAGTAAATAAAACTATATTCTGTCCTATAATACTTCCAAAGGCCATCTCCGGAACCCCTTTTAATGCCGATCGAATACCAATAAAAAGTTCCGGGAGCACGGCTCCTATGGAGACAGTAAAGAAAGCAACCACAAACTCTTTCCATTTTAATCGAACAGTTAATCTGTAAAGCGCATCGATTACCCATCTGCTGGATAAAATAATCAAAAGGCAGGAAAAAATGAAAATGGCGATATATAAAAAAATCATTACCTTATAAAATAAACTATTTCATAAATAATACCAAGAAAGAAAAGTACAATTAAAGGGTAAGTAATAAGCCTGACCTTTTTTGATTTTATTTTTTCATACATTAAAGAAATCAAAATGGCGTCTATGGCGATCATAACCGCTCCCGCAATTCCAATAACCACAATAAAATCTCTTGCTCCGAGCAGAAAAAGAAAAAGAGGTGTAAAACAAGTAATTATCCATGAAAGGTGATGAGGCATTTTTAAGTCATACCAAAATATCTTTTTTACAGTAAGGCCAATAGTTACAAGAGAAGTAAAAGTGACAAGTAATCCGAAAATAAGCATAAGGCTGGTTATCCCGTCACCTAAATAATTCTCAAGACCCACTAAAGCTTCTTTCGTAGTATTTCCTCCGGTAATTCCCAAGATAACTACAATGAAAAAGAAAGATATTAAAATAGAGACCAGTAACCCCAAAGGAATAACCAGGCGAAGCTTTTCTTTCTGCCCCCTAAGCAACTCCTCTATCTCCGGCACCAGCGCTCCGCCCCAAAGAGCAAAAAGCACTGCTCCGTAAGGAAGAAAAAAATCAAAGGAATCTTCTCTTGTAAAAATTATATTTTCCAGAGATATATGAGAGAAGCCTTTGGAAAAAACTAAAAGAAGCAACACAACGAAGGCTATAATTCCCCAAAACTCCACTTTAGAAATTGCTTTTATACCGGAATAAACAAAAAGAGAAGAAAAAACAAAATAAAAAACCAGATAATGAATCATCTCTCCTCCAAAAAGAGGAGAAAGAAGCGCATTCAAAAATTCACCTCCCAAAATTAAATAAGCAAGAATAGCTCCTATTAGGCCCAGTATTCCGGATACATAAGCTATCTTCTCGGCATTTTTCCCTAAGTGATATTTGGCAAATCCGGGCAAACGCAAAAAATCAGGAGTCTTAAGGCTAATCTCTCCAAGAAAATAATGAACTAAAATAGCAACTATTCCTAAAACAATTAAGTATCCAATCATTATTTGGATACCTACTATAGAAGTTATATAAGGTAACGAAAAAAGACCCGCTCCGATTATTGTCCCTGCAAGAATCGAAATCCCGTATAAAATTTTCATTATTTCTTTAAATTTACTTTGGTGACCCCAACGGGATTTGAACCCGTGTTACCGGACTGAGAACCCGGCGTCCTAAGCCACTAGACGATGGGGCCTTACTTAGAAGATAGTAACAAAATTTTACCTCTCTGTAAAGTAAAAACTATCTCTTATTCTTTGAGATATATCGGATAAATTAATACGAAAGATTTCTCCCACACAGAGAGCGGAAAGAATGCCGTAAACTTCTTTTTCACTTAATTGTCCTTTTGTCCAAAAAGGAATAATATTTCCTTTATAGTTAACCTTAAAATTGGTTTCTTCTTCTCCTTTGCTGATATTACTAACATAAAAATCCGCTTTCTTTCTTTCGATTCCAAAAGTAAAGAGTCTTTTAAAGCTTTTTCCTTTTAATCTTCTCGCTATTGAAAAGTCCATTACCAAAAACCCTTTGGAAGGAAATGCCGCAAGAATTTTTTTTATCCTCGTTTTGCTTTTTATTTCCGTAACCAAGAGAAGTGAGTTTTTGGAAATAATACCCTTAAGCTTTTGGGGATCAAGACTTAGATCGTCTTCAATGATAATTACCTCTTTCCGTAACGCAGAAAGAAATTGAAAAAATCCCGGAAAACCTTTAATCCAAAGAACAGAATATTTTTGTTTTAGAACAAAATTAATTACTTGGGCCGCTTCCCTCCTTCTTTCACCCGAAACAATTATAACTCTTTTATTTTTAATTCTCATTTTTCTATTTCATAATCAGGGGGTACTTGATTATAATCAAGAACGTATTCCGCAACTTTTCTAAAAATAGGTGCGGCAGAAACTTCTGCAGTACGCGCTTGCGGCCTATCAAGCTTAACCATAATTAAAAATTGGGGATCATACGCGGGAACATATCCGGCAAACGCTTGAATGGTCTCCGGAGAATATCCTCTTTTGCTTATACCAAGATCAGACCAAGAAATTTGTGAAGTTCCCGTTTTTCCGGCAACATGATAGCCCGGAACCTTTGCCGAAGCTCCAAATCCATCCTCTATGGTTCCAACCAATATGGACGTCATTTGAGTGGCTGCAGAAGAAGAAATAATCCTTTCTCCTTCAGGTGTTTCCATTCCTTGTACAATATAGGGGTTTACCAGCCTTCCGCCATTGGCAATAACAGAAAAAGCCCGAAAAAACTGAATAGGAGTAACTTCTATTCCTTGCCCAAAAGAAGCATTCGCGTAATTTATATCATATCCCTCTTTAAAACTTCTGTTTTCAGAAAGAACTTCGCCGTGTAAATCAATTCCCGTAAAATCAAAGAATCCAAATTTTTCAATATACTCCTCAAAAAGTTCGTTCCCAATCCTGTCTTTTACATAAACAATTCCCGTATTGATTGATCTCTCCATGATTTCCTTCATCGTAACTTCACCGTAAGATCGTTGTCCATAATTGCGTATAACCCTTCCGTGGACTCTTTTTTCTCCCGTATCGTTATAGGTTTCGTCGGGGTCTATCGCCCCTTCTTCCAGAGCGGCAACCATGGTAATCGGCTTAAAAACGGATCCCGGCTCAAAAGTTTTTTGTACTACTGGATTTTTTAATACTTCGTAGCTGCTGTTTTCACGATAATTATTAGGATCAAAAGAAGGAAAACTTGCCATGGCAATAATCTTTCCGTCGTTTGGATCTCCCACGATAATGCTTCCACCCGTAATATTAAAATCCTCATGAGCGTCAAGAAGAGCCTTCTCTACAAAATGTTGAATATTATAGTCTACGGTCAAAGAGATATCTTCCCCCCTTTTTATGGAATCTCTTGTAATAAGAGATCCCCAGGAGCCTCTACTCCCCTCTCTTATTCCTACTCTTCCTCGTAAAATCTCTTCATAATATTGCTCTACTCCATACTGGCCTTTTCTTTCTCCTCCTATAAACCCAAGAACATGGGAGCTAAAATCGTTTTCCGGATAATATCTTTTAATATCTTCTTCCAGATAGGCTTTGGAAATTTCATTTATTTCCAATATCTCTTCTTTGCTTAGTTCCCTTTTTATTATTTCATAAGAGGAGTCGCGATCCATCTTCTCCAATATTTCTTCTTTTTCAACTTCCAAAGCATTGGAAAGCTTTAGCGCAAGATCTTCTTTTTCTTCAATCTCACGGGGAGAGATATAAGCATGTACAATCTTTCTGTTTATAGCAACCGGAATTTGGTTGCCATTTACATTTTGTAAATAAATTGATCCTCTTTCTCCTTCGTCCTGAGTAAAATATCTCTGTTGTCCCTGAGCTTGCGCGCTCCACTCCCCACTTTTTAAAACCTGAATATTAAAAAGACGCCAGCAAAGAACAGCTGACATAAGTGTCATTAAGACAACAACGAAATAAAAACGCCCTTTATTCATAAACCACAACTTCTGTTCCAAGTACCTCGATATAACTTACATCCCTTGCATCCACAAAGCCCATATCTCGCGCTAAACTCTCTACCTCTCTTAACGATATCTTGTTGGCTGAATTATTTGTAAGAATCTCATTCTCTTGAAAAATATTATTTAGTTCTTTTTGCTTTACTTGTACAAGATAAACTTCTTCTGTAAGTTCAATAATCTGAAAAACACAAAAAGAAGCAAGAGCTATTACTAGAGAAAGTGATAAAATATAAATAAATTTAAACTTCATTTTTCTTTATTTGATGATTACTCTTAGTTTCGCCGACCTTGAACGAATATTATTTTTAATTTCTTCAATGCGCGGGGTAATTGGTTTTTTTGTCAAAAGAAAAAGATTGTTTTCTTTGATAAAATCAAGTAATGTTTTTTCTTCAATTCCATGAAAAGTAATAACAGCGATTCTCCCTTTTTTGGGAAGCACTCTCAGCGCTTGCGTTAATCCCTCTTTCATATTCATTATCTCTCCGTTTACCGCGATACGAAGGCTTTGAAAAGTTTTTGTCGCGCAATTTATTCGTTGGGATTTATATGAAGAAGGAACACTCTTCTCTATGATTCTTGCCAAATCTTTTGTGGTTTTAATCGGCTCCTTTTTTCTTTTCGAAACAATGTTTCTCGCTATCTCACGTGCGTACTTTTCTTCTCCCCACTTACGGAAAATGTAAAAAAGATCTTTCTCTTTATATTGATTAACTATCTTCTCGGCCGTAAGAAGAGTATTTTTGTTGTAACGCATATCAAGCGGCTCATCTTTCATAAAAGAAAACCCTCTTCCGCTCCTTTCCGTATGAAAGCTAGAGAACCCCAGATCAAAAAGTATTCCTGAAATCGGGTGGAAGTTCTCTCGCTCTACAATCTCTTCGAGTCTGGTATAGGATTCGTTGAAAACAAGAAGTCTCTTCTTATTTTTCAGTAATTTATAAAGATCGGTGTCCCACTCCAAGGCAAGAACCTTTCCTTCCGGACCGTTGCGCTCCAGCAAGGCCAACGCATGGCCTCCCATCCCCGCCGTGCAATCTACAAAGTTCTGGTTTTTCTGCGGATTTAAAAAGGACAATACTTCTTCTTTCAAAACAGGTATATGAATCTGCTCTTTCATCTATTTAAACTCCAAGCTCCTTTAGTCTTTCTGCGATACTCCCGACCTCCTTTTCTGTCTTTGTTCGATACTCTTCCCATAACTCCTTGTTCCATACTTCTATTCGGTTATAAACACCAACTATCACCACTTCTTTTTTTAAAGATGCGTATTCTTTCAAGTAATCGGGAACAAGAATTCTTCCCAAAGAATCAAACTCTACCTCCATGGCACCGGCAAGCATAAAACGAGCAAATCCTCTTGCGTCAGACTGAGCAAGAGGCATGCTGCTTATTTTGGGAGCTAACTCCTTCCATTCCTTAAGCGGGTACATGAAAAGACAACTATCGAGTCCTTTGGTAATCACCGTTCTTTTCTTTAATTCCTCGCGAAATTTTATCGGGATAGCAAGTCTCTTCTTTTCATCTATCTTATATGTATATTCACCGATAAACATAATTGTTTTCCACAAAGAATATTAGTTTTCCCCACTTTTTTCCACAATATGATAACGTGTTCCCATTTTATTCCACAAAACAAAACCTGTCAACCCCTGTTATCCACTTCCCCTATAAACCAAAAAATCCCCCTTCCTTGGAAGAGGGACTGAAGCGTTGATTTTTTCTTCTCTACGTTTTCATCTTCCTTATCTTCAAGCTCTTTTCATCAACGGTAAACTTATCTCCTTTTTTAATATTACCGCGTAAAACAGCGGAGGCAAGCTCGTTACTAATACTGTCCTGTATAGCGCGCTGCATCTCTCTTGCGCCAAATACCGGATCGTATCCCATTTCCGCAATCTTCTCTTTTAATTCCTTGGTAACCGTAAAGTGCATATCTTTACTCGCAAATTTTTTGGCTATATTATCAAGCTGCATACCCGCAACGGCAACAAGATCTTCCTTGGTTAAGGGTTTAAAAATAATAACTTCGTCAAAACGATTAACGAACTCCGGACGAAAAACAGTTCTTTGAAAAAGATTATTTAAAATCTTTTTCTTCACTTTCCCCCACTCTGTTCCTTTTTCGATCGCTTCAAGAATAATTTGATAGCCGGCGTTACTGGTGGCGATAATCATGGAATTACTGAAATCAACCCTCCTACCTGTTCCGTCCGTGATATGGCCTTCATCCAAAATTTGTAAGAATAAATTCAATATATCGGGATGAGCTTTTTCTATTTCATCGAGAAGGACAAGCGAAAAAGGATCTTCAATTATTCCCGAAGTTAATACTCCCCCTTCTTCTGCTGAGCCGATAATACGTTGTACGTCGGAAATATTTTGAAACTCAGACATATCGATACGATTTATCTTCTTTTCCGATCCAAAATAAATATCAGCTATCGCTTTTGCCATTTCCGTTTTTCCAACTCCTGTAGGGCCTAAGAAAAGAAACCCTCCTATAGTCCCCTTTCTCACACCTACATCGGCTCTAGCCCTCCTGAGAGCGGAAGAAACGGCCCTTACTGCGTTCTCTTGGTTAACAATCCTTTCATGAATAAGTTTTTCCAAATTAAGAAGAACTTCTTTTTCTTTTTTATCTATTTCTCCAACAGGAATTTCCGTTTTCTCGGAAATTATTTCCGCTATGTGCTCCGGTAAAACAATTTTTTCTTTTTTCTGATCGATATGGGCTACCGCTTCTTCTAAAAGAGTAAAGGCTTTTTCCGGAAAAGGCTCGGCTTGCATATAGCGGTCAGAAAACTCTATTGTATTTTTGATCGCCGCAAACGAAATCATTTTCCCGGATCTTCTTTCCAGTCTAAGAGTTAAATTTTCCAATAGAATTAGTACTTCTTTGTGCGATAAATTTCTCATCTCTACCTTTTCCATCAAAGAAAAGATGGAAGAGTTTTTCTCTATTTCTTTTCGAAATCCGGAAAAATCAGTTACTCCGATCAATCGAAACGAAGGCATGTGTAAATAAGGCTCCAGAATGCCGGAAATATTGATAGCTCCCAATCTTTGCTCTCCTGTTATAAAATTATGGAAGTCATTGATTACCAAAACAATATTACCTGCTTTTGCTACCTCGCTAAATATCTTATCAAGCGCCTTTTCTGTTTTTTCCAATCCTTCTACTCTTGCAAGGACCGAAGAAAGATCAAGCTCTAAGACGCGTAAATGATTGGTCCCCGGAAGACTTTCTCCAAGAAAAGATTTTTTTGCAAAACCCTGAATCACGCTTCTTCTTCCCATTCCGGATTCTCCGACTAAAACTACGTTATTAATTTCATCACGAGCTAAAATCCTTTCCAAAGATATTATCTCTTTTTTATGCCCGATCGTTTCCGGAAACCCGGCTATTTTCATTTTTTCCGTCCAATTTATGGAAAAATCATCAAGAAAAGGAGTAAAGCCAAAATTCCACTCTTTCCCCAGGCTGCCTTTTTTAATAAGATTCTTGTAGCGAAAAGGATTCTCTTTTCTTTTTAATCTCTTTCTCCACGAAGTAAGATCAAATATATCCTCTTCCGTCATTCCGTTCCGATAAACAAAGTCTCTTAAATAACCATTATGTTTACTAAGCGCGGTAAATAAATCTCCGGGAGTTATTCTTTCGTTATTTCTTTTTGCCGCTACAATCAAAGCCTCTTTTATTGTCTTCTTCAGACAAGTGGAGTACTCTTTCTCAGCGATTATCTTCCTTTCGTCAAAAATAAATTTTAGGTCACGCAAAACCTGTTTTTTTTCAAGCATCGCGCGACAGAAAACAAAGTCCATGTCTTTTGCTTTTTTCAACAGATAATAAAGAAGAAGATAAGAGTCTGCTCCCCCTTTTCTTTCCACGGCCTCTATGATACGAGCACTTTCAAAGCTTAAAAACTCCGCAATATTTGTTTCTTCTATGTTGTCTAGCGCGTCTTGCGTGCTTATTAAAAGATTGGGTCTTTTTACGGAAAACTTGAAGAAAAATTCAAGCTCCATAAAGAGAAGAAATAAAAGAAAGAAGAAAAAACTAAATTCTAGAAAATAAGGACCTGCTCCAAGGTGCTCTTCTAAGAGAAATAATAAGAGAGAAACACAAAATAGAAGCAGAAAAATTTTCTTAAAAATACCCGCTCTACTAAAAATAGGAATCTTTCCCAGTAATAAAGATTTATATATTGCCGCCTTTTTTAAGTGAAAGTTAATATCCATCTTATTGATAAGAATAATCCCGTGATTATTATAACGGGTATAAATAGCCAAAAAACAACAAAAAGAATTCCGGTGATAAAAATAAATATTTCTGTCAGAACGCCTGTAATTATTAAGAATATCCTCATTATCATCCCTATGAGGCGAGAAAAAGTGTTGAAAATTATTGCTTCAGCGTATCTTTTAAGATCAAATCCCCTGCCATAAGATGTTTTGTATTTTCGCCAAGGAGAAAAAAAGGTAGTCAGTAGACGAAAAATAGAAAAATAATTCAAATTAAAAAAAAGGAAATCTTTCCAAGATAGAATAATTTCTTTAAGGACAACAACATAATGCCATACAATCCAAGAGACAAAAAACCCTTTCTTTTCCGTTACTTTGATCATTGTTTCTATTATAAATAAAAGAAAGTTTGAAAGCAAATTTGATTCACGTATTGACAACATTTTCTTTCAAATTATAATGTGTCTAGAAAAAAGGTCGGTGTACTTTAAAGATAAAATAACACTTTTCTTTAAAAGAAAAGAAAATAATATGTTTTTATCAGACCAAAAAGAAATTCGTAAAAGAGAACTTTTAGGAATGATGCAAGATGATGATGAAGAGGAGGAAGAAACAGGAGGAGAAGAGGAACAAGACGACGATTTAGATCTTGGCGATGATCTTGATCTCGATGATGATCTTGATCTCGACGATGATCTTGATCTCGATGATGAAGATTTAGAAGATCTGGACGAAGAGGACGAAGAAGAAACGGAAGAGGAAGAAGAGTAAAAAGAAACCCAAAACACCAAAAACCCCTTGTGTCTCAACAAGGGGTTTTGCTTTTCAAAAAGGAGAATTAAGCAAAAAATAAATAGCGGCAATAAATGCTATAATCACTCCTAAGATATCTATTGTTTTCATGCTTCTATAATAAAGTTATCAAATTTTTCTTCGTACTTTTTCCATTCTACCCTTTTCTCTTTAACCCTTGCAAGGGGAGGGCCGTAATCACACCAACTAGAAAGCTCTTTTAGTTTGTCCTCTTCCCCTTCCGCGAATATCTCTACTTCTCCGTTTTCAAGGTTCCTTACAAACCCCTTTACTCCCAAAGACTTCGCTTTTCTTTTTGTGGAATCCCTGAAAAAAACTCCTTGCACTCTTCCTGACACTAGAATATGAATACTTTTTTTCATTCTAAAAAATACCAAATATTTTAACTATAAATAAGAAGTAAAGTAAAAGATAAAAAGCGCCTTCATAAGCATGAATTCTCCTTGATATTCCGGAAATAACAAATAAGGCTGTTGCAATTAAAAGAAAGGGAACACCAATTTGATATGTCTTCTCGTCCAGAGTCAATTCCCCTATTATTCCGGGCACTCCGATAACTATAAAAGAATTAAAAATATTTGATCCAAAAATATTTCCAAGAGCAACTTCCGGCTTATTGTCTCTGGCAGCTTTCACAGAAACAAAAAGCTCAGGCAAAGTTGTCCCGATAGCTATTGCAATAATTGAAACTACGCCCACACCTATGGCAAACTTCTCGGAAAGTTGTACTGCTGAATCGATCACAAAATGAGCGCCGAAAAAAAGAAACAATATTCCCGTTAAGAAAAGTATTATATCTTCCTTCTTCAATCCCGGTTTCTTTGCTTTTTTGCTTCTTACAACGTGTTTTCTTCTTTCGTCACGAGTTGGCAAAGTAGCCGTATCTCCCATCTTTTCCTTGCTAATCTCTTCCGGTAATTCATTCTCCTTTTCTTGATGTAAAAAAATATAAAAAACATAAACCGCATAACCGATAATCAAAACCAAAGATTCAATCCATTCGATAGTAGCTCCGGATCCTTTCTCTCCAAAAGGAAAAATCATGGTAAGCAAAATAACCGTTCCCGCGGCAAGAAGGGGTAAATCAAGATCCACAAGGCTTTTAGTAACTACCAATTTCCCGCCAACAAGAGCGGAAAACCCCACAACAAGCAGTATGTTGGCAATATTAGAACCAATTGCGTTAGCAACAACAATATCGGGAACTCCTCTCAATACGGCCATAATACCGGTAAAAAGTTCCGGGAAAGAGGTTCCGAAAGAGACAATGGTAACCCCTACAATAAAAGGAGACATTCCTAAAAACAAACCTATCTTTTCCGCACCCCCAAGAAACCAATCAGCCCCTTTCACAAGGGCAAATATAGAAACAGAAAAAAGTAAAATTAAATAAATTGTCTCCATAAAAAGATGCTCGCCCTGACAGGGCGAACATTTACAGCTTTCTTATTTTGCCTTAACTTTTATCTCTTTTGCTTTCTTTCCTTTCGGCTCTGTTTTCGGCAAGGTAACCTTTAAAACCCCTTTTTCATAACTGGCATCTGCCTTACTCTCATCTACGCTGGACGGTAACTTAACTGCCCTTTCAAAAGCTCCTTTTCTAATCTCTTTTTTCCAGTAATTCTTCTCTTTTTCTTCTTTTTCATCTTTCATATCACCTTTTATTCTCAACACTCCATTTTCCGCCGATACTTTGATATTCTTGGGATCTATATTGGGCAAACTGACTTCTGCTATTACTTCTTTATCTGTTTCATAAACATCCATATCCGGTTCGGAGCTTTTTTTAGAGAAAACGGGCAAGAACCAGTCTTCATCTCCAAAAAAGTCAGGCATCTCTTCAAAGAATTTTTTTGGTACAAGCGCCATAATTTAATCTAAATTGGTTTATCTCCGACCTTTTTCCTATTAGAATTATAATTATGGCGCCTTTCCTTGTCAAGATTTTTCATAAAATAAAGACCGGAACAAGTCCGGCCCGAAAGGTTCACCTACAATGATCAAATTTTTACCTGCAACTCTACTCTTTCTCCATTTATTATTATAAATGGAATGCCGTCTTCTGTTTGATACTCTACTTCATCCCATAGCTCGTTTAATTCTTTATCCAAGTATCTCTCCAGATCTTCTTTCGTTTCCGGTAATTTTCCTTCGTTGAATTTATGCAATTCAACTGCTTGCTCTATGCTTCTTATATTGATCTCATAAGCCACTTCTTCCGCTTTATTAAAGAACTTTTCTACTTCTATCCCAGAGAACGTAACACCCATTATCACGAGCATAATCATCGCCACAATAGCACTTCTCACCTAAGACCCTCCTTTTCATTGAGGTGGACGATGGAGGTATCGAACCTCCGGCCTCTTGCATGTGAAGCAAGCGCTCTGCCATTGAGCTAATCGTCCTTTTTTAAAGTATACATAAAAAATTAATAAAAATCAATATTTTGAATTGATTAATTTAACTAGAAGGTTTATAATGAAAAAAAACTTTTGTAAAATATGCAAATTTTTGAACTCTATTTTAACCCGGAGAAATCCGGAAGAATCTCAGAAAGCTTTATCCATCAGCCTCAAAACGTTTATGAGCGTAAACTCGGTAAGCTTTACATGGTAGGAGAAATGCTTGAAATGAGTAAAAGCGATTCTCCTTTTTTGCAGAACATTTTTCATATTGCAAAAGAAAGATACTACGAAAACACTTCTCTTTCCCCGGACAAAGCGTTAAGCGAAACCCTAAAAGAGGTCAATTCCTTTTTAAAGAATAAAGAGTATCAAGGAAAGTTATTTATCGCTTTTTTGTGTTCTAAAAACTTTTCCATTCACATCGCCAAAATAGGAGAAGTTAAGGTTGTTCTCCTTAGCGAGGGTAAGATAAAAGACATTTGCCAAGAATTAAGTAAAAATGAGGGTGATGTTTTCCAAGATATAATTTCCGGAGAGATGAAAAAGAAAGATAAATTACTTATCTTAACCCCGGAAATTTATGACTCTTTCAAGAAAGGAAATCTTTTTCAAGAAATAATGAAAGCTCCTCTAAATGAAAAGGTGATGGATAAAATCTCTGCCCTGCAAAAAGAAAAATTTCCAGAAGCTTCCGGTGTTTCTTTAGTTATGGATCATTCTTTAGTCTTAAAAGAGGAATCGCAAAAAATATCAGATAAAAAAACAAAAAAATTCTCATTTCCAAGTTTCTTTAAAGGGATCGCATCATCTTTTTCAAAAATAAAAAGACCTAAAATCAGTCTTCCTCAAATAAAAGTTCCCAGTATTGATCGAAAGCCACTCTCTCTCTTCTTGCTTCTTTTTGCAGTTATCATCATAGGATATCTGGTCATAAGTGTTGAAAATAATATAAGAATAGGCAGGCAAAAAGAAATTATTTCTCAAATAGATGAAGATATTACCCGTGGCAAGGAAAAGGAAGATATTCTTTTGCTGAAAAAAAGTCTCTCAGAGCTGGAAAAGTTAAAAGAGAAAAGAACACAACTCCATCAGCAAATTGAAGAAAGATACATTTCGCTAGAAAATGAATTGCTAGCACTTTCCGGCTGGGAAGAAGTAAAAGACATTGAGCTGATTAAAAAAGTAGAAGAGATAAATCCTGAAGGAATTCTTATTACAAATGAAGTTCTTTATTTTTTCACATCAAAATCACCGGAAATACTTAGCCTAAATTTAAAAACAGGCAAAGAGCATAGCTATTCTTTGCCTTCGGGAGAAGGAGTGGATCTCTCTTCGTCATCGTTAAACAGATCAATGTTTTTTGCAAGCCCGAATTACTTATTCTCTCTTGAAAACGAGACACCTTCCATCTCCGAAATCGCTAAAGACGACCATTCTTATATATCACTCTCTTCTTTCTTGGGAGTCCCCTACTTCCTGAAAAATAACGGTGAAATATTTTCTTACCGCAATAAATATCCGGGTACGTGGATAGAAAAAGGAGAAAAAAGAATCGAAAATGCTCTTCAATTAGCAATTGACGGATCAATCTTTATTCTTGATAAAGATAACAAGATACACCGTTATTACAGAGGAAAATATGAAGAAGAAATCAATTATCTCGTCTTCCCTTCCTTCAGGGCAAATAAAATGGAAACTTTTTCCGATACTCCTGTCTTTTTCTTGGACTCTAAAGAAAAAAGAATTATTATCGCAAATAAAGAGGGAGACGTTAAAAGACAGCTCTATATCCCGGGAATGCAAAATCCGAAGGATATCGCTATCTCTTCGGATCAAGAAAAAATATACCTCCTGGATGGCCAAGAGGTATACTCAATAGAATTTTAATTACTTTAATTCTGCTTGTGCTCCGGCCTCTTTTAAGCTTTTCTCCGCTTCTTTTGCTTCCTCCGCAGGAACTCCTTCTTTTATGACTTGTGGTTCGTTCGCTGCAGCGTCCACCAAGTCTTTTGCTTCTTTCAATCCTTTTCCTGTAATTGTTCTCACCGCCTTGATTACTTCGATCTTGTTGTCTCCAACTCCCTTCAACTCAATGTTATAATCGCTCTTCTCCGCTTTTTCTTCTTCAGCTGCAGGAGCAGCGGCGGCAGGAGCGGCAGCCGCAGGAGCAGATGCTGAAACACCAAGTTTTTCCTCTAAAATTTTTACAAGTTCGGAAAGCTCCAAAACAGAAAGATTTTCTATTTTTTCTACAATCTCTTTAAACTTTTTTGGAACTTCTACTTCTTTTTTTTCTTCTGCCATAATTTTAATTAATTAATTTTTTTCTTTAGCGTTTGCTAAAACATAAAGAAGACCTTTTGTATTGCCTTGCAGTACACATAAGAAGTCCCTCATAGGAGCTGCCATGGTACCAAGAAGCTTCGCCATAAGCTCTTCTCTGGAAGGAAGCTCGGCAAGGCTCTTTGCTTCTTCCAAAGTTAACAATTTCCCTTCAAAAAATCCGCCAAGAAGGGTAACTGCTTCTTCTTTAACAAATTTATTAACCACTTTAACTGTGTCAATTCCATTTTCGTAACCAAAAACAAAGCCTACTTCTCCTTCAAGTGATTGGGGGTCAAAAGCAATCCCTTCTTTTTCAAATGCAATTTTTACCAAAGTTTTTCTTGCCACAATCATTTTTGCATTAACCCCTTGAAGCTCGCTTCTAAACTGATAAGCGCTCTCCCCTTTCATGCCTTTAAAGTTAACAAAGAAAATACCGCTTTGTTTTGTAATGCTTTCTCTAAGCTCTTTTATTATGTCTTTTTTCTTTTCTTTGGTGATAGTCATAAAAAAATCTGCTTTATTACGCAGACAAGAAGAATTATTATTCTTTAACTCATCCTCGGCGGGTGTTTACGTGATTTTCACACTACCCACTGTCTGCGGATTACTACTAGAATTATAAGTACTTTTATTTTTTTGTCAATACACTAATTATTTTCTTGGCAAAATCCTCCGCCGCCTCCGGGCCATTAGCAGTAATAATCTTTCCATCCTGCACAACAGCTTCACCTTTATAAACCCCTCCTTTTTCTTTTAAAATTTTAACCGGACTTTGATCTAAAGAGGAACTCCATACCGTCGCCTCAACCCCCTTCAGCACTCCCGCCCTTGCCAGGATAAGCGGACTAATACAAATTGCGGCAAGCAACGTACCCGTTTCTTTTGCTTCTCTTGCGATTTGATAACCCTCCTTATTATCAAGAAATCTCATCGCCCCGGGTCCACCGATAAAAACCACTGCAGCAAAGCTCTTCGGAGTAAATTCTTTTAAAGTATATTCCGCTTCCGCTTCTCCTCCGTAAGATCCTATAATAGGCCCTTTTTTATCACTAAAAACAGAGATCTCCGCTCCTTCCTCTTTGAATACTTGACAAGGGATGAAATACTCTTCATCGCGAAAATCTTTTGATGCTACAATTACCGCTATTTTCATAAATCACCTTAAATATTTATTTTTTGCATAATTGTGTTCTTCCAGAGTGCGGCTAAAAACAGTCTCTCCCGTCGGCTTCGACAGATAATAAAAATAATCGTTTTCTTTCGGGTCCATGGCCGCCCTTATACTATCTATGCCCGGATTAGAGATAGGTCCTATCGGAAGCCCGGTGTTTACGTAGGTGTTATAAGGAGACTTTATTCTTGTTTCCAAAATGGGAATATTAACGCTTCTCCTTCCGGTAAGATAAGTGATAGTGGCATCAATCTGTAAGGGCATTCCTATTTTAAGACGATTTCTCATAATCCCGGAAACCAACCTTTTATCTTCATAACTGATTACTTCTTTTTCAATTAAAGAAGCGATTGTAATTGTTTCAAAAATATCTTCTTCTCCTATCTCTTCTACTGCTTTCTTTTTGAAATTTGCAAGAAATAATTTCAATATGTCATCCATCTGCGCGCCGGCAGCTACGGCATAGGTGTCGGGAAAAAGATAGCCCTCAAGAGGCAAATCTTCCGGCTTCTCTTTTAAAAAAGCAAATTCCTCTCTTATTTCTCCACTCTTTTGTGGTTCCTCGTATCTTGGCGGTCTTCCTGCAAGGCGGTAAAACTCTTCTTTACTCCCTTACCCTTTTTCTTCCAAATATTTAGCAATATCATTTAAATTCCATCCTTCTACGATGGTAATAAAATCCTCTTTCACTTTCCCGGCAACAAGCTTTTCTGTTACTTGGGAAATACTCATTCCCGAATGCATGTCATAGATCCCTGTCTTAAGGTCTCTTCTTTCTCCTCTTAAAATCACATAAGCGGCAAAAAGATACCTGCAGCTGACAAGCTCTTTCTCTTCCAATTTCCGCGAAATATCAAAGATACCATCGCCGCTTTCAACAACAAAAATTTCTTTTTCTCCGTAATCTTTCGGGCTTGTATAAAAACCCAAATAAAGAAAAAGAAGAGAAAAGAGAACTATTGCGATTATGATAAGATTTCTCATTTTTTAAACAAGAGGAACAAACAAGAATCCGGGATACTCCGTTTTCTGAAATCCTTTTTCTTCTTTTGAAAAAAGAAAAACGGAAGATCCTATCGGAACAACGGCTTTTCCTCCCACTTTAAGCTGTTCTTTTAACGGTGAGGGCAAGTCATCTTTTGCAGAAGCAGAAACCAAAATCCTGTCAAAAGGAGCTTCCTCTTTTTTACCTTCTTTGCCGTCCCCGCAAAAGACTTCCACCCTTCCGCTCCTTAAAAAGTTATATTTTTCGATATTTTTCTTTCCGAACTCATAAACTTCCGGGATTTTCTCTACCGCAATGACCTTCCCTTCGCTGCCTATTATAAAAGCAAGAAGGGCTGTTGTCCATCCCGAACCAAAACCAACATCCAATACTTTGTCCCCTTCTCTTGGATCAAGGGCTTCCAGCATAAAAGCAACCACTAGTGGCTGAGATATAGTCTGTCCGTATCCGATGGAAAGAGGAATGTCCTCGTAAGCACTCTCTTTCTCTTTTTCGGAAACAAAATCACTGCGGTCAATGTACTTGAACGCTTCCCTAACCTTCTCGCTTCTTATCTCATTGAAGGGCATAATTTCCGAAAATAAAAAGGAAAAAGAAGAGACATCTTTTTTATCATTCCCATTCTGTCTAAAATAAGCTTTCCGTCCAGATGATCTATTTCATGCTGCAGCGCTATCGCCATCATACCATCCGCTTTTATTTCCCTCTCTCTCCCCTCTTCATCTAAAAACTTTGCTTTCACCGCTTTACTCCGCATTACGTCGAAATAAAGCCCTTTCAAGCTAAGACACCCCTCGCTTACAACTATTTTCTCTTCACTTTCCTCTATTATCTCCGGATTAATAAAGCTGTAAAAATTATCATCCATGTTTACTATAATCACTCTCAGCGATTCTCCAACCTGAGGTGCGGCAAGACCAGTCCCCTCTTCTTTCTTAAGAGTTTCTTTCATTTGAGCTATAAGAGGTTTTACCTTTTCGTGATCTTCTACCTTTTTTGCTTTTTTACGTAAAACAGGATGATAATATTGTATTACTTTTTTCATATGTTAATTATAACAAAATATTTTCTGTTTGGGTACTACTTTAAAAACCCTCGGAAATAATTCCGAGGGTTTAACTACTTTGAATTATTTCTTTTTTTGCTTCTTTATTATTTTTTTCATCTTTTCTATCATCCTTTTCATCTTTTTCATCTTCAACTCCCTTCCCACCGTAAGTCGGCGAAACTTCTCCAGCTCGTCAACTTTGCTTTGTAGTTCTTCCGTTCTCTCTTGAATCTTATTTTCAAGGTTCTCGTTCAATTCCCTTAACTCTTTGGTTTTCTCTTCTATCTTAACTTCTAAGACATCTTTAGATTCTTCCAGGTTAAGCTGATAATACTCCAGGTCTTTAATCATCTTATTAAAATTATCGGTAAGCTCCGCTATCTCGGTTTTTGAGTCAATATTAATGCTTGTCTTTAAATCTCCCTCTCTGGCTCCTTTGAAAGCATCAATGATTCTGTTTAAAGGAATAACGATGCTGTTTCTAAAAACAAAAAAGATGATAAGGGTAATTGCAAGCAAAGCCCCGATCGCAATCAAAATAGCATATATCCTTGACTCTGCAGATATTTCTTTCGCGCTTTGCAGGGAGAGACCTATCCAAATAACTTTATTTTCATCTCCGGGATAAATAATTGATTTTGCCTCTTCTTTTTCAAAAATATAATCTGTTACCGTAATATCATCCGCAGAAAGAAGCTTTAAAACATTGGGGTTTGTAACCGTTTTTCCGTCCTCTCCCGTAACGCTACTCTGATAAATCTTTCCGCTCTTCCCTGTTATTCGTATATAAAGCAAGTCATCAAGGCCGGATATCTCTTTAATGGCGGTTTTAGTCCATAGGCTTGCCCCCGGTTGATATTCGGTAATGGAAGAACGCTTAATCCCATCAACAGCTCGGGCTACTTGCAATGCCGTTTCCACTTTCTCTCTTACCACCTTTTCTTCTTGGTAGTTGATTAATAAATTTCCGGCAAAAATTACAATAACGGCTATTACGGTAATTAGAGTAAAAGCTATAGTGTAAAAAGAATATCTTTTTTCCATGTATTTAAATTGTTCTCGTTATTATATTACTCCCAAGCGTTATTTTTTCAAGCTCTTTTTCTTAATTTGCACAGGATCTTCAATGATTATTTGGGGGCGGTCCTCGTAGGTGGAGATTGATCCGTATATATAAATAAACTCTCCTTCATGCTTTTCAATATCTTCAAAATTAGCAGATTGTTCCGAGAATATTACTCCGGAAAAAGGACAGTCTTTGTAAACTTCACAGAAATTTATAAAATAATTACTGCTTTCCGATTTAAACACGTGGTCAACCTCTCCTTTTACCCAGTACCTCTCTCCAATATTTTCCGGGGCTTTTGAAAAATGAATAAGATTATCTTCTCGAACTTCGGGAACTTCAACGGTATGCAATTTATAAAGCCCTGTTCTGTAAAAAAAGAAACCGATTATTATTAAAGAGGCCAAGATGAACCACTTCATTTTCATTCTCCAATAATTTGTAATTGCACTTTTCTGTGACGCGCTCTATCAAGTTCAACAAGCATAATTCTCTGCCATTGTCCCAATTGTAATTTTCCTCCTACCACGTTTAATGTCACTGTGGCCGGCAACTGAATAGCGTTGCAGTGCGAATGACCGTTTTCGCACTCGTTCTCACAAACGTTAACGGTTCTTTCCTCAAGATTATTATGCTTATAGTCCCTTGATCTTGGAGCGGACTTTTCAAGGTGATCTCTTATATCCTCAAGAAGAAAGGGCTCGTTTTCGTTAAGGACAAGACCGGCAGAAGTATGCATAATCTGCACATTTAAAAATCCGTTTTCTATGTCACAACTATCTAAAAACTTTTCCGCTTCGCTTGTAAAATCAATGAAATAAAAAATCTTTTCCGTTTGAAATTCTAATGTCTTATTCTTTATTTTCATAGTATCTTTTATTTTATCATAAAACAAAAGCCCGAGAAACTCCCGGGCAATTTGATTATAAAAATAAAAGCTAGTTTTCTTCTTTCGCTTCCTCGAACATCTCTTCCACTTTCTCCACTGTCAGCTCTCGAAGCTCCTCTGCTGTAAGTTCCATAATTTTCTCATCCAACCTCATAATGGCTTCTTGCAGTTCCGGATCCTCTTCTGCGGCCATAAGGTCCTCTTCAGGAATAACCTCTTCAAATACTTCTTGTAGGTCTAAAAGCTCTTCTTCGGTTAGTTGCATTATCGGCATATCTTCTTCCGGAGGAAACATCTCGTCCTCTTCAGGAACAACAATATCTTCCTCTTCCAAAGTGGTAGGGTCTTCTTCTCTTTCAAAAACGACAAAAGCTATGATAACAACCACTAAAACAACAATTATTCCAATAAGTATGTTTTTTGACATTTTTTTCTTTATTGATTTTCTCGACCTTTGATTTTAAAGGTAACAAAGATAATACATGCTGTAAACCCCCTCTCTTGTAAGGGACTTGAAAATAATTTCTTTTTTATTATAATAAAAGTATATAAATCAGTCTGAGGGAGATTGGCTCCCCTCGTGACCCAAAAGGTCGGGCTGGTAAATTGAGGCGGTCTTATTTAAAAAAATAAGGCAAACTAGATGGAACCGCGGGTAAAAATCTCGTTCTAGTGACCAAAAGTTTTGGTTATTGTAACGAGGTTTTTTATTACAAACTAATAAAAGAAAAAATATGAATTTGGAAAAAATGGCATCATTTTGCAAGAAAAAAGGATTTATATTCCCTTCTTCGGAGATTTACGGTGGGCTCGCCGCAATTTATGATTACGGTCATTACGGCGTATTGCTCAAAAATAATATTCGTGACGCATGGTGGGAGCACATGGTACAACTCCGGGACGATGTTTACGGTCTTGATAGCGCCATCTTCATGCATCCGACAACCTGGGTTGCTTCCGGACACGTAGAGGGCTTCGATGATCCGCAAGTGGATTGTCGGGATTGTAAGCAGCGCATGAGAGCGGACCATATCTTGGAAGAGTTTAATATCGATGCGGATAAAGCTTCTCTCGATTTTATTAATAAAGAACTTAATAAACTAAAAGAGGAAGAAAAAATAAAGTGTATAAATTGTGGTTCCAAGAATTTAACAGATGCAAAGCAATTCTCTTTGATGATTAAATCAAACTTGGGCTCTCCCGTAGACACTCTTTCCGAAGAAAATGTGGTTTATTTAAGGCCGGAAACTTGTGGAGGGATATATCTGGAGTACAAAAACATGTTAAATTCCATGCACCCGAAGCTCCCTTTCGGGATAGCTCAGGTTGGAAAAGCCTTCCGCAATGAAATCGTAGCGAGGCAATTTGTTTTTAGGACCAGAGAGTTTGAACAAATGGAGATGCAGTATTTCTTGCACCCCGACGCAATGGATGAAAAATACGAAATGTGGAAAGATCTTCGATGGAAGTGGTATTTGGAATACGGCATCCCGGAAGAAAAACTACGCTGGTATAAGCACAACGTTCTTGCTCACTACGCCTCCCAAGCTTATGACATAGAATTCAATTTTAGTTGCCTTAATAGCTTTAAAGAGGTAGAAGGAGTCCATACTCGCGGTGACTGGGATCTTTCCCAACACTCAAAGCACTCCGGAGCAGACCTAACCTATACCGACGAAAAGACGGAAGAAAAGTTTATTCCTCATATTATGGAAACTTCCGCCGGATTAGGCCGTATAACACTGATGTTTATCGATAACGCCTATACGGAAGAAGAAGTAGAAGGAGAAAAAAGAGTAGTTCTGAAATTAGACAAGAGGCTTTCTCCAATCAAGATAGCCGTTTTCCCGCTACTTAAAAATAAGCCGGAATTGGTGGAAAAAGCACAAGAGATTTATAAAACTACAAAAGAGAAATGGATGTGCGAATTTGACGTAAGCGGAAGTATCGGTAAAAGATATCGCAGACAAGACGAGATAGGAACACCTTATTGCGTAACAGTCGATTTCGATACTTTAAAAGATAATACCGTGACAATAAGAGAGCGAGACAGCATGAAGCAAGAGAGGGTGGATATAAGTAAGATTATTGATTACTTCAAATCAAAGCTTGAAGATTGATATTATTGAAGATACTGCCACAGTATTATTAATAAAACTATAATCAAGAAAGGGATAAGGAATTTGGGGGAAATAGTCAGTTGCTCTAATCTACTCTTCCATCCCGCTATCGCGTTAAGCTCTTTTGCTAAAGCAAAATCCTTTTCTGTTAATCCCCCGCTCTTTTTGGTAGTAAGTCTTACCGAAATTTTCCGAAAACGAATAATCATGACCTCGGGATAGTGCTTTACTCTTCCGGCAAAGGTAGCCGCTTCGTTTACAAAATCAATTGATTCGCGGAAGGTTTTAAAATAAAAATTGCGAAAGATTTTCTTCTTGTCCGATGAGAGCCTCCACTCTTCAAGCTCTTTTAAGTTTTCTTCTATCTCTTCCTGTTTTAAAGTTGAAGAATCTTTTTCCTCCATATTATTTCACCAAATTTCTTGCAAAAAGTTTCGCTTCTTCAAGATCTTTTTGACTGGGTCTTCCCTTATTTACGCCTCCAATATACTTAAGTGGTCCGTAAGTGTCATATCCGAGACAGTTAAATTCTCCCACTATCTCAAAACCTTTTTCCTTAAGAATATCTTTAAAATGATCGTGAGATCTGTTAAGAAACATATTTCTTCTCATTCCGCTTGTTGAAAACAAAAAAGCTTTCTTTCCCTCCATTTTCGGCAAGGATTCAGTCAGCTTAACCAAACCTTTGTGAAACTTGGAAAGATAAACGCCGGAACCAAAGCCAATCAGCTCCGCTTTTTTAATCTCCTCCTCTGTCACATTCAAAAAATTAACAACTTTCGCACCTAAAGCATTACCTATCTCCTTGGCAATTTTTTCCGTATTCTTGTGATGAAAAGATGCGTAAATAATTAATTTCATTTATTTAAAATTTTAACTAATATCTGCTAATCAAGTCCGGTAAAAGAAATTATGTCTTGAACTCTTCCTACACTACCGTCTTCAAGTCTAACTTTTATTCCTCGAGAATGATTTTCGGATTTTGTTAATACATCTTTTACAATCCCTCTTGTCAACCTGCCGGTAGTTTGGTCTTTTTTTAAAATAATATCAACTTCTGTTCCCGGAAATATATATTTTCTTGCAGTTCCGTTTATTTTCATATCTTTTCTTCATATAATTTCAATGATCATGCTTTAATTCTTTTTCCTTTTTAATTCTTTCTAAGGAAAGATTGATAAGCTCTGTTATCAAGTCTTTGTAAGAAACGCCTGATTCCTCCCAAAGCCTTGGATACATGCTTATTTTTGTAAATCCCGGCATTGTGTTAATCTCATTGACAAAAACATCTCCATTCTCCTTTAAAAAGAAATCAACTCTTCCCAGCCCTTCACAGTATAAAGATTTAAATGTTTTTATTGCTAAGCTCTGAATTTTTTCGGTTATTTCATCGCTAATTTTTGCCGGAACTTCAAGATCAGCCCCCTTCTCGTCAATGTATTTTGCTTCATAAGAATAAAAATCGTGACTTGGAATAACTTCTCCTAAAACAGATGCTCGAGGATTGTTGTTCCCTAAAACCGAACACTCAATTTCTCTTCCTTCTATAAACTCTTCAATTATTATCTTTAAGTCGTAGTCAAACGCCAAAGAAATTGCTTTGTGGTAATCTTCTTTTGTAGAAACTTTGCTTACCCCGACAGAAGAACCCATATTCGCCGGCTTTACGAAAAAAGGGCTTTGAAGTTTACTCACCACCTCCTCATAACTTAAAGCCTCTTCTTCTTTGTGAAGACAAATATAGTCAGCTACTGGAATAGAATTATCTCTTAAAATCTTTTTCATAGCCTCTTTATCCATGCCAACCGCAGATCCCAAGACACTCGGACCAACAAAAGGAATGTCCGCCAGCTTTAAAAGTCCCTGTACTGTTCCGTCTTCACCAAAAGGACCGTGAAGTATGGGAAAAACAACATCAACTTTTACTTTTCTTTCTCCTCCCTCTAAAAAAACAACCTCTCCTTCGCACTGTGGAACTAGGACTACATAGTTTTTTCTGATGCCTTCCATGGATCTTTCATTTAGCAAAACAGATTCAAGATCTTCGCTTACAAACCATCTTCCATCTTTATCAATTCCAATGAGTATCGGATTGTAGAGATCCTTGTCAATCGCTTGAAAAATATTCTTTGCGGATTTCAAAGAAACTTCATGCTCGGCAGACTTACCTCCGAATAAAATTGCAATATTTTTTTTGTTATTCATGGTTTGATTTTTTATTAAGCTCTAGTATTTTTACTCAAGAATTGTTTTCTATTTTCAGTTTTTCTATTATAAAACAAAAAGGCAGATATGTATAATAGCGCTTACATACCTGCCTTTTCTTCTCCCATTTTCAGGAGAAGTTTATAGTATACATCTCTGATTTGTGGGGGTGGCATCTCCTTATATATATTCGTAATTGAAGCCACCCTGCCTCCCTTCTTCTTGTTTTTCCTGTGATAAAATGTTACTTTTATAATAATATTATTCTTTAATTAAAAACAAACATGCCCGACCCAGAAAAATTTGATCCTTTTGAAGATCAAAAAAATAACAACGAATATTCCGAAAAGAAAAATCTATCAATGGAAGAGTTGCAAGATGCTTTAAGATCCAAGGGGTATATCGTCGTACAAAATCCGAGAGAAATAGATGATACTCTTGTTAACCGTGATTTTGAAACAAAAAATCCCATAGATTATCTTCGTCATTTTAAAGGAAACGATGATCTAAGGGGAGAGCTGAAAACTAAACTTCCTCAAGAGATGACAGAAGAAGAGAAAGATGAGGCCCTAGAAAAACTTAAAGAAAGCGGCTATTACGTATATTCCAAGCTCAATATAGGTCTCTAATAATAAAGCTATTTTGAATTAATCGTGTCTTTTATCAGTAATTTGAGCTCTTCATAGCTGTTTACTGAAGAAAATTCAGGAAACTGCTGAACTATTTCGCTTGATGCATTAAAGAAAACGCCTTTATCCGCTTTTTCAAGCATTTTAACGTCGTTATAGGAATCTCCTACCGTTATTACTTTTAGTCCTGCTTGTTGTAAAACCTCTATAGTTTTTCTTTTGCCGTCTTCCCGGAGATTATATCCGGAAACAAAGCCCTCTTTATCCACCTGCAAAGAATTGCAAATTATCGTTGGATATTCCATTTTGCTAATTATCGGAGAAACAAATTCCCAAAAAGTATCGGAAAGAATTATCATCGGCATCATCTCTCTTGCCCATCTTAAAAAATCAACGGCCCCTTCAAGCGGTTCACTTTTTTTAGCTATTTGTATTAACGTTTCAAAGTCCACTCCGTTCTCCCTTAAAGAAGTAATTCTTTTTTGCATTAAAAGATTCACATCAGAAACATCACGAGTAGTAAGCTGAAGGTCTTTTATTCCCGTTTCATTCGCTATCTCAACCCATAGCTCGGGTAAAAAAACACTCTCGAGGTCAGAGCACAATATATACATATTCTTTGTTTAAATTATTATTTTTTATAACACTCTCTCATACTTTAGCTTGTTTGGCTTTCGGCAAAAACAAACAGGCTCAATTTTAACTCTTTTCTTCAAAAAAATCCACATAAAAATCATCTTTGTCTCCCAAATTAATGTTTCTCATATAAGAAATAAATTCTTTATGCATTCGAGGGCTTACTCTCTTGACCGTATCACTCCACTTTTTCCCCGTTTGAAGCTCTTCTTGCCAATTGTCTTTTGACAATTTAAATCTGGTAAAAGCAATCTCCGGCTTATTTTGAATCTCCGAAGGCAAGTCAATAATTTCTTTTATCTCTTCTTTTTTGTAACCACTAATCGCCGAATCAGGATATCCATAAAGCTGACCCAACAAATCATCATTATCTTCTTCAATGGCCTCCATCAGTGAATAAAGAGCTTTCTCTGTTTTAGCCAAATAAAAGACTTTTTGTGATTTATTTTTAGGCCTCTCTTTTCCCTCCGAGTCTTTATGGTAATACTCGCTATGCACTGTCTTTTCCGGAGAGGAGTTATAAAACAGCTCAAGGTCTTTGGCCAGTTCTTCGATCTTTTTTATCTTTTTAGGGTCAACACTTTCCGGTTCTTCCCCTTCTTTCCAGGACGCACTGTCAATCTGAATTTCCGTAGCCATCTTTTCTCCTTTCCAAACCAGTAAAACCTCAATCTTGGTGTCAATGGCAAGAGGGGCTTTTTCAATCTTTTTCACTTTCTTAGGTTCTTCTTTTTCTTTTCTTTCGGCAGTAAATTCGTTATTTTCAAAAATTCCCTGCTCTTTATTCAACATAATTTATTTTTTTAACCTTTATTGGCGAAATAACTTTTATCTCTAGACATAATAACCTAAATAATTTTCATTTTAAAGCTGTGTTATAAAAACAGGGAGCACAAAGACACATGCTCCCTTTTTCAAAGTAAGTAAAGGGATATCCCTATAATCGCCAGCCATATATTTGTAATATTGCTGACGAAAATATTAATACCGGCCGCTTCTATAAATCCTTTTTTAAAAAGGGTTATACAACTCTTAAGCTCCGGCCAACTGGAAAGAGTCCCAAGAGCCAAGAACCCAATGAGATTCTTCGGAACTCCGGAAACTTCTCCGGCAAACTCAACCATCGGGTCAAGAAAAGATCCCGACAGTAGAAGCAATAAAAGCGCCGGCAAGATAATCCAGCTTGGCACCTCGGAGGGACGGTCCTTTCTTTTTTTCTCTTTCGGCCTTAAAAGAAAAAAAGAAATTGTTATAAGAAGGGCCGTAATTATCCACCAGAGATAAAGCTCTTCCGGTAAAAAATAAAAGATTGAAGCAAGAATAACTGTAATGATAATACAAAGTAAGCCATAAACAATCTTCTTTGCCTGCAATAACTTTATTGCTGTTCCCGTCACTATTGCTGCCAAAACAAGCATTATTGCGTTGATAGCGGTTGACCCTAGCGGTGTACTAACGCCGAAAAGTACGTCTCCGGCAATAATGCCTGCCAAAAGTACCACCATCTCGGGACCGTTGGTAAGAAATCCGAGAATAGTTCCAAGTCCCCTCTTGTTACGAAGAACTTCAATAATGATTTCTATAGAAAATCCTATCGCGGTCATTATCAAAATAACTCCCAAAGAAGCCAAAAGAGCAATGCTAATCTCTCCTCCACTTCTAAAAGCAAAGTAGAGGAAGAAGAAAAGGACTGCTGCCCAAATACCTATATCCGAAAACCCAAACCACCTCAACTCTTATCACCTCCTTGAATATATTTAAAGAACAAACCCCTTTACTCTTTATATTATACAATAAATTGCTTATTATAACAAGAAAAAACCCCTCTTTAAAAGCAGGGGCCTTTGTCTTTAAATAAACCAGTAGATCATATAGGCCCAAAACGTTCCGTTTAGGGCGATAATAAAATGAACTACCACAAAGACAAAAAGAACATTGGAGCTGTCTATAGAAAATAGACGGCGTCCTCTAAAAAATACCGGCTTCTTCTCTAATCCCAGCCTAAGATAAAGAAATCCGGAGACAATCAAGGGCGCAACGCCCTTCACGAAAAGTGCTACGGTTGGACTGTCCAACAGATAGCGCTCTACAAAAGGATTAAGCTCCCACATTGTTCCCGCTTCAATTCCCCTTAGCGTTGTGTGCATATCTACCAGGGACAGCGCGCTGAAAATCAGCGCAAGGATTACAAACCGAAGCATCTAAATCACCTCCCTTAATCAGTATTATACAATAAAAAGGAACTTTTTACAAATAAGCAATACCCAGCCTTTCCACCAACTTCTCCATGCTTGTTTCTTTCTCAAATTCGGCAAACTTACACGGATTCCATATTTCGAAATAATTCAGGCAATAAGCGATAAGAACCTTGCCGGTAACTTCGATAAAATCTCTTTCTTCATTAGAGAGTGCAAGAACATTTCCTTCTCTCCGAGGAATAACAAAGAGACATTTCTCCTCTTCAAGTCTTCCCACGGGACCGGCAGAAAAACCCTCCGGAAGAATTATCTCTCCCTTTCTAATTTTTAAAATGTGCCTCCTTTTCATTTTTTCATCTCCTCCTTTATAAAGATCATTTCGTCAACTCTCGAAGCAAAGAGCTTACAAAACTAAAATCACCGTCTCCCTCCAGAACTACATCGAAACCTTCCTCGTAATCGTGCCTTGGCTCTTCTTGAGGAAAATTGTAAAACCCTATCTTTAATAAATTCTCACAATCGAAGCCTTTAATCATTCCCAAATCACCTACGTTGTCTCCAAGCAAAACAACATTGTCTCTGTTTTTTATGGAGTTAAAAATGGAAGGGAATTTTTTCAGAACCGTTTCGTCTTTGTTCATGCTATGAATAATCGGCTCTCTCACGGAAACGGCTTTTCCTTCTTCATCCCAGTTAAAAATATTGATTACATAAAAGATGTTCGGGTAGTCTTTTCCCATCTTCCGAAAAAGCATCGGAATCACTTCCCCGCAACCACTTGCGGAAAAAATAACCAATGGAATGTTTTTTTCATGGATAATGTCCAAAAACTCAGAAACACCCTCCCTTATCCTAACATAAATTTTTTCAGCGACACTCTCTAAGTCCGATTTGGATAACCCGGACTCTATAAGCAGTCTGTAATGCGCTTTCCACCACTCTTGCATTAACCTCTTCTTCTCCTCCACAGAAATGCCGGGATCTGTTTCGATGGGGCGATATTTATCAAAAAGAGCATGAGCCTTTTCCGCGTAACCCTCTTTTAAGTAATCACCGTTCCTTAGTATGGACATAAGAGAAGAAGCTTTTCCTCCTTCAAAGGTTCCGTAAGTAAGGGTTCTGTCAAAGTCCGATAAGATGTGTATCTTTTCAGCTCCCGACTTCCGAAACTCGGTCTTTAAATGCTCAAACTCTTTAGGATTGGGAATTATGACATTCATAAACTTAAATACCTCCTTTTTTTTAATTTATCGGGAAGATAGCTCTCTTTAGGATACTTCTCGTACTCTTTCCCATAGTCCATCTCTTCCATTAATTTTGTTTCCGGATTCCTCAACTTTAAAGGAACAGGCAAGTTTCCGTATCTTTTTACATCTTCCATCGCTTTCATATACGCATCATACGAGCTTCTGTCTTTCTTGCACCGGCAAAGATAAGTGACTCCGTGGGCCAGATTAATACCGCACTCCGGCAACCCAATGGTTTCCACTGCTCTAAACGCCGCGTTAGCCACAACCAGCGCTGTTGGTTGTGCTAGTCCAATATCCTCAGAAGCAAAAATCACCATTCTTCTGGCAATAAACTTCGGATCTTCTCCGGAATCAATCATTCTGGCCAAGTAATATAAAGCGGCATCCGGCTGACCGGCTCTCATACTTTTTATAAAAGCCGATATCGTATTGTAGTGCTCCTCCCCCGCTTTATCATACCTTAAGAACTTCGATTGCAAAGTATTCTTTAGATTCTCTACCGTAATATTTTTGTAAAGCTTGCTTGTGTTATCAAGCATAGTAATGGCTTGCCTTGCATCTCCGTTTGCCATGTTAATAAGCCAATTTACGGCTTTCTTACCAATCTTAAATCCGGTTCGCTTGATAATTGTTTCTATCTCCTCTTTCGAAAGTTCATACAAAACAAAAACCCGACAACGAGAAAGCAAAGGGGCAATTACTTCAAAACTCGGATTCTCCGTAGTAGCTCCGATTAAAGCTATATCTCCCCGCTCCACATAAGGAAGCAAAAAATCCTGCTGAGCTTTATTAAAGCGATGTATCTCATCTAAGAACAAGACCTTGGGATAATCTTTTATGTCTTCTCTGATTACCTTTCTAATGTCCTCTTTGCCGACGGAGACCGCAGACAACTCATAAAACTTGGCATTCAAACTATCGGCATATATTTTTGCCAAGGTTGTTTTCCCCGTTCCCGGAGGCCCCCAAAGAATAAAAGAGAACAAGTGCTTCTTTTCTATAGCAACATTTAAAGGCTTCCCTTCTCCGGCTAAATGATTCTGTCCCACGAACTCCTTTAAGCTCTTCGGCCTTATTTTTGAGGCTAAAGGTTCCATTACTTTTATTTTAACAGAGAACAACCATTTCACAAGCTACACCCAAGGGTTGACCCTTGGGAAAAGTAGTCTCAAAAGCACATTTTTCCGAACAAATAAAAGAACAACTCCATTATTTACCAAGGGTCAACCCTTGGTAGTCAATGTCATTTTGGTGCTTAGAAAAGCTTAAGAGGGAAGAATGAATCTTCCCTCTCTTTAGAACAGCAAAGGCTTCAAGAGCCCTGTTGCTCCCAAAATGGAGATTATACCACACACTATAATGAGCACGACAAACAATATTCCAAAGAACTTCATTTTTCACACCTCCTTTTTTTATTATAATAACTATCATTAAAAAGTAAAGCTCTTATTGCAATCTCTTAAAGGCTTCTTTCTTTGATCTCGGTTTTTCTAATATTTTTCCCTTAGAAAGTCCAACAGAATCAAAGCCGATAACAATATTGTCACTATGTCGCTTCTACCTTTAATTTCGCCAACTCTTTGACCGGTTCTTCCGGGCTTTGTTACTTCCTTTCGTCTCAAAAGGCATAGGAAGCAAATATTTTTTTACGATAAGGGGAGGTTGTGGCTAAAATTATCTTTTTCGTTTTTTTTATTTGTTAAAATTAAGACTTCTTGACTCGTTTCAAAAATATTTTCTTCTTTCTCTTCAGGGACAATTTCTCTCCAATCACCAAGGAAAATGTCAAAATTATGCCGAGATGCCAATTCTTTTATCTTTTCTGCAGAGTGGAAATATCTCAATATTTCCGAACCTTCAATGTATCCGGACTCCGGATTCCCGGATTCTTTAAAAAACTTAACTGTAACAACATCTCCATCTTTAAGTGTTTTGGTCTCGTTCTCTGGAAATTCTTCACCTTGATAAAGATAGCGAGCATTTGTAGAAATACTTTTTAATTCCGGATTCGTATTAATTGTAGCGATAAACTTACCCTCTCTTTTAAGCTTTGATGAAAGAAGGGAAAAAAGTTCATCTAAATCTTTCATGTGATCAATCACATATTTCATTATCGCAACATCAAGAGTTTCGTCTTCAAGATCATATAAATACTCTGTTATTTCCTTATTTTTAAAGGAAAGAACACTTTTACGTTCTTCATAGTCCGGGTTAGAGATATACTCTTTAGCAAGCTTTAGCATCTCCGAAGATGCATCCACCCAATCAATATAGCTTCTTTTTTCTTTAAGAAGTCTGTTGAAGAGATTGTGATATCTGTCAGGGTGTGCTCCTCCGCCAAGCTCGGCAACATAAAGCGGAGCAGAAATATTCTCTATCTCTTTCATAACTATTCTGTCGATAATTTCCGCTACCTGGAAATTCTTTTCGTTTTGCTCTTGTCTGGCAAACTCTCTGGAGATACGAGGCGAAAAGTACATCTTATAGTTTTCCATAAGATGCTCTTTTTTGGCCTTTCCGAAGATATACCCGGACAAAGAAGGTCCCACAAAGGTCGTAATAATGCTTAGAAAAATAAGTGCCGTTATTAATTCATCTCCAATAATATTAAGGTGTTGCCCAACCGCAACTACCGCAAGAGTGGTGGAAAGTTGAGGAATTCCGCTTCCCCCTATGAAAACGCTCTGAAGATTGGTAAAGCCAGCTAAACGAGAAGAAATCCATCCTCCCGCAAATTTAGAGACCATAGATGCTGAAACAATTACAAGAAGCAGCACAATCCCCTCTCTTGCCTCCAAAAAGATCATTGGATTGGTTTGCATCCCAAGCACAACGAAGAAAATGGGGATAAAAAGCCCATAAGCCAAAACATGTATCTTCTCCTTTAAGGTTGTTCCCGTAATAGCCTCCGACAAAACAATCCCGGCAAAGAAAGCACCGATGATAGAGTGTAGTCCTAGTGCTTCTGAAATAAGTACCATTCCCACTAAAACAGCAAAAACAAGACGAAGATCTTTTTCAAAGACATCGCCCTGCTTTTCTTCCGGATGATAAAGGCTTTTTTTCAGGTGAGGAATCCCCCACTTTACAATTCCTATTACAAAGAGAGTGATTATGAAGATAAGAAGAAACAGAGGTAAGGGAAGGGCCGTAGTAGCAAAAAGATACTGCAAGGCTATGGCAAGAAAGATCAAGCTCACAATATCTTGAATCATGATCGCCGAAACCACCGTACGCCCAAGGCGTGAATGAATAAGACCTCTCTTTTCAAGAAAAGGGATAAGAACGGCGATAGATGAAGAGATAAAGATTATTCCAAGCAAGATGGAAACCGCTATATCGTAGCCAAGTAAAAGCCCTACCCCTGTTCCGGTCACAAAAGAAATAGCTCCCGCCATGCCAGCAATCAAAAAAGATTCTTTCAAGACAAGCTTCATGCCGGAAAAACGTATATGAAGCCCGGCCATAAACATCAAAAAAACGAGTCCCAAATTCTTAAAAAACTCCAAGGTGATATCGGGAGTTACAATATCAAAACCGTGCGGACCCACTATCATTCCTCCTACAATAAGGGCAATTATCCAAGGAACGTGAAAACGTCCGAAAACTTGCGAAAAAACAAGCGCTGTAATGATGACAATGAAAAAGGAGGTGAATTCAAGCATTTACTCTATAATTTTTTGACAATTATTATTAGATAATCATAACATAAGCACGTTATCAAGCAATGAGCTTTACAAGATGAATGCAATTGCTTGATATGATAATAAAAAAGTGATATTTTAAAAGTATTGAAAAAGAATAAGAAACGTTGTTATAATAAGGCAACATAAAGGTCGATTAATTTTAATAAAATAATTGATTTATGAAAAAAGAAGAACTTGTCGAAAAATTAGCCAAAAAAATGAAAGTTTCCAAGAGTGCTGCCAGAGAAAGTCTCAACACCATCTTAGATGAAATCAGTGGATCTCTGAAAAAAGGTAAGGATGTAACTCTTACCGGATTTGGAACTTTTTCCGTTGCTAAAAGAAAAGCACGCCAAGGAATTAATCCGAGAACCAAAGAGAAGATTAAAATTGCTGCTTCAAAAGTTCCGAAATTCAAACCTGGGCAAGCTTTGAAGAACTTGGTTAAGTAAAGCCTTACAGAAATTCAATTAAAAACACCGACAAGCTCGGTGTTTTTAGTTTTAAAAAACTACTTTCTTACTATCGGAAAAATATAAAGTGGGACTTCTTTTTCTAGAGCAATTGTTTCTTTTATTTCTTCATCGTTAAAAGCACCAATGGCCACCGTACCAAGGCCAAGGGTTTCCGCTTGTAAATATATATTCTGCCCGACATGTCCGGCCTCCATATGGACATACCTTTTAGCCCGCTCTCCGTATACTTTTTCCGTAATATCATAGTCACCTGTAATTATTACTATCAAAGAGCTTTCTTTGATTGAAGATTGCCTTAAAGCACTCTGATAAAGTTCATCTTTAAAACTTCCCTTCTTTATGGGTTTTAATCTATGCTCCTGAACTAAGTACTGATATATTCCCGAAGTAAGATTTTCAACGTTCTCGGCAACAACATAAATAGATAAAGGATAAAGCGCCCCAGCGGATGGTGCTGCTCTGAGATCAGAGTTAGTTATTCCTTGAGAGGCCCAAAGAATCTGGGATAATTCCCGTATATTTAACGGTTCTTCTTTGTAACTTCTTACCGACCTTCTTTTTGAAATCGCCTCTTCAAGAGACACTTCTCCTTCTGTGGAAGGTTCAGGCAATTTAATATTATTCTCCATATAATTGTTATTATTTTCTTGGCCTAGCACAAAAAACATTATTACCACTAATAATATTACTATAAAAGAAAGAAAGAGAAATGTTTTCTGCGTAAAGACCGACATAATCTATCAAAATGATATCTTATTTAATTTCTTTTAACAATATTTATGTTTATAAATTATTTAAGACCAAACACACTCTATCTTTAACCGGCAATACCGGTACTTTCACAATTTCAAGGCCAAAACCTTGATACGTTTCTTCAAGGAATTCATAAAGCTTATTTTGTTGCTGCTGATCTTCCACTCTAGCATAATCGGATTTATACGGGAGATTATCAAGAAGAAAGACTTTTTTATAACTACACCTCCTTGCCACTTCCCGTAAATTCAGGTCAAAAGAAATTCCGTGCAGCATGTAATATGCGCAAGTATCGGGAATCCCCCGGTCCAAAAAAATCATATCACGAACATTTAATTTTTTCTCCGCTTCTATTTTCATTTTCATTATTTCATCTTGAAAAAACTTTTTGTCTTTCTGGATTTCTTGTATAGTAAACCCCTTTTTCAACTCCTGGTCGATATAAGCACGAGCGGTCTCGTGAACCACTCTATAACCCTTCTTTTCCAAAGAAGTTATAATCGTCGTTTTTCCTGAAGAAGGTGCTCCCGTTATAACATACCAATTATTCATAACAAAAAACCGAGAAATATTCTCGGATTAAAAATCATTTTAATTTTCATAAACATCTTAAAGTCCGAAAATATAATAATAAGCCAGATAAAATAATACTAAAGAACCAAACAAAGTTACCCATGTAATCGCCCTTGAGTTTGCAATCCAAATCTCTCTTGTCAGCACCGCTCCCGTGAAAATAATAATCTCAATAAGCATATAGAAGAAGAGATAAAGAAGAACATAAGAAATAAAGGTAGTAAGAGAAACGCCTGCTTCTATTAAGACCCCCGTAAACGCAATCGGAATTCCTACGGAACACGGCAGCTCAACAATAGTTATCACTGCAGCAAAAAATATAATACTTCCCGCTAAGGCAAGCGCTCCCCTTTTTGAATCCGCAAAAGCTTCTTGGACTTTCTTTGTTGCTTTAATTGCAAATTTATTGCTTGAAGATTCACAGGTTGGACCATATCTGAAAAAACGGTAAAACTCTTTAAAAAAGTAAACTCCTCCGAAGAAAGCTGCTGCCCCCACAATATAACTAAGTATTTCGGAGTGTCCGATCAATGCTCTAAACAATTGCCCCCATAAAAACACCAAAGCTCCATAAACCGCAACCGTGGTGAAAATGAAAAGCCCTCCGTAAAAGAAAATCTTTTTCCTTGACTTGAAAACAAGCACGATAGAAAGTATCAAAATAAGCGCACCGATAGAGCAAACATTGAATCCATCCAAGGATCCGAGCATTACCGTTATAAGAGGAAGAGACCACTGGCTTATATCCACCTCCATATTCAGCACCGGAATACGCACCATACAACAGTCCTCGTCCACTATCTCCCCTTCCAATGCTTTTATAATCCTCTCTTTGTGATCTTCCGTAAAATGAGAAAATTGAAAGTAATTTTCACCAATAAAAGTAGTTGGTGCCATTATTTCCGGATCTTCCACTCCATGCATTGCGGCAACTTCTTCCAGCTTATCAAAATCACTAATCGGATAAATCTTTAGCTCCATTTGCGGATAATCGTCTTTTATAGACTCCATGAATTCTTTCTGATCCCGGCAAACCGGACAAAGTCTGTCTTCAAAGAAATATACTGTTATTTCTTCTTTCTCTTCTGTTTCTCCTTGCACAAAAGAAAAAGGAACAAAGACAAGAAACAATACTACGAAGAGAGGAAATATTTTAAGTATCTTTTGGCGCATAGTTTAATAATAATCTTTACAGCTTGTTTTTTCGGCTATTTTTTCAATGTTTCTTGAACCCTTATAAATCTCACCCTGAATCTGAATTTCAGGAACATCCATCCCTATCATCTCTTCTCTGCATCTGTCTTCCTCTTGCGTGCACTCCACATAAATAGGCTCAACTATATCATATCCTCCTAAATGTTCTACCAGCTGCTTACAAGCAGGACACCACGCATAACCATAAATTACCACCCCTTTATTTTCCAAGCAAGATATAAAATCATTTTCTTCCTTGACAACAACATCATCCGGCTCTTTCTCATCGGCAGTATCGTTTTCTTTTTCTATAGTATCTTCTTCCCTTATCTTTTCTTCAACCTCTTCCTCTTCTTCAAGAATAATTTCTTCTTTCGAATTTTCCTTCTCTTCTTCCGGATAGTCTTGATTATCTCTTTGAAAGATAAAGAAGAAAGAGAGTCCCGTTACAAAAAGTATTAAAAGTATTTTCTTTCTCATGAATAATTAAGACATAAAAACCGGGAAGCTAACTCCCCTATCTTCTCCTATTAATAGATTATCTGAAATAGTACTTTTGTCAATCTTTGCTTTTGCTTGAAAAAAAGAAAAAAGAACTTAAAATAAGGTTATTGTGTTTTTAGAGATACTTATTGCTTCAATTGTCGTAATGTTAGCCGCTTTTGGCGGAGCACTGTCTTTCTTCAAAACAATTGGCAGTGCTATAGAAAGAAGGCTCGGTCTACTTATAAGCTTCACGGCCGGATTGTTTCTTTTTGTTTCTTATGAATTAGGAAGAGAAGCAGTCGCCCACTCTAATACAGTAGAAGAGGGTCTTTTCTGGATATTTATTGGAGCTATTGGAATCTGGGTAATATTTAATGTCTTGCCTCACTCTCATAGGCACGATAATGCGAAAGAAAAAAATAATATAGACGTAAGGAAAATACTTACCGGCAACGGAATTCATAATATTGGAGATGGAGTGCTTTTAGTCGCTGCCTTTTCCGCCAACTTTCACTTGGGATTAGTAACGACTGTAAGTGTATTCATTCATGAGCTAGTGCAAGAAACATCTATCTTCTTTGTTTTAAGAAAGGCCGGTTACAGCATTAAGAGGGCTGTTTTTATAAACTTCGGAGTTTCCGGAACTATCCTTGTCGGGTCTCTCGGTGGGTTCTTTCTCCTTTCTCTTTTTACCGCCTTAGAGGCACCTCTTCTTGGAATATCTGCCGGAGCTTTTCTGGTTGTTGTCCTGCAAGATCTTATCCCCCACTCTTTTCATGAATTAAGCTGCAAAAAATGCTTTCTTTTTCATATTGCCGCCTTTCTTTTTGGGTTAATTCTAATGTTGTTTTTGTCTTCCTTAGTTTCTCACGAACACAGTCATGACCGTCACCACTATGATCACACAACCAAAGCTTCTGTTTTTGTAGTCAACAGTAGTATCCGGTCAAAATCTTTATAAAAAATTTGATTGTAATTATTTCGGCCAGAGATTTCATTAATATGAAAATAAAAGCACACAGTCTTTCTGCTTAAGGGCTACCTAAGAAGTATTTTTTGAATACGTCCTTGCAATCTTTCCGCTGCCTCTAATGCCTCAAGAAAAGATTCTTTTTCATCTTCCTCTGCTTCGTCAGAATCAAGAAAATCTCTAATCATTTCTTTTATTTCCTCTATCTTTTCGCTTTTTTCTGCAAGAGCTTTTTTGCTCCTTACTTCTTCCAACTTCTCTTCTTTTTCTTTTAAGTTCTCTTCCACCCTTTCTTTTAGCTCCTCTATTCTTTTAAGCATTGCTAGAAGCGTTTCTCTTTGAGGCTCCATCTCATCCATCTCAAGCAAAGTCATTACTGTCTCTTTCATTCCATCCAAACTGTCTTTATTGTCTCTCATTCTTTTTGCTTCTTGAGCTATATTTTCCGCTCTTTCTCTATAAGCTTCTACTTTTTCTATTGCCTCTTCGGGAATCTCTTTTTCGGGAACTTCAGGTTTCATTCTAGGAGCAAGTGCGCCACCTCCTCGCCTGGAAGGAGTTGGTGCAGGAGTTGACTCAACTGCCTCATAAGCACTCCATCCTGTTACGGAAAACTCTATGATCCCTTCGTTTTCATTCCAGTCAAAAGAACTGATCACGTCACTATCTACAATTTCTCCTGCAGTCACAACTTCTTGTTGATTACCGTCTTGATCGGTGTATACAATATTGGGAGCATTTTCAAAATCTATGTCATACATCGTTAGAGTAGCCGCTCCATATTCTCCGGCAAAAGCGAACAATCTTTCCGTGTCCAAAGACATTCTACCTTCTTCAATGTTAAGATGGAATGCAAGGCCAGCCAGACTTTCTGCCGTTTTTCTTTCGGTAAGATTAACGGGCCCAGCAATTTCCAGCTTACCAACGCCCACATTGTGAAAAACTAAATTCTCAGCAGCGGTAAAATCAAAGTCATCACTTACGCCATGCTCTTCATGCACTCCCGACCAGTCCGTTGTTTCCGACTCCTCCCCTCCAAGTATTGGAATATGTTCTCTCGGATTAAAATTGGAAGCAAGCAAGGTGCCAATGTTATATATTTGCCAATCTGATGCTGAGTCTGCTCTTACCCAGTGATAAATAGGCACTGTATTAAAGGGTCCTTCTTGCTCTACATCTTCTCCTTCTTCATACCAATCCCAAAGAAAATAATAATAATTATCTTCAAAAAGGTTAGGTTCCACACTTGTTGGCCCCCCAAAAGCCTCGAAATCAGCGGTAACTCTCTTTGTGTCACTAATATCGCTATCAAATTTTCCTATTTTAAACTGAAATTTCGCTTGATTTCCGTCCTCATGAAAAAATTGATAAAAGGCAGGCTCAGAAGGATGCTTGTCTGCTGCCGTATCCTCTCCATCCCATCTTATTGACCTGACAATATTGGCATCTTTTTTCATCGTAATCTCAACCTCCTCAATCGAATTAATAATAAAGTGACCTTCTGTTTGTATTTTAAAATTATCATCGCTTGTTATCTCAAATTTTCCTTCTTTGGTCTCATATTTTTCTCTTGGAGCAATCACGTACCAATAAACTTGGTCTGTTTCAAATTCTTCAAATACAAATTTTCCATCTTCATCGGTGTAACCACTACCAAACTCCTCTGTTGGAGGTCCACCTTGTCCTGGCATATCTTCTTCTTTAAAAATATAAATCAGTTCTCCTTCGGCTGGATTCCCTTCATTGTCTTTCACCTCAAAAGTAACAAACCTTTCATCTATTTCAGCCGTCAAACTGGCACTAAAATTTCCACCAGTACACTCATAGGTGTTATTTTCTTCAGAAACTGCTTTATACCAATAAGTTCCAGGAGAAGGGTTTCTTGTTTTTTTCTCTCCGCTTAGAATAATAAGGTCTGACATTGCTTGCGTTGTATATTCTGCGTCTTCAAAAATAGAAACCGTAAAGTCTTCTTCTACCGTAACAGTAAAATCTATCGGCGGGTGAACGGCTTCCACATAATCTGTTATTATAAAAGCAAAAGATGATACGAGAAAAAATACAAAAAATATTTTTAATATTGCTTTTTTCATATGTTTTTTATTAGTTAATAATAAAGCTTCTTTTATTGTATTCTTATCCAGAAACAAAAATAAGTCAAGCTGATTATAATAAAAGACGCCCCCTTCAGAGCGCCTAATTACAACGTTCAAATTAAGAAATCCTCCCTTTTAAAGGGAAAAGAAGTAAAATCATTTACCCTTAATCCTTCAATATTTTTTAAAATTTCTTTAATACCTAGGTCTTCTATAGCCCTGGAAGACAAAGCGATAGCGTTAATATCTTCTTCATTGGTTAAAGCGAAAACAATAACGGGATTACACTGTGAAAAAATTTCACTTTCTTCGATTCGCTTATACGCTTTTTCCAAGATTGAAAAGTCAATATCCTTGTCCGCCTCTGCATAAACTCTTTCAAACATAAAATTACTTGCACTGCTGAATATTTCGGCCATCTCGCTTTCTTCAAAGGAAACCTTTCCTTTTTCCGCACTTTCTTTTATCACCGCTTGCAAAACGTTGGCTATTCTTTTTCTTTGACTGCTTCCCAGTTTTTCAAAGCAATCATTCTTTTTAGAAATATAACCCATGCGCATCGCATCATTATAATCAGCAACGGTATAGGCAAGCTTATCCGCAATTTTTACAACAAGATACTCTTGAGGAAGATTATAATCAAAATTTTTCCAATCACCGGAATGATGATATATTCCCTCAAGGGTTTCATAGCTTAGATTTAATCCCCCACCAGATCTTTCAATAAATTCAGCGACAATGGTGCTAAAAGCATTGTGCCTAAATTTGCCTGCTAATTTTTCAGAAAGAAATCGTTCTCCCAAGTGACCAAAAGGAACGTGGCCGATGTCATGCCCAGCTGCTATTGCTCTTGCGAGAGAAACATTTAGACCTAAAAATTCAGCCAAAAAAGACGCTATTGCAACAACTTCTATTGTATGAGTCATTCTTGTTCTTGTATAGGGCGTACCAGAGCAGTAAAAAACTTGCACCTTCTTCTCCATTCTTCTTGTTGCTTTGCTGGGAATTATTTTTTGACTTTCATCGACTGCAAATGGACTAGCCAATCCGAAATAAAAAAAATCACTATCATCCTCTAAAAAATTTCGTCTTCCAGCAGTGTTCTCCGTAATAAATCTTTGCGCTTTTAAACATCCTTGGTATTTTTCCAAAGCTCTCCCCTCCTTTAATTTTTAAGTGTGCATTACCGCTGCTTATATTATGAAACAAAAATCTTTTAAAGTAAATAATTAATCTAGAAATCAACACTAAAACGCAACATAAATAAAAAACTGAGATAACGCTCGGTTTTGGGGGTCTCGGTCACTAGCACAAGACTGCTGGCTGACTCGGTCTAGAGCCGGAATTTTAAGGGAAAAATAAGGGTTTTTGTAGTGTCTTATTTACCTGTCTCGGTTAGGAGTATTTTAATTTAAAATGTCAAATACTCCGACTAAAAAAGGCTATCCACTATTATCCCTATTATCCAAGAAATATATATCACCTAGCAGAATTAGACTATATTAATGCTTTAATATAATCAATTTCTTTTTTCACATCACTTTCTTTATCAAAAGTACTTTCAATAACCATTGGAATATTTTTTATTTCCAATGCCTTGATAATCCTGTCTTGTTTTGTTTTAAATAGCGGATAATGTTTAAATTTAGAACAAAAACCGCTAATATGGTATTCAACAATCTTATTTTTAAATTCTTTATGAAAATCACACGCCAGGCTCATTGATTTGTCGTTTGTATAACAATGCTGCAAATCCAGTGTTAGGTTAAAATCATATCTTGAGATGATCTCTCCAATTTCTCGCAAGGATCTTCCTATATTTTTATCATTGTCCATATTCTCTACAGAGATAGAGATATCTTTAAATCCACTAAGCAATTCCCAGTTTGCCCCCTTTTCAATGTGGAATACGAAATTATAAATTCCATATTTTTCCTTTAAAAGTCTTAGTTTTGTTAGAAATCTGTACAAATCATCATCTTTTTTATCTGAAACCTTGGGGACATGAATAGAAACAAGTTTAAAACAAGAAAAATCAAAATCTTTGTTCAAGAAATCATCAATATCTTTTTCTTTGGGAAGATGTATTTCTACGATATCTCCGTAATCTTTTTTCCAAAAAGAGAAATCACCGCTTAAAACTTTGTGTTTTATTTCTGCAGATATTCTATAAAAATTACCACTACTTAATCCAATAATCATGTTTTAATTATACCAAAAAATAAAAGTCCTGAGAAGAAATCCCAGGGTTTTGCCCGTGTCTCGGTAACTAGCACAAAATTGCTGACCACAATGGACGACGTTAGAACTGCAATTTGTTATAAATAATTCTAAAAAGCTAAAAATTGTTACCCTTAAGTGTTAACTATACATCATTTAAATCATTTATCTAAGAGAGCCGGTTTCTTTTTTCAGAAGAACTGTTAAAAAGACTCACTCCACTTGCAATCTAATATAAAAGAGGACTTTTGTACAGGTCCCCTTTGTTTTTCTTATTGATTTATCTTGAAAATTAGTAGATCACCACTACCAAGGAAGGAGGATTCTCTTTTATCTGGTGAATAAAAATCCTCTCTTTAGAAAAATCATTAGGATCATGAATGTAAAGTGAGATTTCCTCCTGAAAACCTCTTACAACCAAAGCATGACCATAAGGAATTTCCCCACTATTGTAAGGAGCTCCCCTTCCTACCATAATAACGAGACGATTTTCTCTTAAGTGTTCAAAAATATCCCCTATATTTTTGATTTCTTCATATTTCAAACCTTTGCTTTTCGCAATGTGTGAAAAGAGAGAAAACTTCGTTCCGTACTCGGGAGGACAGACAACATGATCATTTTTTATAGCAAATTTAGCCACCTCTGCAGGATTCATTTCATGGCCCGCAAAAGATAAGACCATTGCTACGGATGTTGGTATACAACCGGAACCTCCCAATGTTCCTTTTCCATACTCCATACCTTTCCATCTTTCATCATTTTGAGAATAAAAAGGAACCTCTATCTCCCATGTTTCACTCAAGAAATATTCGTTTTCAAAGGGTTGAGAGTTTTTCGTAAGATAATTAAAATCTTTTTCTTGAGAAATAAACATCTCTTCCATCTGCTCGAACTGTTTCCTGGGACATTCCACGTCTTGGTGAATACCTGTACTTCCTATATTTATAAGAAGAAAGACTAAACCAATTAAAATTACCATCTATTTTGCCTCCTTTACAAAATAAATTGATCCTAGTTTTTATCTTGTACCATAATAAAATAATTTAGTCAAATAAGAAGACGCGAATTCTCATCTGAAGTGCACCACTTCTTGAAAACACAAGTGCCCGTAGAGTAAGATAAGTAATAAGGAATTATTAACTTAACTACGGACACTTATGTACAAACATTTTAGCAAAG
>PUMP01000014.1 GCA_003551425.1 Candidatus Nealsoniibacteriota bacterium | reverse complement strand
TGAAGATAATAAAGATGAGGGCAGCGAGAGAAAGTAGAAATCGCCGAATATGAGATCCAAATAATTTTTTCCATGTCTTTTTAATAAAAATATGCCGAAAATTCGACATACCACGATTATAATATTACTTAATCAATCTCCATTGCAAACCAGCTTAAAATAATTCCTCTATATCCATTTCTTCCAGTTCAATGAAAACTTCAATATTGCTTTCTTCTCTTATTTCCTTCATCTCATTTTCATAAAGAGGGCCTATTTCTCTATATAACAATCTCTCTTCAATCTCTTCTCTCATCTCCTCAAAAGACAATGCCTCCGATTCTGCTCCTTCCATATAAGAAACATAATCGTCATACTCTTTTTCAATTTCTTCTTCGGAAATATTGATCTCTTCTCTGTATAGCTCGATCAACTTATCTTCTCTTGCAGAAGATATTACCATTTCATATAAATCGCTCTCGGCAATCCCCGCTTCTTCCGCTTGAGAAATAAGCTCTAACTTGTTCGCTGCGCCCCACTCTACTGCAAACTCCTCCCATTTAGCATCAATCTCTTCGTCAGTGACGGTAATTCCCTTTCTTTCAAGATATTCGTCAAAAAGAGCCGTATTAACAGCTTCCTTGATCGCTTCCTTTTTTAAGTTTTCTCCTTTTACCGTTTCTTGTGACCATCGATAAACATTTTCCATAATCTGGTTAAACTCTTCATAGGTTACAACTCTGTTATTAACTTTGATCGCAACGTCTTCTCCTTGTTTACTGAAAACAACAATACCGGTGGCAATTACAACCGACACTAAAATAATCAAGAGCCAGCTTTGTTTAAAAATTTGCATATGTTTTTGATTAAATAACACTTGAAATATAACACACCCACCCACTCTTTGCAAACAAAATTACTCTATTTCCTGCAAGCATCTGCTATATCTTAAAGATTCCCTGTTATATTCGTTGACCATCTCATTTACCTGACCTACAAGCCCATCGTATTCTTTTATTACAGGATGATGAGATTCTGTAATATTTTCTTTACTTATTCTTTGCTCCAACTCTTCAATACGTCTCTTTTTTTCATTAATCTTAAAATATAAATCTTCGTCGGGAGGCATGCAGCCGGATTCCGGTACGGCAAAAATCTGCACCGCCATAAATATTTCTTGATTTTCATAAACTCCATATCCCGAGGCAATCCCCGTTTCACTGAGAGAAGGATTGTAAATATTTTCCTGATATTGACTACTCTCCATCCACTTTTCTACTAAATCCTTTTCGTTTGAAAAATATCCTCTGATAATGCTGTCTCTAATAATATCAAACTCATGCTTGCTAAGATCCGTTATTCTTTTTCCTTCCGGAGAAACATAATCAAAGTACTCTTTTTCGAACATCTCTTCCAGCTTTAATTCGGCTATCTTAGAAAGATTATTGTTTAAAGTGAATGAATCTAGCCCGATACTCTCCCTTTCTTCGTTCGCTTTTTCTAAAATGATCTCCGAGCTTAATTCCTTTTCCCAAGGGAAAAAAAGAGACCTTGGCATGTTGACAACATACAATAAAGCAAAGAGAGACAGGAGAAACAAAAAAATTAAAAATAATTGGCGCATAGGGGGCGTCTTACTCCTCCACTACTTCTACGTCTATCTTTTCCTCTTCATCTCTGATTTTGATTATCCAATAAACTATAAATATTGAGAAAAGTATGCATAAAGCACTTACCCAGGTTGGTACTATGATCTCTTCTCCCACAACGATACCCCAATCAAAAGCAAGTCTCATAAAGTGGAAAATTGCAGAAAACAAGAAATAAGCCGCAATAATGATTAAAAAAATTTTCTTATGACGCATCATATATTTTAAATATTTTATTTTTACTTTTACCCCCTTTAATAAGCTCTATTTTATTTTCCGGAAAAAACTTTTTCAAGATTTTTTTTACTTGAAGATTGGCCTTTCCCTTTTCCGGACTCTCTTTCACTCTTAAGACAAACTTATCTTTCGAGATTCTTTTAATTTCCTCTTTTCTGCTTTCAGGAAAAACGGATACTTTTATATGTATCATAGCAGAAAACAAAAAAATTAAAACGTTTCCCACTCCCCGTCTTCGTCTTTCACGATTCTTTCTTCGAGATCATATAGAGCGCCACTTGCTTCTTCTAGAAAACGAGAAGGAGGTGTGATACTTTTCTCTCGAAAACTGTAGAGCGGATAAGTAAGAAGAAGATTTCTTTTACATCTGGTCACAGCAACATAAAAAAGTCTTCTTTCTTCTTCGATCAAACCGTCCTCTATAGACTTAAGATGAGGAAAGTCCCCTTCTTTCAAAGAAATTACAAAAACGGTTTCCCACTCTAATCCTTTCGCCTGGTGTATCGTGCTAAGTGTAACGCTTCCCCTCTTGTCTTTGGTATTTCCGGACAGAAAACTTTCTTTCTGAAAATCTTCACTAAGCGAAAATTCGGCAATCATATCTTCTATCTTGTCATATTTCGTTGCAAGCTCCATAACTTTTTTTATATCTCTTTTTCTTTCTTTTGCATTTTCAAATGAAAGGTCTAAGTAATTGCTATAAAATTCTTGAAGAAAAACCTCTATAATCCTTTCTATTCTCTGCTCTTTCTGTGCTTTTTGAAAAACAGAAAGAAGATTTGAAAATCCTTTAAGAGCAGGACGGGAAAAAGCGATGTTTTCCTTCTTTTGCGAAAGAGAATCTATGCTTTCTTCGTCTAAAATACTTTTGATTATTTTTTTTGCACCAATTTCCCCTATCCCGTTTTGCCGCAAAAGAAGCCTTCTCCAAGAAGTTTCATCATAAAAATTAATTAAAATACGTAAAAGGGCAGAAACATCTTTAATATGAAACTGCTCAAAGAAGCGCGCTCCTCCCCGAACAATATAAGGAATCCTTCTTTTGGCCAGCTCAATCTCCAATTCAGCGCATTGATAGTGTGCCCGGAAAAGAACAGACACTTCTTGAAAATTAGTTTTTTGCTCTATTTCATCGGCAATAAAGTTTGCCTGCTCCAAGGGATTGGAAAAAGAAACAACAATCGGTAACTCACCCTTGGGTTTCATGCTTTTCAAAGTCTTTTTAAGTCTCTTTTGATTATGTTCAATCACTTCATTTGCCACATCAAGAATTTCCGGTGTACTCCGATAATTGGATTCCAATCGAAATATCCTGGCATTTGGATGGTTTTTTGAAAAAGTAAGGATATTCTCTATATTAGCCGCACGGAAAGAATAAATACTTTGCGCATCATCTCCGACAGCAAGAACGTTTCCATGGACCTCGCTTACCTTTTTCACTATTTCGTTTTGTATGCTGTTTGTATCCTGATACTCGTCAATTAATATATAGAGAAATCTTGAGGATATTTCTTTTCTGATATCGGGGTAAGAAAGAATTTTAAGCCAGCCGATCAAAAGATCGTCATAATCCATCAGGTTGTTTTCTTTTTTTCTTTTTTCATAAATAGCCGCTGTTTCTGTAATAATATTACAGACACTGTCTTCCAGGTAAGAAAATCTTTGCTCTATTATCTCTTCAATTTTTTTATTGGAGTTCAGTGAAAGAGATATTATCTTTTTTACAAGTTGCGCTTTGGGAGTGTTTTCTTTTTCTTTTAGGATTGATGAGATAAGATTTTTTGCGTCCTCTTCGTCTATAATTATAAAGTTTGGAGAATATCCCAATCGATCCGCATACTTCCTTAAAAAAAGATTTCCGGCATGATGGAAAGTTCCTCCGCATATTTCTCCTTTTTTTGTCTTGGAGATTTTGAAAATACGCTCAAGCATTTCCTTCGCCGCTTTTTTGGTAAAAGTTAAGAGTAAAATACGATCAGCGGGAACTCCTTTTTCAATTAAATAAGCGCTGCGATAAACAAGCGTACGCGTTTTTCCTGATCCCGGACCACTTAGAATAAGGCAGGGACCCTCTCCGTTGTAAACTACCTCTAGCTGTTCTTTGTTCAGCTCCTTTTCGTATTCAATCATAGTAACCCTTCAACTCAAAGCAATAAGATTATCACGTTTTTCTTGAACTTCGGAAAGCAAAGGGTTCTCCGGCCAAGCGTCTTCTAAATTGGAAACAAGGCGAACGCAATGCTCAAGTTTTTCTTTCTTGGGCGCATTAAACTTGGAAAATGCACTTTCTCCGTTTTGCTTGATGTCATATAAGAGGTCACCTGTGTTATGTATTATATCGGCCGATTTCAGTAATAAAGCGTCATTGCTCATCTCTTTTATTTTTTCTTCCGCCTTTCTTTTTCTTTCTTTCCAAGAAGCAGTTTTATTATCTTCCGTAACTTCCTTTACCAGTTGCATTGCTTTATTTCCAAAACTTTTTTCTATTTCTGCAAAAGAGACGTTGCAATCTTCCACTACATCATGTAATAAGGCGCTACAAATTAAGTCGTCATCCGCGCCTATCCCGGAAAGAATCATTGCCACGCACAAGGGGTGCACGATATAAGAAACATCACTGCCTTTCCTTTTTTGTCCTCGGTGCGCTTTCTCAGCGAAAATAACGGCACGATTTATTTTTTCACTAAACTTTCTCATATTAAATTTTTTTCAACTTATCCTCTAATTGAAGGAATCGGAACAAAAGATCTTCCAGCTCATCGGCTTGTCTGGGCTCAAGAGAAATTGTTTTTTTCAATGATTTTTTCAGGATATCAATACAATCTTTTACAACATAATCCGTATAATCATAATCAATACCGCCATATCCGTGATTAATATAAAATCTGTTTTGAAGCTGATAATCACACTTGGAAACAAGGAGGCTGGAATACCAGAATAAATCAGCGGCAACAACCGTAAAAACCCAAAAATCACCATAATGATCCGCTTCTTCCGCTATATCAAAAAGATCATCGCGCCATGTTTTTGCTTCCCGATAAAGAGAAAATTTCTCCGGCTTCGGTGGTTTTTTCTTAATTTTTTCCATTTCTTCTTTACGAAAAGCTTGAAAAATTATCTCTTGGTGCAAAAAAACTTTATTTCTCCTTGACTTTCCGCAGACAGGACATTCTTTCTTCCCGCAACCGACTCTTTTCCACGTACAATCAAACCAATAAGGGACACTTCTCCTGCTTAAATAATTTTTATAAATAACCCTTACCTTCTCCTTGGAGAAAAGTACTCTGTTTAATAAGATCTCTAGGCTCTTATAAACGGAGGGAGGAAGATCATTGATACCGCTAAAATAACCGTATTCCTCCTTATAATGTCTTTCCATCATAAAAAGAATTCTATCAATAAAATTACAGATAGCTTTCTTTTCTTCTTCCGGAAAGCGAAAGAGAATCTCTCTTGTCATTTTCGTTACCGCTTTTCTAATCTTTAAAGAATCACTTTCAATATTTTTTGCTATAAAACCAAAGAAAAGGTGAAGATCTTTCTTTTCTCCTCTTTTTATTTGATTACAAAGACAATCAATTAAGTCAAGCTTCTCTTTTTCGTCTTTTGCTCGGCGAAACTCTTTTATTTTAGCGCCCTGGAAAAACTTTTTCTTTGTAGAATGTTTCATTATTTTTCTTCCTCGTCTATTTCTTTTTTAATTTCTTCAAATTCATTTTCAATTTCTTTCAATCTACCTTTACTTTCTTTAATTATTTTAATTGCTTCTTTGACTTTTTTAAGCCCCTCCTCCACATCAACCTCTTCTCTCTCTTCAAACCATTCGGAAATTTTGGAAAGCTTCTTTAAATTTTCGGTTAAATTATTTTTTTGAGTCATATTTTTTTATATTTTTAACTTCAGAATATATTTTTCCGTCTGAGACAGCTACATCCATCTCATCCCCCTTTTTTATTCCTTTTATACTTTTTATCACTTTTCCATTTTGACGTAAAATGGCATATCCCATTTGCAACTGTTTTTGCGGATTGTTAGCTAAAATAATACGAGAAAAATCATCAATTCTTTTTTTTGCATACTCTTTGTCAGAAGAAAAGAAAGAAAGAAAGCGGCTCAAATAATCTCTTTCTTTTTGCCTAACTTTTCTTGTAGCCAGCAAAAAACTTCTTTCAATCTCTTCTCTTTTAGTATGAATACTTTCCTTCTTGCTGTAAATTGAATGCTTCATTACTCTTAAGTTTCTTTGCAGTTTCTCTTCACTCCTTCTGTATTTTTCAAGAATCCGTTTGAAAAAAGAAGTAATTTCTTCAGAAGAGCGATTCAATTTTTGTTTTTTTCTGTAAATAGAGTTGTTATAAGAAGAGATTATTGCTTTTTCATGATAAAAAACAAATTCTTTGGCCTTCTCAAAACCTTGATTAAGTAACATTGCGGATGCGGTCGGAGTTGACTGTGCAACATCGGCGGCAAGCGCCGCAAGAGTAATATCTTGATGATGCCCGATTCCCGCAATTATCGGTACGGGAAAATCAATCATTTCCCGGACAATCATTTCATTGTCAAAAGCCATGAGAGATTGAAGAGATCCGCCTCCACGAATAATAACCAAAACGTCTATATCTTTCTTCTTCATGGCTTTTACAGAGTAAAGCAGATCACTTACCGCTTCCTGGCCTTCTACGCGCGTATCACATATAAAAAGCTTAAATCCAAAACGTCCTAAATTACTTGTAAAGTCATGAATAGCCGCTCCCTTTACAGAGGTAATTACCCCTATTTTTTTGGGAAATTTGGGAAGAGGACGTTTTCTCTCTTTATCGAACAATCCTTCTTTTGATAGTTTATCTTTCAGTTCATCGTATGCTTTCTTCAGTGCTCCCTCTCCTACCAGCTCTACTGTTTTTACCTTAAAAGTAAGGCTTCCTCTTGCCCTATAGATATCAGGGACTCCTGTTACAATAATTTGCATGCCATCTTCCAATTTTACACCGCACATTCGGTAAATAGAACTCCATATCGCGCAGTTTATAACATCTCCCGTTTTTTCGTCCTTTAAAGAAAAG
>PUMP01000045.1 GCA_003551425.1 Candidatus Nealsoniibacteriota bacterium | reverse complement strand
GATAGAATTGTTAACAAACGGCCATTATAAACTATCTATTATAGATGAGCACGGGGTTAGGCTAAAGGAGAGAACCCCTGAACTTCAAGATATAGAGGTAATAGAAAAAGGTGTGGGGGTTCCTGACGAAGAGGATATTGAACCCGACCCCGATGTTCCCGAAGAAACCACAGCGGTGACAGAGTATCCAGAGGAACTCATAGAAAAAACCGCAAAGCACCTGCGCCGCCTGGACATAGAAATGCAGGAGCAGGTTACACCGCTCGGCAGGGAGATCCTCGCACGGGGCGGTATTGCCCCACAGAGAGAAGATCGCACTATGGGTGAGTACAGGGAGACCGTTCCCTTGTACTTAAAAGACGAGGGCGGCCTTCCAATCGACGAAATGGCCGCAACGCTAGGGTTTGAAGATTCGGGAGAGCTTCTCGAAGAGCTTGGACAGATCGAACCCATGACGATACCGCCCGTGAAGGAGTATTACGAAAGAGCTGTAGGTTTTCTTGAAATACACGATGTAACCGAAGAAGACATTGCGCCTGACGATGTGGCCGACCTTGTGCAGGCGAGTTACGACCCCGAGGGACCGACATGGAGAGGCTTCCCGGTCCCCGATGTTGACCTTGAGCCTGTCTCCCGAAAGGAGATCCATGACTTTATTGAGACCGAACTGTTTCTACCCATGAGGCAGGGGCGTATGGGACCCACGCTGGCCGAAGGTATATTTAAGGTCGGACCGGAGGTTGCACGCATACGGAAGCACCACGATTACCCGACGATGGCCCACGAGACAGGACATTTCCTCGTTAAGGTTATGGATATAGACGTATACGAGTTCGACGATCTTGAGGATGCCTTTTGGAAGTCACAGCATATAGCGCATGAAGAATACCCTCCCGAGCACCACCACCATGAGGGGGCGGCGGAGTTCTTCAGGCTCTACTTTACACAAGGACCGGAGCAGGCGCACAAAATGGCTCCCGTTTTCTATGACTATCTTGAAGATGAACTCTTTGAGGAAGAGTTTCCCGAACTCGGAGAGAGAGTCCATGAACTTCAGCGCATGATGACCACATGGTACGGGCAGGATGCCGTTGATCGAGATAAGGGACATTTAGTTATGGAGGAACAAAAGCAAAGGGAATTATTGACGGGGTTTGATAGACAGTTAAAGGGTGTTGTCGATGATCTCTGGCCAATAGCAGCTGTGATGAACAAGCTAACGGGACACAAGAAGGGTTATCTCGATCTTGACGTTCTCTCCAACCCTTATAAAATGGCCCGAATGTTCCGAGACTTAAACCCACAAATAAAGACAATGCTTAAAGAGGAAATGATTGATCCTAATTTCGATCATGCCGGTCCTTCGTTTGAAGAGATACTGGAACCTGTAAAGCCATACCTCGGAAACCCCGACCCCAACGCCAGTCCGATAGAGAAGGTCGGAGACTTTCGGGCGTACTGGTTCGCAAAACACTCCATAGAACGCGCCAAGCGCCAGGTTGCCCGCGAGAAGGGTATTGACGTGGACGAGGTGGGTATTGAAGACGTAACACTTACCCCCCAGGATACAAAGCGGCTGGTGGGGATGGATCTTTATGATCTTGAAAAAGCAGTCGAGGAACTGCAAAGACCAGAGTTTGATACTGCTATAGAGCAGTTTCAAGACTATTCTGAGACGCTTCTGGAGTGGCTTGTAGACGCCGACATAATGACTGCCGAGCAAAAAGAGACTGTTGCAGACCTTTATGATTTCTATGTACCTCTTCGAAGGTTTTTTGGGGAAAAGAAAGATCTAGATGGTTTTATTATCGGAAATCGCACTGTAGATCTTAGTTCTCCCGTTAAAAAAGCCTTCGGTTCGGAAAGAATGGTTGTTGACCCTCTCCGTTCTTTGGTTGAGGATACTGCAATTATTCTTAATAGGTGGCGCAACAACAGGGTGGCCAAAGCCCTGTTCGACCGTGTTGAGGAGGTAGACGGTTTCGGGTGGATAGCAGAAAACATACCCGAACCTGTTGAGGCGCAGAAGTTTACTCTCGACATGCTTAAAGACGAGTTGCTGGAGGCCGGGATCCCTGAAGAGGAACTTGAGGATGCCGACCTCGACCAGCTTGTAACGCTTTACGAACACAAGGGCATAACAGACTGGAAGGATCAGAGGGAGAATGTTGTCACCTATTTCAAGGACGGGGAACGCCGTTGGATGAAGGTTCACCCCGAACTTTACAAGGTTATGACCAATATGGATCCGGCTGTTGCCAACAGGACCTTTGAGTTGCTTGGAAAACTCACGAAACCCTTTAAAATAGGTGCGGTCGTCAACCCCGTGTATTGGATACGAAACCCAGTCCGTGATGCCTTTACGATGTTTACTCATAAGGGCACAGAAGCACGACCGGGCGTTGACTTTGTAGAGGGGATGTATCACGTTATAGGTGACTGGCTCGATGATGACGAGATGTACCGCGAGGCAGAAAAAGTCGGCGCGTTAAAAGGGATACTTTCTGAAACAATTATGGATTACGAGGATCCCGATGTGGTCAATAAGCTGCTTGATCGGGCCAGGCAAAGCCCCCTCACGCGGGTAACGGGACCGATACAGGCCGCAGGAAGAATTACGCGAGCAACGGAACATGCTTCGCGCACAGGATACTTTGCCAATAAACTTAGGCAGTCGGGGTGGAAAGGGCTTTCACCTGAAGAGAGACGGGAAAGAAGGCTTGAGTATGGGTGGGAGACAAGAACTGTGGTCAACATTGACTATCTACGCGCAGGAGATGTGGGGCGCGAGTTAAACAGGATATACCCCTTCCTCAACGCCAACATTCAGGATTGGGCCCTCAAGGTGGAGTCCTTCGCCAAAGACAAGGTCGGCTTTCTTCTGCGGGGACTGGCCACAACCACGTTCGCAACAGCGCTTTACCTCCTGAACCGGGGCGACCCCCGGATACAGGAGATGCCCAGGTGGAGGCGTGATCTTTTCTATCATATACCGTTTCCCAACTTCATTCTTGAACTGCCGAAGTCCTTTCTTGACGGGCAGATATTCGGTACGATCCCCGAGCGGATTCTTGAGTTTGTGGAGACAGAAGATCCTAAAGCCTTCGAAGATCTGGCGTCGAACTTCTTCAGGTTTGCATTTCCGGGCGATCCCCATTCGTTTTTTATTCCACAGGCAATTGCGCCGTTGGTTGAAATGTGGGCCAACCAGAGCATGTTTATCGGAGGCAGACCCATAATACCGGAAAGCGAAATGAGACTGGAACCCGGCGAACAATACAGCCCCTACACTTCAACTGTGGCGAGAGAAATTACCGATGCAACCGGGGGCAGGGTGTCCCCGCGTCACATTGATCACCTTGTGCGGGGCTACACCGGGACCCTGGGAACGCTTACTACAGATACCATTGATATGCTTGCCGGTACACTTGATCCCGAGACCGTCGTTCACCGCGAGTGGTTCGAGAGAGTACCGGGGCTCAACCGCTTCCTGCGCAAACCGTTTATTTCTCCCGAAAGCGTTAACCAACTGTATGACGAACTCGAAAAGCAGGAGAGATCCTACAACACTTTCCAGCTTCAGCAGCAGCGCGGGGAAGAGGTCACGGTGGACCCTCAAGAGTTCCGTGACCTGGAGAGACTCCGAGGCGCCCGGAGGAGGATAGCGGAATTGCGCCGGGCGGAAACCCAGATACATGAAAACCCAGACATTACGGGCGAACGTGAAAGAGAGCTTCTTGATGAACTACAAATGCAGATCCTTAATACAGCGCGGGCTGCCCTTGAAAGAGAGCCGATACCGGAGGAATAGGCATATGCGTTGTACTGTAAAGGGTGATACCAAATGGGCAAAGGGAAAGAAGGGTGCGAGTTCGGTCGGAAACTTGAACAAAGGGTGGATAGCATGGAGAGACAGCACAACCAGGCCGTAGATCGCATAGAAGAGTCAGTGTCAGACCTTACCAAAGAAATGAGGGGCCGCCCGACATGGGCGGTCTCTATTACTATAACCGTCCTGGTGTCTGCATTATCCATTATGGTCGTTCTTTTGGCCGCAGGGGCTTGAGGCCGGGGAGGTGAAAGTATTGGGCGATGATCTGTTCAGCGCGGCCATTGAGTATGTGCTTGAGAACGAGGGCGGTCTTGCCGAAAACCCGGTCCGGGACGGCACAACAAATTATGGGCTTTCCTCGAAAGACTACCCCGACCTTGACATAAAAAACCTTACCAGGGAAGAGGCGGAAGAGATCTACCGCCACGACTGGTGGGGAAAATACGGATACGACCGCATACGACCGCCCGAAGTGGCGGTCAAAGTTTTTGATATGGCGGTCAATATGGGGCCGGGTACGGCCATTAGACTCCTCCAGAAAGCCCTGGTCGCCGCTTTTGAGCCGGTTAAGGTGGACGGCGTGCTTGGACCGGAAACCCTGGGGGCGATAGAAAGGGTGGATCCTGACGAACTTATAGGTGTCCTTATCGTTGAGTCGAAGGAACACTACCTTTCGCTGATCGATAAAAACCCCGATCTTGAACGTTTCAAGAAAGGATGGTTTAACAGGGCCCGGAGGGTACCGAATGTTGAAAATGATCGAGAGGAGGAAAAAGCTATGCTGGGCAAGCTGTCGAGCGCGGGAAGCTGGATCGGTAGGGTGGGCAACATACTGTCCTTTGTCCTGCCCTTCATAAGGTTTCTATGGAGCCTGGTAATTATGGTAGAGGAACGCGAGGAGGAGGAAGACAGGGGGAGCGAAGATGAGAAAAAGTTTGTCCTCAGTGTCCTCGAAGAAATATACAAACTCGCTGATGATGTGACCGAGGACGACCTTCCCGTTCCCTGGGAGAGCTTTGAAAACAGACTCACCAAAATTTACGAGGGGGCCGTCGGTCTGCTTGAAAAGATAAATTTTTTCAGGGACGGCGGGGAGGGGGCGGAAGAGAGCTAGAAAAAATTGATAGACAGCTGGAAGGGTTCGTCGAGGAGCACACGAAAGACCCCTCCGAGGCTGTTGAGAAGTTCAAAGGGGACATTCGCGAAAAAGTCGGTCTGGATAGAGAGTTTAAGCCCGAGTTTCAAAAACCGAAGCCGCAGAAGGACGAATAAGGGTGTTTTATTTTGGTGGCCCTTGTGATAGCACCTATATATTAAATTCGAGACAATAGACCCCTTAGAACGCAAAACTGACCGAATGCACCTTTCTGCCCCCGAAATGGGGGCATTTTTTTATTTTTTAAAGGACATTCGGGCAGAGTAATGAATACACTATCTAAAGGAGGTGGTAAAATTGACTAAATATGAAAGGTTTATCATATACCCGCTCCTGATACTTTCCCTGGTGACTTCTTTTGTGGGAATGGACTTCGCGGGTGCCGCTTCGATGGTGGAGGATCTGGTTATGGGTGAGATAGAGGCGGAGAAGATACAGGTGGAGAGGTTGGAGGTTGTGGACGAAGAGGGAGAAGTTATGATCGTTTTAGGCAGAGGGAACCACGGCGGGAGCGGGCTGGCCATGTATGACCAATGGGGCCGCTCCCAACTTGTTCTTGAGGCGGCAATGAAAGGAGGCATGTTGGTTGTGCGGAACAGCCGCAATAACCATGTAGCCTCAGTAGGTGTGTCTGAAAAAGACGAAGGCGGGCTTTGGGTGTTTGACAAGGAAGGTGAAGACTCTACGCATTACGGGTACATGGATCTCGAAAGCCCATATTGATATACGAGCAACGCAAGCCGACGCCCCCGCAAGGGGGTTTATTTTTTTGTCCAAATATCATCCACCGACAGCCCCAGGGCTTCGGCGATCTTGAAAGCCGTATCCAGGTTAGGAATTTTCCTTTCCCTTTTGATGTCGCTCAGGTGACTGTAATTCAATTTTGTTTTGTCTTCCAATTCTCTAAGTGTAGTGTTTCGTCTTGCCAGTATTTCGGCAAGGTGACACCTTATCTTTGCCATATACAATATGCTCCTTTCGGTTTACTATTTTATTACAGGGGAAGGAAATAATTACCTTTAAACTTTCGGATAAAAGAGTAACATTTCGGCTATTCCCTACATATACATCTAATATGAAATGGATATAAGGTCAAGACCCAGTGTATGGTATAAAAGAAAAAATTGGGAGTGAGTGGTTTGGGTGGTGTATTGAGGGCGGAGAGGATCTATTTTCCGGTACACCGTGTGCCATTTGTGTGTCGAGATCTCGAAAAAGGCATAGAAACAGGAAAAAGGGTAAAAATAACAGTTCAGTCATACCAATGGTTTATAGCACTTCGTAGAACTCTCGATAACGGAAAAGCAAAATTGGAGTTCATGTTTAGGGCTTCGCCCTAACGAGGGTTCGAATCCCTCCCTCTCCGCCACCTACCAACGATAATGACCCCTCCCAGGAAATACCAGGAGGGGCCTTGAACCTCTAAATGTGCCGAACGTGTGCCGAACTACAAAATGTCCTCCATTTTTTCTGCCACTTCGCGAGATGTGGTATCGGCTTTCGCATAAATATCCGCTGTAGTTGAGTAATTGGAGTGTCCAAGTCGGTCTTGAATATCCTTAAGATCCACATCGCCAGACTGATGCAGCAGGCTGGCGTGGGTATGCCGCAAGTCGTGGAATGTTGCGTCCACACCGACGGACTTCGCGAACCTTGCAAAAAGGACGTAGATATAATTATAATTAAGAGGACGGCCGTCCTTGCAGCAAAAGACGAGGTTGTTGTCCTGAAAAACACTGTTCGGCAGGAGCAGGCGGTTTTCCGCCTGTTCTTTTTTATTTTGCCCGAAAACACCTGTAACGGTATTATTGACAGATATTGTCCTCCGGCTGGATTCGTTCTTCGTGCGATCGACAATAGTTCGATCCGCTTGCATGACACGATGGACGCTTATTGTCTGTTCCTCTAAGTCCACCTTGTCCCACTTGAGGGCAAGCAACTCTCCCTTTCGAAGCCCGGTATGGACGGCAACCTTGAGCAAACCGGTCATATAATTATATCCGTCGGCGTAACTGTGTTCCCGAGACTTCTCGATAATTTGATGTACCTGCGCAGGTTGGAGAAAGGTGTGGTTCGGCTTGTTCTTTTTT
>PUMP01000032.1 GCA_003551425.1 Candidatus Nealsoniibacteriota bacterium | reverse complement strand
TTCTTTGCTAAAATGTTTGTACATAAGTGTCCGTAGTTAAGTTAATAATTCCTTATTACTTATCTTACTCTACGGGCACTTGTGTTTTCAAGAAGTGGTGCACTTCAGATGAGAATTCGCGTAGGATAATTTGATTTTAGTAAGAAAAGTGATATACTAAAGTCGGTTACCACCCCTCTTATAGTAACAAAAAAGAGGGACTTTTGTGTATGAAGTTAAAAGCAAAATTTAATCCGGCCGGAGATCAGCCCAAGGCGATCGAGGGCTTAACTCAGGGACTAAAGAAAGGTTTGGATAAACAAACCTTGCTTGGCGTTACCGGGTCGGGAAAAACATATACTATTGCTTCGGTTATTGAAAAAGTGCAAAAACCTACATTGATAATAAGTCACAATAAAACGCTTACCGCTCAACTTTGCAATGAGTTTCGCCACTTTTTTCCGGAGAACTCGGTTCATTATTTTGTTTCTTATTACGACTACTATCAACCGGAAGCATATATCAAAAGCACTGACACTTATATCCGCAAAGAGGCACTTATAAACGAAGAGATTGATAAATTACGCCACGCGGCAACAACCGCACTTTTAACCAGAAGAGATGTTATCGTAGTTGCTTCCGTATCTTGTATATATGACCTTGGAGTTCCTTCCGCTTATGCCAAAAATATATTTCATCTAAAGAGAGGGGATCGCATTAATCGTAAAGAACTTATCTCTTCTCTTTTGAACATGCATCTTAAGCGGACTCCTTCCGTCCTGGAAAGAGGAAGATTTCGCGTACAAGGTGATACTTTTCAAATAGCCCCGGTAAACGAAGATATTATTTATCAAGTAGAGCTTTCAGGGGACTTGGTAGAGTCTATTTTTTCCGTAGATCCAGTGGAAGGTTTTGTCCCGGGAAAGACCCCTATGACCGAAGAGATTATTATTTCACCCGTTCGCCATTTTCTCTCGGAGGAAGAAACCAGAGAGGGGGCATTGAAAAAAATAGAAGAAGAGATGAAAGAAAGAATTCGTTACTTTGAGAAAAAAGATATGCCCTTGGAGGCGGAAAGAATTGAAAAAATTACAAGAAATGATCTAGCGATGATAAGAGAGATGGGGTTCTGTCACGGGATAGAAAATTATTCTCGACACTTGTCGGGGAGAGCGGAAGGAGAGCAACCCTCTTCTTTGCTTGAGTATTTCGGAGAAGACTTTTTAACCGTAATTGATGAATCTCATATTACCATTCCTCAAATAGGGGCAATGTATTATGGAAATAAGTCGAGAAAAGAGGAGTTGATAAAAAATGGTTTCAGGCTTCCTTCTGCGATAGATAACAGACCACTTACTTTTCAAGAATTTGACGAAAGGGTTGAAAAAACAATCTATATATCCGCTACTCCGGCGGACTACGAGAAAAGGGAGAGTAAAAAAATTGTAGAGCAGATTATTCGTCCTACCGGCCTTGTTGATCAGCAGGTTGTCATAAAGCCGTGTGAAGGCCAGATAAAAGATCTTTTAGAGAGAGTAGAGAAGAAGACAGAGAAAAATCAAAGAGCACTGGTTACCACTCTTACCAAGAAAATGGCAGAAGACTTAACGGAGTATCTTAAGGAAAGAAAGATAAAAGTTTCTTATCTCCACAGTGATATAAAATCACTTGATAGGATAAGGGTTCTTACTTCATTGCGCAAGGGAGAAATAGATGTAGTGGTGGGAGTAAACCTCCTTCGGGAAGGACTCGATCTTCCGGAAGTTTCTTTAGTGGCGATTCTTGACGGGGATAAGGAAGGTTTTCTGCGCAGTGAGACTTCTTTAATTCAAACTATTGGTCGGGCTGCGCGCAATGTCGAAGGAGAGGTCCTTATTTACGCCGATAAAATTACGGGATCTATAAAACGGGCTGTTGAAGAGACGGAAAGAAGAAGAGTTTTACAGCTCCAGTACAACAGAAAACACGGCATTACTCCCAAGACTATTGAAAAAGAAATAACCGATATCGTCCCCACGGAAGAGGTTCTGGAGATAGAAAAAGGCCCGCTTCCCAAAAACAAAGAAGCCATGGATAAATTTATTAAAAGCAAAGAGAAAGAGATGCGCAAAGCCGCAAAAGATCTTAATTTCGAACTAGCGGCTATTTTACGTGATGAAATTAAAAAATTGAAAGATGAAAGAACAAATAAAAATTAAAGGGGCAAGAGAAAATAATCTCAAGAATGTAAATCTTGAAATACCTCGGAATAAAATGACGGTTTTTACCGGAATCTCCGGTTCGGGCAAGTCTTCTCTTGCTTTTGACACTATCTTTGCGGAAGGACAACGCCGTTATGTAGAGTCTTTGTCCGCTTATGCAAGGCAGTTTTTGAGCCGTATGGACAAGCCGGAGGTAGATAACATAGAAGGCCTTTCTCCCGCAATTTCCATTGATCAGAAATCACATTCCCATAATCCTCGCTCTACGGTCGCAACCATGACGGAGATATACGATTTTTTGAGGGTTCTCTTTGCAAGAGTTGGAAGACCTTACTGCCCGGAGTGCGGGCTTGAAATAAGTTCTCTTACCACAGACCAGATAGTCAGCATTATTTTAAGCCTTAAAGAAAAAAAACAAGTTACGATTTTAGCTCCTATCGTAAGAGGTAGAAAAGGGGAGTATTATCAACTCTTATACGACCTTTTAAATGAAGGGTTTAAAAAAGTAAAGATTGACGGAGAGTACCATTCTTTGCGAGAAAGAATAGTGATGCCTCGCTATGAAAGGCACGACATTTCCGTAATGGTGGATGAAGTTCCCATGGAGATGCCTTTAAAGGAAGTAAAAGCGAGGTTGACGGAAGCAGTTGAAGTAGCGCTTAATAAAGGAAACGGGTTTTTGGACGTTTTAACCCAAAAAGAAGAGCATCGTTTTTCCGAAAAACTCTCTTGTCCCAGAGACAACTTTTCTTATCCGGCGATAGAACCACGCCTTTTCTCTTTCAATAGCCCCTATGGCGCTTGTCCCGAGTGCAGGGGCTTGGGAAGAGAAGAGGTTTATTCAAGTAAGATTTGTCCGGCATGCGAAGGCAAGAGGCTTTGCAGAGAAGCTTTACATGTACTTTTAGAGGGAAAGAATATCTCGGAGGTAGTCGGAATGTCCATTGATGAAGGGAGAAAGTTTTTTGAGGGTCTGGAAAAAAAATTGAAACCGCATGAAAAGGAGATCGCAAAAGCTCCCCTCAGAGAGATAAAGGACAGAGTAAGATTCCTTTCCGAGATAGGCCTTGATTATCTTACCTTTGATCGTGCCGCTTTTACGCTTTCGGGAGGAGAAGCGCAGAGAATAAGGCTTGCTTCACAGGTCGGATCGCGCTTGGTGGGTACGCTTTATATTCTGGACGAACCAACTATTGGCCTTCATCAGGAAGACAACGCTCGACTTATTAAAACGCTGCACGAACTAAGGGATATCGGGAACACTATTGTAGTGGTAGAGCACGACGAGGAAACTATTTTTTCTTCCGATTATTTGGTTGATTTTGGGCCGGGAGCGGGAGTAAACGGAGGGGAGATCGTAGCTTCAGGGGAAGTTTCCAAGCTACTGGAAGATAAAAAGGAAAGGTCCCTTACTTTAGATTATCTTAGAAAAGAAAAGAATATTCCTTGTCCTAAAGAATGGAGGAGCTTAAAAAAGTCTACGCCATTTCTCAAGGTGAGAGGGGCAACGAAACATAATTTGAAAAAAGTTAATGTTGACATACCTCTCTCTCGTTTTGTAGCGGTAACAGGGGTTTCCGGCTCGGGGAAAAGCACTTTAGTGTATGATGTTGTTTATAAGAATCTTGTCGGTAAATCTGATCGTAAGATAGTAGGATCTGAATACATAAAGAGATCGGTTAACATAAGCCAAGCTCCCATTGGGAGAACTCCGCGGTCTACTCCCGTTACTTACGTAGGGGCTTTTACGGGGATTAGAGAGCTTTTTTCCTTTACCAAAGAGGCTTCTTTTCGTGGATGGAGTCCGGGAAGATTCAGTTTTAATGTTCCCGGAGGGCGCTGTGAGAATTGTAATGGTTACGGATACATTGCAGTAGAGATGCACTTTCTTCCTACGGTCTTTGTAACGTGTGAGGTTTGTGGCGGAAAGAGATTTAATAGAGAAACTTTGGAAGTAAAATACAAAAATCATAATATTTTTGAAGTGCTTGAGATGACGGTAACGGAAGCGCTTTCTTTGTTTAAAGATACCCCGTGGATTGAAAAAAAACTTCGCATATTAAGTGATGTGGGTCTGGGATATTTGACTCTGGGGCAATCTGCAACGACGCTTTCGGGAGGAGAGGCGCAAAGAGTAAAGCTTTCTGCCGAGCTTGCCAAGACGGACGCGCGCAACACACTTTATATTTTAGATGAGCCCACAGTAGGACTCCACTATGAAGATGTCAAAAAACTTCTTTATGTGCTCCAAAGATTGGTTGATCGGGGAAACACGGTGATAGTAATCGAGCATCACTTGGATGTTATCAAGAACGCTGATTATGTTATAGACTTAGGTCCGGGAGGAGGAGAGAAAGGGGGAGAGGTCATAGCTCTTGGAACGCCAAGGGAAGTCTCTAAAAAAGCGGGAAGCCTAACGGGAAAATATTTAAAAAGATGCTTTAATGGTTAATATTTTGGAAAAAATAAACAGCTTTCCCCGGTCTTCGGGAGTTTATCTTTTCTCAAACAAGGAAAGGGGAGTAATTTATGTTGGCAAGGCCGCTAATCTGCAAAGAAGGGTAAAGAGTTATTATACCGGTAGGAGAGATAAAAAGACGAAAAAAATAGCTCAAGAAGCGGAAAATGTTGAATTTATAACAACCGAAACGGTAATAGAGGCTCTTGTGGAAGAAGCAAGGCTCATCAAAAAGCATGATCCGTGGTATAATGTAAAAGAAAAAGACGACAGAAGCTTTCTTTATATAGTAATTACCAAAGAAGAATATCCACGTGTTCTGCTGCAAAGAGACAGGGAAAGGCAGAGAAGCAACGAAAGAAGCGTGTTTGGTCCTTTTATATATTCCAAAGAGATAAGACGGGCTTTAAGGATAATAAGAAAGATATTTCCTTTTTCAGTTCACACGGAAAAAGAAATAGAAAAAGGATCTCCTTGTTTTTATTACCAGATGGGGCTTTGTCCGGGTACTTGCGCGGGGAAGATAAAAAGAGAAGAATATTTAAAAGAGATAAGGAACATAGAGCTTTTTTTGAAAGGAAAGAAAAAGAGAGTTATAACCGCCCTTAAAAAGGAGATGGAAAAAGCAAGTAGTGATTTACGTTTTGAAGAGGCGGGAAATATAAAAAGAAAATTGGACGCTCTTTCCTATATCCAAGACACGGCACTGATTACAAGCAAAAAAGAAGGAGAGGGAATCAGAATAGAGGGATATGATATTTCTAATATTTCCGGAAGATTTGCGGTAGGAGCGATGGTTGTTTTTTCCGGAGAAAAACCCTGCAAGTCGGAGTATCGGCTTTTTAAGATAAGAGAGGTTGTCGGTCCCGATGATACAGGGATGATGAAAGAGATGATAAGAAGAAGAATGAGAAACGATTGGCCACTTCCGTCCTTTATTCTTATCGATGGAGGAGCAGGACAGGTAAGTGCGGTAAAAAAGGTCTTAAGCGAAGAGGGAATAAAGATTCCCGTGGCAGGTATAGCAAAAGGGAAAGAAAGAAGGTATGATAAAGTTGTAGGAAAGGTGCCTTCCGGGATAAGTAAAGAACTGTTAATTAAGGTACGCGACGAAGCACACAGATTTGCGCTTTCTTATCATCGCAAATTAAGAGGAAAGGGCTTTATTTCCAAAAAATAATATGAGAATAAAACGCATAATAGTAGGAATGTTACAAACCAATTGTTATCTTCTTTTTTCGGAAGGAGAGGTTGCGATTGTTGATCCGGGGGCAGATACAAAAAAGATTATAAAAGAAATAGAAAAAGAAGGCGGAGGAGTCAAGTATATTATCAATACACACTCTCACCCGGATCATACTTTTGCAAACAAAAAAGTGGCAAGAGAAACGGGAGCAAAAATTTTAAATGATTTGAAAGAAGGAGATAAAATAGAGATAGGAAAATCTGTTTTGCGTGTTTTGCACACTCCTGGCCATACTAAAGATTCAATATGTCTTTTAGGAAAGGGTTTTCTTTTAAGCGGTGATACTTTGTTTTCCGATGGACACGGTAGAACCGATCTTCCCGGAGGCTCTCAGGAAGAGATGAAGGAAAGCTTAGAGAGAATCAGAAAAGAAATTCCTTCCGACACTGTTATATATCCGGGACACGGAGAATCTTTTGAAAAGTAGATATATTGAAAGAATAGGTGTCTTGTGCTAGAATTGATAGAGTAGGGTCGGTACCAGAGTGGCCAAATGGAGCAGGCTGTAAACCTGCTGGCGTAAGCCTACGGGGGTTCGAATCCCTCCCGGCCCACCATTTTGCCGAGATAGCTCAGTGGCAGAGCATTCCCATGGTAAGGGAAAGGCCCCGGGTTCAAATCCCGGTCTCGGCTCCTTTATTTTATATAAGCAAAAATTATGACTACAAGAACAAAAAGACCATTTATCAAGCTTGATTGTGATGTTTGCAAGCAAACCAATTATCACATTGCTACCACTAAAGGAAAATCAATCGAGGAAAAGTTTGAGATTAAGAAGTTTTGCAAGAAGTGCGGAAAACACACTTTGCATAAAATGAAGTTGAAATAAAGGAAGAGATAAATTCTCTTTTGGGGGTGTAGCTCTAACCGGAAGAGCGTCCGGCTCCAAACCGGAAGGTTCCAGGTTCGAATCCTGGTACCCCTGCAAATTTTACCAGGACATTTTCTAATACTTGCTTTTTATATAAAATTATTGTATTATATAATTATGAAAAGGAGGACAAGGTTTATCTCTGTTTTTCTGTACACTAAAAAAGAGGTGAGAAAGTGAAAAATACTGAGAAGAATGTTATATGTGTAGCTTGGGAGAAAAAGTGACTAGGATTAGAATGAGAAGGCCCAAAAGCAATGTCGTGGAAATTGATAAGGCATTTGTAGAAATTATTAAGGATGGAGAGATTGTTTCTAGAATTTATCCGACAAAAGAGGGGATAAAGATAGAATCTCTAGAGCTTAAGAGATTTGAGTCAAGTAATGGGGAAGATATTGTTCCCTCGGTACCAGTAATTTTCATGAGCTTCTAATTAGAGCGCATGGAATATAAAGTTCATTAAAAAATTGAATAAAAATTAAGAAAGGAGTGGTTATTGTGAGGGTGTTTGCAATTATTCCGGCTCACAATGAAGAGGACGGAATAGAAGAAACGTTACTTTCGCTTATCGATCAAACATACA
>PUMP01000062.1 GCA_003551425.1 Candidatus Nealsoniibacteriota bacterium | reverse complement strand
TTATTCTGAATAGTGATTTTATTCTGAATAGTGATAAGATTCAAATTATTCAGGATATTCACACTATTCTAAATTTTCTTAATCCTCAGAAATTGTGGAAGATTTTGAATATTCCCTCCGGGAAACCGATACATCAACAATCACATACAATTCTCCTCAGATATTGAATAAGGAGAGGAAAGAGAGCCGTTCTCATTTTTATAGTATTCAGAAAACGCATAGCCCGAGAGGACAGAGAAGAGGACAGAAAGCGTCCTCCCGAGAATAAAGACCATTCTCCTCAGATATTCTATAGATAAAAAAAGGGAGAAGAGCAGAGGACAGAAAGCGTCCTCAACTACCCTTCTCCCGAGGACAGAGAAGAGGACAAAGAGCCGTCCTCAACTACTGTTCTATTTAGGCGTTCAATTGCTCCATGATTTCTTCTTGAGAAAGACCATCTTGTTTCAAGCTCTCAATAAGCTTTTCAACTCTAGAAAGTTCTCTTTCTCTTTGCTGTTCTTTTTCTTCTTCAGAAACCATTCTAGACCGTTTTCTATTCCTTGCCTCAGTAACTAGCCTTTTCTGCACCATATTAACAACTTCTCCTGCTCCCATTTCCTCAACAGCAGTATCAACAGTTGCTGGAACAGTAACTTCAATAAAGTCTTTAAGCTCTCCATTATTCTTAGTAACTAAGATTTTATAAGTCTCTTTCCCATTACCTTCATCCACCAATTCTACACTTTTACAGTCATACTTTTTAGAATATTTTTCTTCTAATGCCATTAGATAAGTCCCTCCTTAGGGGTTTATTGAAATCAGCTCCGAGAGGAGAACAGAAGATAAAAAGCAGAGAAGAGGACAGAAAGCGTCCTCAAAAACTGTTCTCAATAAGTAAGCCTGTCTCTCAGAAGGGAGATTTTAAATAGTTTTCTCCCAAACTTTTATACTCTAATTATACCATAGAAAAACAATTTTGTCAAGAAAAAACTTCAGAAAAGTCAAAAATAAAAGTCTAAATTAACCGAACAGTCATTCGTCAATTTCCAAACCCTCTATATCCTCGTGCATTTTCTTTATCCTTCCTAACATATTGACTCCTCCCCCACTGAAAATCAGACATGAACAGCAACTCGGTCAACTTCACTAGCCTTCAAGAAAAGTATATAGGGTTCACTCGATTTATCAACTGCAATAGCCGCTTTAAGATTTTCTTCAGTAACTTTTAAAAGGAGACAATCATTAACTTCACCATTAGTCCTGTATACAGTAACAAGATTACCCTTTACCAATAGATCAGTATTAAAAATTTTCTTTTCTACAGTTAGTACAGCGTCTTCCACCTTATCACTCCTTTTATCAGCACTTTCTATTTTATCACCTATATAATCCTCTAATCCACATTGAATCCCGATGAACAGCCTACCAGGAACTTTCATTGTTTTTTCTTCTCGGTGAAAGGAGTTAGGCTCTTCATAAGTGAGAGTGTAGTATCGGTCTCTTCTATTATTATTTATACTAATAAGTTTAGAGCCTAACTTCTTAAACATAAGATCAATTTTCTCAAATTTATCCACATTTTATTCCTCCCCTATTACATAGTCTAAAAAGATTTCTAGAGGCATCTCAAATATATCGTGTAAAAGAAGAAACTCTTCAATAGTAAACGACATTTCTCCTCGTTCTCTTTTACCATATTGAGCTCCTGTAAGATTAAGCTTTTCTCCAACGTCTTTCATATACCAGTCATTAGCCTCTCTCAGTTTCTTAAGCTTCTCACCTTTCACAAAGTAGGTTGACATTTTATTTCATCCTTTCCAAAAACAGAAGTTCATATTTTCAAAAGTTGAAATTACAAAATTCTACCTAAACTCCTCCCCCACTGAAAATCATAAGTCGTTTAAAACCTTTTTAGTGCCTAAATTCCAGTTATCAGCTAATTCTTCAGTCTGTTCACACATCTCCTCAATTTCATCTTTTTCAACCTCTGAGAGAACGTCTTCCTTAGTTTGAAGAATGTGTCTAAATAACCCCTGAGCTCCACAAATCATACACTTTGACCAGTTTCTTGCTCTAGCAATGTCTTGTTTTTCACTCATTCTCTACTCTCCTCCTTAGATAGATAATGTGTCCTTAAGTGCTCTTTTATAGCTTTCATAGCAAACTCGCTATTGGACATCCCTTTTTTATTAGCTATCTCTTCCAGTTTATCCCAATAAATCTTATCTAGTTGCTTTACGTAAATTGATTTCTGTGGAATTATAATCACCCCTCCAAAAATTCCTGTCCTTTACTTCTGATAGTTTTCAAATTCCTAGAGATTGAAACTTGAGAGATTCCTATAATATCTGCTATTTCCTTTTGGTCTAAGTCTTTAACAGCATAATACCAGAGTATCTTTTTTCTTCTATCAGATAGCGTATCAATAAACTCTAACATTTCCATCACGTCAACTACGAATTGCTCAGGAGAGTCTTGAATAAGCTTTTCTTGCAATTCATAATTAGGCGATTCATGACCCTCGTCGTCAACAAACATAAGCTCTGAAAAGGGTAGACAAGTACCTCGTCTTTTATCTGCTTGTTGGTCTCTTAGCCACCTATAAATAGTGTGTTTTATGCCTGTCCATGCGTAGGTAACAAATTTAGCCTTTCTATTCGAGTCATAAGTTCTTGCACTCTTTGTAAGAGCCTCCAGAAACATACAACATAATTCATCATAATCAAGAGGACACTTATTTTGCCATCTACCTGCTTGTTCGTAGGCAATCCCCTGATTCTCAACAACCAACTTTTTCTGCTCTTCAGTTAATTTTTCCAATTTAACCTCTCCTATTTCAAATATGTTTGATATAGAATAAAAAAATATGTAAGGTTCAGAAGCCTCTAATTGGAGAATATCCGGTCAGAGGCTCCTGACTCCTCCCCCACTGCGAGAAAGAATATTTTCTTCCTCACTGTACTTATATTATACCAAATATATTTGAATTTGTCAAGTAAAATTACAAAGTAAAAATATTCAAATAATTAAAACAAAAAAATTTTTATAAAATTTAGACTTTTACTTGACTTTAATTAAAAAGCCATATATAATATAGATGAGAACAGATAAAAGTTTTAAATGTGCGAAAGATAAAACAGTAATTTCAATATTTGAAAATACGAAAGAATAGGAGGTGTCAGAAATGACCGATAAGAATAAAGAAGATGTATTAAACCATGGAATGGAAAGAAAGAGAGTAAGGCAACGCAGACCAATTAAAAGTACAGCAGGCTTTAAGCAACACGGATTGATAGAGCAATCTCCTTACACGCCTCCTGATGTATACCCTTCTGACGCTCGAGATTACTTGGAAGGTTTATCCCGATGTGGAACAATGACGGGAGCTGCTGCCATCGCAGGCATAACTACAACAAGAGTATACGAATGGAGAAAGCAGTTAGAAGGATTCGAAGATGAGGAAGACACAGCCAAGTATTGTTTTACCGATGTACTTGAAGCTGATTTATTTAAATGTGGACTCGGACTTGACCCTCGAGTACAAGGAGTAGCCAGGGTAAATGCTCTTGACCGAGCAATCAAAGCTAACAGGCCTGAGAAGTATAACGATAACGTAGATGTAAATGTCGACGCTGAGGTCACCTGGTTAGATATTGTAAGAGAACACTCCGCAGACATCGAGGAAGAAGAAAGCGAAGAGTAAGATATTAACAGTTAGCAAGCTTTCAGAGACCAGAGGAGAGCTCCCTCTGTTAGGCTGATTCCTGGCTCCGAGGTCAGCCTGTTCTCTGATTCTTTTTATTATATAATTTCTAAGGAGAGGAAAAAAATCCAAACTAAACTCCTCCCCCACTTGGAGTCAAAAGTAAGGGGGCTAAATGATGTCTTTAACTAGTGGTTATCATGCATATATTAACTCGGAATATTGGTATAGAAAGCGTGAAAGATGGTTGAAAATGGCTGATTATGAATGTGAATGGTGTAGTAAAATGCAAACTGCACTTCATGTTCATCATTTAAACTATGATAATTTTTATAATGAGTCAGACAGTGATGTGATTGTGTTATGCCCAGCATGTCATAAGCACGCTGATAAGATAAGAAAATTAATAAGAGGAAGAGAAAATGAACCTGCTATTCAAGCAATTTTAGAGGATAGAGGTTATCCCTTTGAGATGAAGTTAAAATCCCGAAAGCATGTGATTGAATTAAAGAGAAAATTGAAACGTGTAGTTAAAACTTTTGATGCCTTAGGTGACCTAAGTCCTGAAGACCAGAAAGTACTAACTGGATTATTAGATATGGGTGATAAATAATGGTAGAGAAAAGAGGGAGACCTCCTACAAAAGCAAAAACTGCAATAAAGTCTTACCGAAAAAATCCTTCTAAGTGGATTTATGATACTTTTGACGTAGAGCTTTGGAAAAAACAAGATGAGATAATGAGATCAGTATTTAATAATCGCTATACGGCAGTGAAGAGCTGTTATGCATCCGGAAAAAGCTTCTTGTCGGGAATGGCTGTAAAAGCTTTTGTTCATTTATACCCTAATTCAATAGCTCTTACCACTGCTCCTTCTTATAGACAGCTTGATAACATTTGGCAACCTATTCATAAGACTTATGAGGCTGCAAAGGCTCCCTTAGGTTCTAAATTGTTAAAGCACGAGATTAGATGTGGTCCTCAGCATTTTGCTAGAGGATTCACTACTAATATCCCTTCCAGACTACAGGGAGCTCATGCTCCTCATGTATTAATAATTGAAGATGAATCTGCAGGAATTGAACCTGAAATACACCAGAGGTTACTCGATTCATTAATGACTGGTGCTGACTGTCATTTCCTAGCAATAGGAAACCCTCTATCTCCAGAGGGTCATTTTTATGAAATGTTTGATGATCCTAAGTTTGAAAAGTTTACTATAAGAGCCTTTGAAACACCTAATATCGAACAGAACAAAGAAGTAATTCCTGGGCTAGTTACTAATGAATGGATTGAAGATCAAAGAAATAAATATGGAGAGGATAGTCCTCGTTGGAAATCTCAGGTACTGGCTGAGTTTCCTCCTTCCAGTGAAGAAATGCTTATACCATATACATGGGCTGTCAAGGCTCAACAACGTTGGTTAAACTCTGAGCCTGACGGACCCATCGTGTATGGGTTGGATCCCTCTGGTGGAGGTCTTGACGAAATTGCTCTTGTTCCTAGAGCAGGAGTTCATGTTTATGAGTCTACAACTTGGCAAGGATTAAGTGCTCCTGAACTTACTAGAAAAGTAGCTGCTTTAGTGGATAAGAATGGCACAGTATACGTAGATAATGTTGGTGTAGGTTATGGTGTCGAGGGCAATTTACAGGAAACAGATATATACACTGTAGGGGTTACTGGACAAGCTAAACCTGAAGATGACCCTGATGGTAGATTTAGAAATCATAGAGCTGAACTTTACTGGAGATTAAGAGAACATTTAGATCCTGAGGCAGAAAGACCTATTTCATTGCCTCAAACGGATGACAAGCTTTTTAATCAGTTAACTACATTAAAATATGAGATAGATTCGCGTGGTAGAATACAAATAGAAAGTAAAAAGAAAATGAGATCAAAAGGATTGGAGTCTCCTAATAGAGCTGATGGATTGATGATGACTATGAAAGATAATCTTGCTGGAGTGAATATGCCTATTTCTGTTGGAGTAAAAGAACAGACAGGTATGGGAGACAGATTAGCTAGAAGACCTGACTTTGACTATGTAGAATGGTCAGATTATAACTATTAAGTGGGGGAGGAGGTAAGATGAAGTGAACGAGTTAAATGACATTGACGTAGAAAAGCAGACTTATAGAGAGCTTGGAAATGTAGGTTTAAAGGAGCACGCTGGTATAATTGCTGAGGACTTTGTTCCGAAGCTAAAATATTTACATCAACGTATGAGGGCTTATAAAGAAATGCGTAATGACCCTATTATTGGTGCTATCCTTTTTGCGATTGAGATGCATTTGAGAAGAGCTGGTTGGCACGCTGAAGGAGAGGATGAGGAACAAAAAGAGTTTCTAGAATCTTGTTTAGACGGGATGTCCCATACATTTCAGGATTTCTTATCCGAGGTTTTATCTATGCTCCCCTACGGATTTTCTGTACACGAGATAGTGTATAAAGAGAGGGAAGATGGTAAGATTGGCTGGAAGAAGATTCCAATAAGATCTCAAGATACCATAGAACGCTGGGAGATAGATGATGAGGGTGGTCTAGACGGTTTATACCAGAGAAGTCAGAAAAGGCAAGACTTAGTATATATTCCTATTGAAAAGTTGTTACTTTTTAGACCTAGCTCCTTTAAGAATAACCCTGAAGGGCGTTCTGTATTAAGATCTGCTTATAAACCTTATTATTATAAGAAGAAACTTGAGGTAATTGAAGCTATCGGAATTGAGAGAGACTTATCTGGATATCCCACTCTTAGCGTACCTCGAGATATATTTGGTCAAAGTGAACTGGCGAAAGAGAGAAAAGCTTATGCTGAACAAATGGTTACTCGAGTAAGAAAAGATGAACAAATGGGAGCTATCCTTCCTCCTGGCTGGGAGTTAGAGTTACTGAACTCTGGAGGTAAAGGGAAGACAGATGCTGGAGAGGTGATCGAAAGATACTCTTTACAGATGGCTCAATCATTGCTTGCTGATATTATTATGCTTGGGCATTTTTCAGGAGGCTCTTTTGCATTAAGTGAACAAAAGTATGAGCTCTTTGTTACTGCTTTAGACTCTTGGCTCAATTCAATAAAAGAAGTGTTTAATAAGCATGCTGTTCCGAGGTTGATGAGGTTTAATGGTATAGCTGATAAAGACAGATGGCCTCAGCTGGAACATGATCCTGTTACTAAACTTGATCCACAGAAACTATCTAATATTCTGTTTAGAGCTGCTGGTGTTGACGCTATTAGACCTGACGATAGACTCGAGAAATTCCTGAGAAACTTTCTTGGACTGCCTGAGGCAGACCCAGATACAGCCAGGGATCCCGAAACAGGCGTGGATACAGGGGCTGACCCTAACAGAGCTAATGAAAGACACGATCAACATACTAGACCTGCTGAGACTACAGGTAATTACGACCAGGAAACTTCAGACCATAGGCGAGTAGATAATTAATGATTCAGACTTTTGAGGGTAAAAGGTCAATGTAAGTCGTATTTTCAAATATTGAAATTACACGATTCTTAAGTTAAACTCCTCCCCCACTGGAATTTAAAATAATAAAAGGAGATGAGAAGAATGGCTGTAACAGCTGAAATTTATGCTCAGTTTTTTGAAAATGCTTTAAGAGGAAACTTGGATGACTTAGAAGGTGCAGACAATTTAGAATGTATGTTGTTAGATACTAACCATAGTTTTTCTGAAGCAGATGAATTTGTTAATGATATTGTCGCAAATGAGATTGATGATGCCGATTATTCAAGACAG
>PUMP01000021.1 GCA_003551425.1 Candidatus Nealsoniibacteriota bacterium | reverse complement strand
TTGTGTTGGCGAGCCTTTTGCTCTACCTCGGTAAGAGCGCCTACCTTGATTACCGCTACTCCTCCGGCAAGCTTAGCCAGCCTTTTTTGAAGATTTTCCTTTTCAAAATCGGAAGTAACGTTTTCAATCTCTCTTTTTATTTGGTCAACACGCTTTTGCAGAGCTTCCTTTTTGCCCTTTCCTTCCGTAATAACGGTTTTTTCCTTGGTAGCCACAACTTTGCGTGCCGAGCCGAGCATATTGATCTCCGTACTCTCCAGCTTTAGTCCCACTTCTTCGGAAATTACCTGACCGCCACAGACAGCGGCAATGTCTTTTAACGTTTCCATCTTCTTGTCTCCGAATCCGGGAGCTTTTACCGCTAAAGTGTTAAAAGCGCCTCTTAACTTATTAAGTACGAGAGTTGCCAGCGCTTCTCCCTCTATCTCATCGGCGACAATTACCAGATTTTTTTGTCCCGCTTGAGAGAGTTTCTCTAAAAGAGGAACAATCTCGTTGACGGAAGATATCTTGCGGTCGGTTATAAGAATGTGGGGATTGTCAAAAGAAGCCTCCATTCTTTCCGAATCGGTCACCATATAAGGAGAGACATATCCGTTATCAAGCTGAAGTCCTTTTACAACTTCCTTTTCCAAACCGAAAGTACGAGACTCTTCAACGGTAACCACTCCGTCTTTTCCGGCTTCTTCTATCACTTCCGCGATGAGATTACCGAGCTCCTCGTCTTCAGCGGAGATGGTAGCAACTTGCGCAATCTCCTCTTTCTTGGAAACCGGTCTCGCTTCCTTTTGAAGATAATCAACAACCGCGTCTTTTCCTTTGGTGATTCCTCTCTTTAAAGAAAGAGGATCGGCTCCGGCAGTAACGTTCTTTAGTCCTTCGGAGATGATTGCTCTGGCAAGAAGAGTTGCGGTAGTAGTACCGTCTCCTGCCGCTTCGTTGGCTTTGGAAGCTACTTCTTTTACAATAGAAGCTCCCACGTTCTCCGACTTGTCTTTGAGCTCAATCTCTTCGGTAATGGTTACACCGTCATTGGTGATAGTGGGAGAGCCAAAGCTTTGTCCGAGAACGACGTTACGTCCCTTCGGCCCGATGGTGTACTTTACGGCATCGGCAAGCTTGTCCACTCCCACCTTCATTCTTTTTCGTGCGTCTTCTTGATAGTAAATATTTTTAGCCATAATTATTCAATGATTGCCAAGATATCGCTTTCCTTGGCGATTAAGTATTCTTTTTCTTCGACCTTTATTTCACTGGGACCGTACTTGGTAAAAAGGACCTTGTCTCCTTTTTTTATCTCAAGAGGGACCTCTTTCCCGGAAGAGTTCTTTTTTCCGGGCCCTACGGCGATTACTTTCCCTTTTTCGGGAACTCCTTTCTCTGCCGTATCCGGAAGGAGGATTCCGCTTTTTGTTTTCTCCCTCTCTTTTTCCGGCTCGATTAAAATATTATCGGCAAGTGGTTTTATCTTCATATAGTTATATTAATTTAATAATAAAATGACCTTTTTAGCAGTTACACCTTAAGAGTGCTAAGGCCATTATTACCTATCTTCTAATCTCTGTCAAGTGATAAAAAAAACAGGGCAGAACTACTGTACTGCCCCTCTTTCACGGTAAATAATAAACAAAGAGAAAAGAATTCCTTGATAAAAAAGAAGTTTTTTATCTAAAGGAATAGGGTCCAGAAACGCCACCCGGAAACTCGCTTTGCTTCGCTCCAGATTCATCTTCGGAATCTGTAAAAAGCGCCCTTCCTCAACCATCGCCACTTCATGATTTTCTATCGCTGTCGGCATTTTCCCTTCGTAATCGACCCATATATGGCTGGGAGAGAAAACAACCCTGTAAGAGATGTCCAGATATTCAAATATTGAAGCTAAGATAATGAGTCTGCTCTTGCAATCTCCTCTTCCCGCCACAAGTGCTTCTTCTACACTGGGAAAATACCAAGGCCTTCCGTAGACCTCCCAGTCATGACTATAGGCAACGGAATCCAGAACGAACCTCTCAATCTCAACAGGATACGCCGGGAGATCTTCAAAAGCGCTAACCGCAGCGATTCCGTCTACCGGAGGATTAAAGATACGGTAAAAACTTCTCCCCAAATCCAATGGATTAGGATAACAGACAAAAAATGTCCATAAAAATAAGAAGCATAATCCGAGAAAGACTCCTCTTTTTGTCATTGCTTATTTGCCCCCTTTCAAGTGAACTGCCAAAATCATAGCACAAAGACCTTGCAAAATCCAATATTTATGGTACACTGCGGGAAGTATGAGTCTTTTCTCACAGATCGTTGTCGGGATAATCGGTTTCTTTTTAGCAGACCGGTTTATTGAAGGAGTAGTGATAGATCCTCCGATGATGATAATCTCGGCAGGAATAATTTTAGGAATTATTAATTTTTTCGTAAAGCCGATCCTCAATCTTATTACCTTCCCCTTGCGCGTTATTACCTTAGGACTTTTCACTTTTGTTATAAACATCGCTATCGTATGGTTCGTACAAGCAATTTTTCTGGAAATAAGTATTGACCTTTTTCTTCCTTTGCTTTACACTACCATTATTGTCTGGGTCTTAGGACTTATTCTCCAATTACAAAAATAAAACATGAAAGAAATATTACCTTTTTTGCAAATCATTATTTCCGTGCTCCTTATAACCGTAATCCTTCTCCAACAAGGAAAAGCGGCCATGGGTTCCGCTTTCGGACAAGGAGAAGGTTTCCATACAGAGAAAAGAGGAATGGAAAAAACTCTTTTCTTCGGAACTATAATTTTGGGAGTAACTTTTATCTCTCTTGCCATCCTCAACCTCTTTCTATAAACAGAATATGTATACCAAGCTCAAGGAGCTCTGGCCAGAAGAGTGGCCTCCTGTAAAAAAGTGGAAGCATCTGCCTAAGGTGTTAAATAAAAAGGAAAAGATCGTCTTTTCGGGTCTTGTTCTTGTCTTTTTGCTTTCCTCCTTCTTTCTTCTTCTCGGAACTTACTACTCCCACACGGAGATAGTACCCGGACACGGAGGAACTTATCGGGAAGGATTTGTAAAATCAAGTCGTTGGCTTACTATAAATCCGATCTACGCCTCTAAAAGCGATGCGGAACGGGACATCATTGAGGTTGCCTTCGAAAGTTTAATGCGCTACGAAGACGGGGAGCTTGTCCCCCGCCTTGCTAAAAGCTACGAGACTGCGGACAACCGCGTTTTTGAAGTAGAGCTCCGCGATGACATTTACTGGTCAAACGGAAAAAAGATCACCGCAGAAGACGTTGTCTTTACCGTAAACACGATTAAAAGCCCTTCCTTTCAGAGCACTTTAAGGCAGCAATGGACCGGAGTAAAGGCGGAAAAACTGTCCGAAACAAAGGTGCGCTTTACTCTGGAGAGCCCTTCCGCGGTCTTTAAGGAGAACCTTAATTTAAAAATAATTCCAAAACACATTTTCGGAGACCTTTCTCCTCAAAGCCTTCGCTACGATATACATAATGTACAGTTTGTCGGATCGGGCCCTTACCGCTACAAAGACTTAAAAGAAGGAGAAGAAAGGATTAAATCGATTACCCTGGAGCGCAATCCTTATTACGCTCTTTCCAATCCTTTTATCGAAGAAGTCGTTTTTAACTTCTACGAAAGTAAAGAAGATCTTTTAAACGCACAAAGAAGAGGAGAGATCGACGGCTTTGCTCCCGCAAAAGCTATTACAGATTACAAGACAGGGCTTCCCGAATATAAGTTCACACTTCCCCGTTACTTCTCCGTTACTTTCAATCTAGATCAAGAAGGTGTCTTGCAAGACCATGAAATAAGGAAGGCTCTTGCACATGCCACCGATAAAGAAGAAATCATCAACAGAGTGCTTGAAGGAAAAGCCGCTCCCGTAAGCTCGCCCATTCTTCCGTCTTTCTATGATTTAACTTCTCCGGAAACAAAATACGAGTATCATCCTGAAAGAGCACGAGAACTTATCGCCAACGCCGGCTTTGAAGACGGAAAAAGAATAGATGAAGATCCTTTCCGGTTTTCGGAAAACATAAGAGAGGGAGCACAGGGAGAAGAGGTCAGAAAACTGCAGGAGTGTTTACTTAATCTGGAAGATGATTTCTATCCGGAAGGAGAAATAACCGGATTTTTCGATGAAGAAACAAAAAACGCGGTAAATCGTTTTCAGGAATTTTATGCGGAAGATATTCTTGAGCCTCACGGATTTACCAGCGGCACGGGAATGGTGGCCGGAAGCACACAAAAAAAGCTAAACGAGCTCTGTGGTGATATTTTTGACGAAACCACTCTTTTGGAGATCACGCTCACGACAATAGAAGACCCCATACTTGAAAAAACCGCACAAGTTCTTCAAGAGCAATGGGAAAAAGTGGGAATAACTTTGCACATAGAAACAAAAAATCTTCAAGAGCTTAAAGAAGATTTTATCCGCCCCCGTGATTACGAAGCAATTCTTTTCGGAACCAGTCTTACCGGAATCCCCAACCCCTTGCCCTTGTGGCACTCTTCCAAAAAAGAAGATCCGGGAATAAACCTTTCCGGATACGATAATGAAACCGTCGACGAGCTTACCGAATCGATTATAAGCCAAGGAAGGGAAGAGGATCTGATAAAGCTACAAGAGGAGATCTTGGAAGATATTCCCGCTATATTTCTTTACAACCCATACTTTTATTATTTCGTCTCCGAAAAAGTAAAGGGAATTGAGGAAGGAAAAATCATTAACTCTTCCAGGAGACTGGAAAACATCGATAAGTGGCACATAAATACGAGAAGGTCATTTTAGGGCAGGTGGTGAAATCGGTAAACACGCCAGATTCAGGTTCTGGTGCCCTTGCGGCTTGAGGGTTCGAATCCCTCCCTGCCCACATCTAAAAACTAAAAATTAAATTAATCAAACATGAATGAAGAAGATCTGAAAATAATCCCTTTGGGGGGACTTGGAGAAGTAGGACGTAATATGACACTCTTTGAGTGGCAAGACAAAGTTCTTATTGTTGATATGGGCTTTAACTTTCCCGAAGAACAAACTCCGGGAGTAGATTATGTAATTCCCAATATCTCTTACCTGACAAAAAGCAAAAAACAAGTCTTGGGACTTGTCCTTACTCACGGACATTACGACCATATCGGGGCAATCCCTTATCTCATGGAGAAGATAGGAAATCCTCCCATCTTCGGATCCCCTCTTGCTTTGGGTATTACCCAGAAAAGACAAGAAGAGTTTCCGAATAAACCGAAACTAAGGACCACGGAGATAAATAGCGGTTCTAAGATAGAGCTCGGGCCTTTTGCTTTGGAGTTTTTCCACCAGAACCATAATATTCCGGATAATCTTGGATTTTTCCTTAAGACTCCGGTAGGAAATATTGTTCACACCTCGGACTTTAAGTTCGACTTTACCCCCACCAACGCTCCCCCCACCAATGTTGACCTTTTAAAAGAGATCGGATCACGGGGAGTCCTTCTTTTGATGTCCGACTCTACCGGAGCGGAAGCGGAAGGAAGGTCTCTTTCCGAAAAAACGATTCAAGAGAATATGGAAAAAATATTTGAAAAATCGGAAGGACGTATTATCACTTCCACTTTCGCTTCTCTCTTAAATCGTGTCCAAGACATCATTTCTCTTTCCGAGAAATACGGAAGAAAAGTGGCGGTAGAAGGATACGGAATGAAAACCAATTTGGAGATTGCAAGACAGCTTGGCTTTATCAAAACACAAAAAGGGACTATTATTCCTTCGGAAAAGGCAATAGATTATCCGGACAATAAAATAACCGTACTTTGTACGGGGGCGCAGGGAGAAGGCAACGCCGCACTAATGCGTATTTTAAGCAAGCAACACCACTGTTTCCAGTTAAAGAAAGGAGATACTATTGTCCTTTCTTCTTCCGTTATCCCGGGAAATGAACGCGCCGTGCAAAACCTTAAGGATAATATGATGCGCCAAGGAGCAAATGTTTATCACTCCCAAATGATGGATATACACGCCAAAGGACACGCCCAGGAAGAAGAGCTGCAAGAAATGCTAAGAATGATAAAACCAATATACCTTATGCCGATCCACGGCCAGTATTCCATGATGGCAAGTCTTGCCAAGATCGCGGAAAGAGAAGGGATGCCCAAAAGCCATATCGTTCTTACCGATAACGGGCATGTTATAAGCCTCGGTGCGGAGAAAGTACAAGTAAGCAAAAAACCGGTCCCCGTAAGCCCGGTCATGGTGGACGGCTCGGGAATAGGAGATGTGGGAGGAGTTGTTTTGCACGATCGTATGGAGCTGGCAGAAAGCGGAATCTTTGTTATTATCGCCGTTATCGACAAGAATACGAGAAAACTGAAAAACTCTCCCGATATTATTTCCCGTGGATTCATATATCTCCGGGAATCGCAAACTCTGCTTACGGAAACAAGAAAGAAAGTAATGGAAACTATCGCCAAGGAAAAGGGAAAAGACAAGAAAGAGATTAAAATGAAACTGAAAAAGAAACTGGAAAGCTTTCTTTTCAGTAAAACTCAAAGAAAACCGATAGTTCTTCCCGTTATAATAGAACTGTGATATTATTAAAAAGATGCGTATTTTTAGCGGAATACAACCAACGGGAGAGCTACACATCGGAAATTATCTGGGAGCAGTAAAGCAATGGATTGACTTGCAAAACGAAAATGACTGTATTTTTTGTATTGTCGATCTTCACGCTATAACCGTTCCGTACGATCAAAGAGAACTTGCGGACCTTGTTTTAGAAAAGGCCGTTATTTATCTTGCCGCGGGACTGGATCCGGAAAAAGTGATTATTTTTGTCCAATCACAGGTAAAAGCACATACGGAGCTTTGCTGGCTGCTGAACACGATTACTCCCTTGGGAGAGCTTTACCGCATGACGCAGTACAAAGAAAAAGCGCGAAGCAAAAACGAAAATGCCGGTCTTTTAAACTACCCTATCTTGATGGCGGCGGATATTCTTCTTTATGACACCGAGATCGTTCCCGTAGGAGAAGACCAAAGGCAGCACGTTGAGCTTGCACGAAACATAGCAAGAAGATTCAATAGCACGTTCGGAGAAACCTTTACCGTTCCCAAAGAAAAGATCCTTAAAGAGGGCGCCAGAATAATGAGTATTACCGATCCCAAGAAAAAGATGTCCAAATCAGACTCTAAAGAGTCCGCAATATCTCTCTTTGATTCTCCTGAAAATATCAGAAAAAAGATAAAATCGGCGGTAACCGATACTTATAAAACCATTAAATACGATAAAGAAAAGCGCCCCGGAATCTCGAACCTTTTAACTATTTACTCTCTTCTCTCCAACACAAAGATTGAAGAAGTGGAGAAAGAGATGAAAGGAAAGAGCTATAAGAGCTTCAAGGAAGAACTCGCCGAGCTTATAATTAAAGAGCTGGAACCTTTTCGTAAAAAGAGAAAAGAGTTCCTCTCAAGAGAGGTTTACGTAAGAGAAATATTAAAACAAGGAAGCGAAAAAGCAAACTCTCTCGCCGCTTCCAAGATGAGCGAAGTAAAAGGAAAAATGGGAATTAAGTAAGAAGAGAAATTAACTTTTCCCTCTTCTCTTCCAATAACTCTCTTGTCTTTGCTTCAATTCTGAGACGGACCACGTTTTCCGTGTTTGATTTGCGTAAATTAAACCACCACTTCGGATACTGAACATACAGTCCGTCAATAACAATCTCTTCTCCGTCGCTAAAAAAATCTCTCACCTTGTCTATTACTTCATCCTTATTTTTCACTTCCAGGTTAATCTCTTCGGACTGGAAATACCTTTTATAGGGAGCAACAATACGTGAAAGAGGCTCTCTTTTCTCAGAGATAATACTCATCGCTTTCAAAGCGGCAAAAAGACCGTCATCTATGCCAAAGTTTTCCTTGAACATAATGTGCCCGGAAAGCTCACCTCCCAAGATACCCTCCTCCATAATAATCTTTTCCTTATAAAAAGGATTGCCGACGCGCATCATTACCGGCTTTCCCTTATTCTCCTTAATTACTTCTTCTACCGCTTTACTAAAACGCAGGTCGTAATAAATCTTTTCTCCCGGATAAGCGGAAAGCTCTTTTTCCGCAAAAAGCGCAAGTAAAATATCCGGAAAAACAATCTCCCCCTTCTCATCCACTAAAACGCTTCTGTCGGCGTCCCCGTCAAAAAATATCCCTAAATCCGCTTTTTCTTCCAGTACCTTCTTTTGAAGAGGTATAATATTCTTCAAGTTGTGAGGATCGGGAGGATGATGAGGAAAAGTTCCGTCAATCTCTTCATACATAAAAGAAACTTCTCCGGGAAAACGTGAAAAAGCCGGTCTTGCGGTAACTCCCCCCATTCCGTTGCCGCAATCTATAACCACCCTCAGCTCTCTTACTATCTTCAAAAGAGAGGTTATGTGGTCCAGATATTCGGAAAGCGGATTTAACTCTTCTACGTCAATTTTTCCTTTCTCATAGTCTTCCTTTGTTTCTTCCGCTATCTTTTTAACCTTTTGTATATCTTCACCGTAAATTTGCACCGCTTTCCCCTTGATCAACTTTATCCCGTTAACCTCCGCCGGGCTATGTGAAGCACTGATAACAGCCCCTCCGTCATAATCGTATTTTGCCACTGTAAAATTCAAAAGAGGTGTTGGAGCAAGCCCGATATCAATTACATCTCCCCCTGCGTCAAAAACACCTTTTTTAAACGCCTCAAAAAGAGAAGGAGACGACTCTCTTCCGTCCCGAGCAACCGCTATTTGAGGATTTTTTTTATTTAAAAAAAGAGTAAAAGCCCTCCCTATCTTATAAACAACTCCCTCTTCTATCTCCGTATCGTAAACGCCCCTTATGTCGTACATCTTAAATATTTCTTTTTTCATTCTTTTTATTGTAGCAAACAAATCGCCAATTTCAAAATAATGTGATAGCATTGCAAGTAATGAGCTTAAAAATAGGAATCATCGGACTTCCCAACGCCGGAAAGTCCACTCTTTTCAAAGCGATTACCAAAAGGCCGGTTCTTATTGCTTCCTACCCCTTTACTACCGTGGATCCCAATATCGGAATCACCGAAGTTCCCGACGAAAGGCTTTTGAAGATACAAGAAAAGATCAATCCGAAAGAGACAATCCCCGCCACTCTGGAGTTTGTCGATATCGCCGGACTCATAGAAGGCGCTCACAAAGGAGAGGGCCTTGGCAACCGGTTCCTCTCTCATATTAGAGAGTGCGATGCTCTGATTCATGTAATAGATGATTTCAAGGAAAAAAATCCGGAAAAAGACAAAAAAACGGTAAGAAACGAGCTTCTCATGAAAGATCTCCAAACAATTGAAAAGGCGATTGAAAAAACGGAAAAAAAGGAGGGCAAAAACAGCGCAAAAGTACTAAATTTAAAAAGAATAAAAGAAAACCCTCAAAGCTGCACCGAAGAAGATCTGCAGCTCCTTTCCTGCAAGCCCGTTATTTATCTCTACAACGGGACAAAAACGGAAGAAGGGCTCTGTATTGACCTAAAAACGGAAGAAGAGATGACCGAACTTACAAACGAAGAAAAGAGAGAGTTGGAGGTCTTCTCTTCCCTTGACCGTCTTATCAAGGAGTGCTATAATTCACTAGACTTAATTACCTTTTTCACCATAGTCGGAGGAGAAAAAGCGCAAGCTTGGTCTCTCCAAAAAGGAGAAAATATTATCTCTGCCGCTGAAAAAGTACACTCCGATTTCAAGGAAAAGTTCATTCGCGCAGAAGTAACTCCTTATGACGACTTTTTAAAGGTAAAATCTCTGCAGGAAGCAAGATCATGGGGGAAGATAAAAACCGTAGGCAGAGAGTATATTGTGCAAGACGGTGACATAATTGAATTTAAAATATGAATGTTTACGAAATAACCTACTTGATAGACCCTTCTCTCTCAAACAAAGAAGCGGAGTCTTGTCAGGAAAAAATAAAAGAAATCATTAAAAAAAGTAAAGGGGAGCCGGAAAAAGAACAGTTTCCGACCAAGAAAACCCTTGCTTATCCGATAAAGAAAAACCGGGAAGCTTATCTTGCTTGTATTGATTTTAAAATAAGTGAAGAGGGGGTAAAGAAAGTAACGGAAAAAGTAAAGGAAGAAAAGGCCGTTCTGCGCTATCTTTTAGTTAAAAAACCGATAAACAGAATGAAAGAAGAGGGTATTGCCGGAAAGAGGAGATCGTTAAAGCCGCAAGACAAAGAAGAAGAACCGGCCAAGAAGCCGAAAATAGAGAAGAAAAAACTTAGCGATATTGACGAAAAAATAGAAGAAATATTATAATCAAATACATATGAATCTTAATAAAGCAATCGTCGTAGGAAGATTAACCAGGGATCCCGAAAAAAGAACCTTGCCCGACAGCGGACAAGATGTCGCTTCTTTTGGGATGGCGACCAATAGTTATTTCAAAGACAAATCGGGAGAAAACCAAGAAAGAACGGAGTTTCACAACATTGTTCTTTTCGGTAATCTTGCCGATATCGCTTCCAAATACTTAAGCAAAGGATCACTCGTCCTTATAGAAGGAAGAATCCAAACAAGAAGCTGGGACGATAAAGAGGGTAACAAAAGATATCGAACGGAGATCGTGGGAGAAAGAGTGCAGTTCGGGCCCAGAACAGAAGGTGAAGGCAATTCTCCTAAACAGGACTCAGATCAAAAGAAAGAAAGAGATATTCCAATAATAAACGAAGGCGACGAAATAGATGTAGAAGATATACCTTTTTAAGAATATGCCGTGTTACTTTTGCCAAAACAATATTAAAAAAATAGACTTCAAGGACAAAGATCTTCTTTTGAGATTTATGTCCGAGATGTATAAGATAAAACCAAAAAGAAAGACTGGAACATGTTCCAGTCATCAAAGAAGGCTCGCCAGAGCGGTAAAACGAGCACGCTACATGGCTCTCGTTCCTTATACCCGCCTTTAAGAATCTTCTTTTTTTAGTTTCTCTTTAATATCTTCCTCGATCTTTTTTGCAAGATCGGGGTTTTCTTTTAGAAGTTTTTTGGATTGCTCCATTCCTTGTCCGAGCTTCTTTTTGCCGTAATTGTACCAAGCCCCTCCCCTGCTTATCACCTTTTCCTTCAGTCCGAGATTGATAAGCTCCGCTTCATAAGAGATTCCTTCGTTGTAGTAAATGTCAAACTCTCCGTTGCGGAAAGGAGCTCCCACTTTGTTTTTCACCACTTTTGCTCTTATACGATTACCGATAATATCATCTTTGCTTTTTATTTGTGCTATCTGTGCCAGGTTGATCCTTACCGAAGCGTAAAACTTCAGCGCCAATCCTCCGGAGGTGGTTTGCGGATTACCAAAACGTTGCCCGATATTCATTCTTGTCTGGTTTAAAAAGATTACCACCGTTCCGGTTTCCGAGATTATTTTGGAAAGCTTACGCAAAGCGGAAGACATGAGTCTTGCCTGTAACCCAACCTGAAATTCGCCTATCTCTCCCATGATTTCCGTTTTGGGAGCGAGAGCCGCCACGGAATCAACCACTATCACATCCACTTCTCCCGATCTGACGAGAGTTTCCACGATTTGCAAAGCTTGCTCGCCGGAATCGGGCTGAGAGATAAGAAGCTCATCCACATTAACCCCTATTCTGCGCGCATACTGCGGGTCTAAGGCGTTTTCCACGTCAATAAAAGCTCCAACTCCGTCTTTTTTTTGCGCTTCCGCTAAGACATGCAAAGAAAGGGTGGTTTTTCCGGCAGAAGCACCGCCGAATATCTCTACCACTCTTCCCCGAGGAACTCCTCCTACACCAAGCGCCTCGTTCAAAGAAATAGATCCGGTGGAAATACTGTCCACCTCCACCGTTTTCATGTTCTCCAGTTTCATAAGAGATCCTTCTCCGAAGCGCTGCTTAATCTCTTCAATCGCGTCCTCAAGTCCTTTATTTTTTTGATTTTTCTTTTTGGGCATATAAATTATTTTTACACTTTACTCCAAGAGTCGTCCTCCTCGCCCTCTTCTTCTTGTTCATAAATAGTTCTCGGTTTTGCTCCTTCGGCAGGACCGACCACGCCTCTTGCTTCCAGTATGTCAAGCAAGCGCGCGGCGCGAGCATATCCTACGCGGAGCCTTCTTTGCAGAAGAGAGGCGGAAGCTTTCCCCGACTCAACTACCACTTTTTTAGCGTCTTCATAGAGTGCATCATCATCGTCACTCTCTTCCATTGTACTATCTTTTTGGCTTTTCTCCAAAGACTCTATAAGGTTCTCTGCCAAGAGATCTTCTTTTGCTTCTTCCACGTTCTCCTTAAGCCAATTTACCACGTCTTTTGCTTCTTTTTCGGAGATATAAGGGGCTTGGATACGTCGCGGCTTTGAGTTCTCCGTGGAAATAAAAAGCATATCTCCGGATCCAAGCAGTTTTTCCGCTCCCGCCATATCAAGAACGGTGCGTGAATCAACTTGCGAAGCAACACGAAAACTTACTCTTGAAGTAATATTTGCTTTAATAAGCCCGGTAATAACTTCTACCGAAGGCCTTTGCGTGGCAAGAACAAGGTGGATACCTACCGCTCTAGCCATTTGTGCAACACGCACAATACCCGCTTCGATCTCATTTCCCTTTGCCGCCATTAGATCGGCAAGCTCATCTACCACAAAGACGATATAAGGCATCTTCTCCAGTTCCGGTTTTCTAATGCAAGTTTCCTGATAGCTGGCAATATTTCTCGATCCGACCTCGGAGAGTATCTTAAATCTCCTTTCCATCTCTCCTATAACCCAATCGAGGGCGTTTGCCGTCTTTTCCGCATTATAGATTACCGGAGTAAGAAGGTGCGGAAGATTGGCGTAAAGGGAGAACTCCACTCTCTTGGGATCAACCATGATAAGCCGCAACTCTTCCGGAGAGTTCTTGTAAATCAAACTTAAAATAAGAGTATTGAGAAATATTGTCTTACCGCTTCCCGTAGAACCGGCAACAAGAAGATGCGGCATCTTGGCGAGATCGGAGTAAATCGCCTCTCCCGATACGGCCTTTCCCATCACAACATTAAGCACCGATCCGGATTGAAAAAACTCTTCTTTCTTAAGCATTCCTCCAAGAGTTATCTCCGCTCTTTTACGGTTTGGCACTTCAATTCCAACCAGTGACTTTCCGGGAATCGGCGCTTCTGTTCGGACAGGGTGCATAGCAAGGGAAAGCGCAAGATCATCGGAAAGAGAGGTAATGCGGGAAAGTTTTACCCCTTCCGCGGGCTTTAAAGTGTACTGAGTAACGGAAGGACCGACGTTCACCTCGTTCATACCGACAGAGATATCAAAATCACTAAAAGTCTTCTTAATGATAGAAGCGTTTCTCTTAATATCTCCCGGATCAGCTTTCTCGTCGGAGTTTTTCAAAAGATCCAAGGGAGGCACAAGATGAGGAAGGTCTTTCTCTTTTATTACCGGCGTATCCTTCTTCTTTTCTTCCTTTTCTTCCTTCTTTTTCTCTTTTCTTTCCGAAGAAGTATCGTCACTGGAAGAGATAAACACTTTACGCACTCTCGATAGCTCCGCTTCTTCTCTTTTTCTAAAAATACCTTTTAAAATGCCAAAAAGAGAAAACTCCTTATGTAGTAAATGTAAGAATATCGTTATTCCCGTGATAATAAGAGTTAAAAATATAATATAAGCTACAATTTCCCAATATTCGATAAATGGAATGCCGATATTTTTTCCCCACCAACCACCATTCCACCAACTTGCCACAAAAGCGGAAGCACCGGCAATAAAGAGAATATTGGAAACAAGGAGAGGAACAAGAAAATTTTCATACTTCGTGCGAAAATAAACCAAAGAAGAAACAAAGAAAAGAAAAGGAACAAATATGGTAGCTTCTCCGAAAAGAGAATAAAAGATGCCGTGAATTATCTCACCGCCTCTACCCGCCATACCTTCAAAAAAACTAAGAGCGGTAATTATAGAAAAAAGGAGAAGAATCGTTCCTATAAGGGTTCTTTTCACGCTCTCCGAGAGGAGAGGTTTTTTTTCTTTCTTTTTTTTCTTTCCCATGCCTTTATTTTAACATAAAAGACGCAAAAGAACAGGAGAGCTTTTGCTGCCGTAAAAGCTTCTTAGGGCTTACTTCTCTTTAAATCCGCTTCCGGAAGGAATGAGTTTTCCGATAATAACGTTTTCCTTCAATCCCCTTAAATGATCTTCTTTTCCTTCCAAGGAGGCGTCAATTAGAACTTTAGAGGTCTGCTGAAAAGATGCAGCAGAAAGAAAAGAATCGGTAGTAAGAGCCACCCTTGATATTCCAAGAAGAACATCCTCTTCTTTCGGCGGTTTCTTTCCTTCTTTTTCCATCTCTTTTTTAACCTCTAAAAATCTTTCCCTTTCTATGGTTTCTTTATAAGTAAAAGAGCTGTCGCCGGGATCTATAATGCTAACGCGGGAGAACATTTGGCGAATAATCACTTGTAAGTGCTTGTCGTGAATGTCAACTCCCTGGGACACATATACTCTTTGTGCTTCTTTTAATATATATTCTTGAGTCTCTTCCGTCCCTCTTAATTTGAAAAGTTTGTTAAGATCAACATTACCCTCACAAAGAGCATCACCTTTCTTTACTTTATCGCCTTCTTTGACGTAGAGGGCCTTTTTAGGTTCTATCTGGTACTTTATCTGTTTGACCTTCTTTCCCTTGCTCTCCGGCCTTATTTTGACCACTTTATCCTCCGTTATTTCCACCACTTTCCCGTCTACATCGGAGATATGCGCCAAACCTTTGGGAACGCGGCGTTCGAAGATCTCCTGTATTCTCGGAAGTCCGAGAGTGATGTCCGCTCCTCCGGCAACCCCGCCGGTATGAAAGGTTCTCATGGTAAGCTGTGTTCCCGGCTCTCCGATAGCCTGCGCGGCAACAATTCCTACCGCATCTCCGATTTTAACATCTTCGTTTAATCCCATATCCCATCCATAACATTTCGAGCAGACCCCTCCGATGGTCTTGCATCCCACAACCGATCTTATGCGCACCGACTCTATCTCGGAATCTTCTATTTCTTTCGCTTGTTTCAAGTTAATAATCTCTCCTTTCTTTACCAGTGTTTTCCCGTCCAATTTAATGCTCTCCAGAGCGTTTTGTCCCACAATTTTGAAGGAAAAGTCTTGTCCAATCTCTTCTGCTTCTTTTCTTGTAGCCTTTTCTCCTTTCGTGTCTTTGCAGTCTTTCTCTTTTACAATAACCTCGTGAGCGACATCAATAAGGCGACGAGTAAGATAACCCGCTTGTGCCGTGCGAAGAGCGGTATCTACGGTACCTTTTCTCGCTCCGTGAGTGGATATAAAGTACTCTAAGACATCAAACCCTTCTTTATAAGAACTCTTAATAGGGAGCTCCATAACGTCTCCTGAAGGATTTACCACCAGTCCTTTCATTCCTGCCATTTGGATCGGCTGGGACCATGATCCGCGAGAACCGGAGTCGGTAATGGCAAAAGCGGAACCGTCCTCGGGAAGCTTTTGGGGCACCAACTCCTCGATCTTACTCTTTGCTTTTGTCCAGGCTTCAACTACCTTTTCTTTTTTTTCCTCTTCCGAGAAAAGGCCTTGTTCAAAATAATCTTCTATCGTTTCTCTCTCTTTTTCTGCTTCTGCCAAAATCTCCGCTTTCTCTTCCGGAGTCACAAGGTCGCTCATTCCCCAAGAAATACCGGACTTTGTCGCATACTCAAAACCCAAGTCTTTGATCTTATCAAGTAAAAGATGTGCATCCTTTCTCTTGTGCTCTTGGATAATGTTTCCCACAATCTTCTTTAGGTCACGGGATCTCATTACTTTATTTTGAAAAGGGATATTCTCGGGAAGTGATTGATTAAAAATTATTCTTCCCGGAGTAGTTTCCATTATCTCGCCATTGTCCCTTACTTTCACCTTGGAGTGGAGACTTATAACTCCACTTTCCATCGCAAGTTCGGTTTCTCCTAAAGAAGAAAATATCTTCCCTTCTCCTTTCTCTCCTTCTTTTACCATCGTAAGCCAATAACATCCCAGCACTATATCTTGAGAGGGAGAAATAACGGGAAGACCGGTCGCCGGCTTTAAAAGATTCAAAGAGGAGAGCATCTTTTCTTTTGCTTCTTTTTGTGCTTCGTCGGAAAGGGGAAGGTGAACCGCCATTTGGTCTCCGTCAAAGTCGGCGTTAAAAGCCTCGCAAACAAAAGGATGAATACGTATAGCAAACCCCTCGATCAAAACCGGTTTAAAAGCTTGAATACCGAGTCTGTGCAATGTAGGAGCGCGATTCAAAAGAACAACGCGATCTTTTACCACCTCTTCCAATATCGCCCATACTTCGTCCGTTTCTTCTTCGATAAGCCGCGTAGCCCCTCTTACATTGTAAGTAAGCCTTTGATCTAATATCTTGGAGATTACAAAAGGCTTAAAGAGTTCCAATGCCATTTTCTTGGGTATTCCGCACTGGTCAAGCCTTAAGTCAGATCCCACCACAATGACCGACCTTCCGGAGTAATCCACTCTCTTACCAAGTAAGTTCTGCCTGAATCTCCCCTGCTTTCCTTTGAGCATATCCGCCAAAGACTTCAAAAGTCTTTTTCCTCCCGTAGAAGCTTGGGTAACCACTCCTTTACGCATTTGATTGTCCAAAAGGGCGTCCACCGCTTCCTGCAACATTCTCTTTTCGTTTCTGACAATCACGTCCGGAGCACTTATCTCCAGAAGATATTTAAGGCGGTTGTTACGATTAATCACTCTTCGGTAGAGATCGTTCAAGTCGGAAGACGCATATCTTCCTCCGTCAAGCTGAATAATGGGACGAAGATCGGGAGGAAGCACCGGAAGAACCGTAGCAAACATCCACTCCGGCCTTATTCCCGCCTCTTCCATCCTTCGGAACAGTTTCAATCTTTGCAAAAGTTTTTTTCTTCTGGCGGAAGATATCGTCTTATCTTTCTCCTTTTTCATCTCTTCAATTTTTGCGGAAAGATCAATATTTTCAAAAACGTGCCTTAACACTTCCGCCCCCGTTCCCGCTTCAAACATCTCTCCGTATTTAACAGAAAGGCGATGATACTCCATCTCGGAAAGAACTTCCTTCTCCTTTATTGATTTTAGTTCTTCTTTAACTTTTTCTTTCTGCTCATCCAGCTTACCAATCTCTTCTTGCAAGGCCTCCCCTTTCATCTCCGATTTCAGTTTTTTTACTTTCTCCTTATATTCTTTCTCCATCTCTTTCAAGATCTTCTTTTTCTCTTCTTTGTTGACATCAACGATGATATAAGCAGCAAAATAAACGACTCTTTCCAGCTTTTTCATGGGAATATCCAAAATAAGCCCCATACGGGAAGGGACTCCTCTTAAAAACCAAATATGAGAAACCGGGCAAGCGAGCTTGATGTCTCCCATCCTCTCTCGACGTACAGAAGCCTTAGTAACCTCCACTCCGCAACGATCACACACTACTCCCTTGTAGCGCACTTTACGGTACTTTCCGCAATAACATTTATAGTCCTTTTCCGGGCCGAATATTTTTTCACAAAAAAGGCCGTCTTTTTCCGGTTTTTGGTTGCGGTAATTTATCGTTTCCGCTTCCAGCACTTCACCGTAAGACCACTTTAAAATATCTTCCGGAGAAGCAAGTTTTATTCTAATGGCTACTAAATCTTCTACACGCATATTTTAGAGTTTTATTTACTTTTTTTTATCTCTACACCCATTCCCATCGCCTTCATCTCGGCAACAAGCAGTTCAAAAGAAGCCGGTATATTGGGTGTTTGAATAGGCTCTCCTTTCAAGATAGACTCGTATGCCGCCGCCCTTCCTGAGACATCATCCGACTTGATAGTAAGCATTTCCTGCAAGCTGTGTGCGGCGCCGTATCCTTCAAGGGCCCATACCTCCATCTCTCCAAATCTCTGTCCTCCGAACTGCGCCTTTCCGCCAAGAGGTTGCTGGGTAATAAGCGAATAAGGGCCTATAGAGCGCATATGGATCTTATCCTCCACCATGTGCTCCAGCTTCATCATATAAATATATCCTACGGTAACTTTCTCCGGAAAGATTTCTCCTGTTCTTCCGTCAGCAAGCTTTAATTTCCCGTCTTCGGGAAGCCCGGCCTTTTGAAGTTCTTTTTTGATATCATCTTCACTTGCACCGGAAAGCGCGGGAGTAACCGCTATATAGCCGAGTTTTTTGGCCGCAATCCCAAGATGCGTCTCCAAGACTTGGCCCAAGTTCATTCTTGAGACCACGGAAAGCGGGTTTAATACAATGTCCACCGGAGTTCCGTCTTCCAAGAAAGGCATCTCTTCCTCGGGAAGAACTTGAGAGATAACCCCTTTGTTTCCGTGCCTTCCCGCAAGCTTATCACCGGCTTTTATCTTCCTCATTTGGCTTACCTTTACTTCAATCCTTTTTATTACTCCCGTATCAAGCTTATGCCCTTCATCTCTGGAAAAGACTTTAACTCCGATAACTCTTCCTCTTTTTCCGTGCTCCATGACAAGAGAGGTGTCCTTAACGTCTTTTGCCTTTTCTCCAAAAATCGCTTTCAAGAGTCTTTCTTCGGCAGTAAGATCGGTTTTTCCTTTGGGAGATATCTTGCCTACCAGGATATCGTTGGGACCAACTTCCGCTCCGGGACGTACGACTCCTTCCTCGTCAAGGTCTTTTAATTTCTTCTCTGAAACGTTGGGAATATCACTGGTGGTAATCTCCGGACCAAGCTTGGTCTCCCTGACATCACACACAAAATTTTCTATTTGAATGGAGGTATAAACATCATCTTTTACCAATCTTTCCGAAATTACTATTGCGTCTTCAAAGTTCTTTCCTCTCCAGCAGAGAAAAGCTACCAAGAGATTTTGCCCTAAAGCGGTTCTTCCGTTTACAATCGCTCCTCCGTCGGTAAGCACTTGTCCTCTTTTTATCTCTTCTCCTTTTTTCACAATTGGTCTCTGATGAAAACAAGTATACTGGTTTGTTTCCGTGAAAACGTCCAACTCATACCTCATTTTTCCTTTCTTGGTGTCTACTGTGATATGGTTTGCATCCACTTCCTTTACCTTGCCTGCTTCTTTGGCTGTAATAATTTGCCCGGAATCAAGGGCGATTCTTTCCTCTATGCCCGTAGAAACGAGAGGGGCTTCCGGATTAAGAAGGGGAACAGCTTGTCTTTGCATGTTTGCCCCCATAAGTGCTCTGTTGGCATCATCGCTCTGCAAGAAAGGAATAATGGAGGCGGCTACCGATACGAGTTGTTCTGCAGATACGTCAATATAATCAACGTCCTTTTTTTCAATAATCATGGGACTGCCTTTGACTCTGGCTTCCACTTTTTTATCAATAATATTTCCTTTCTCGTCAACATTCACCCCTCCGTGTGCAATATTATATTTTTCTTCTTCATGTGCATCAAAATAAACCACTTCTTTGGTTACTTTTCCTTTTTTTACTTTGAAATAAGGGGTTTCCAAGAATCCGTAACGATTTACTCTTGAGTAGAGAGAGAGGTGGCTTACCAGTCCCACATTTTGCCCTTCCGGAGTTTGTATCGGACATATTCTTCCGTAATGGGAAGATTGCACGTCTCGAGCCTCAAATCCGGCACGCTCTCTTTTTAATCCTCCAGGACCTGTCGCGGTAAGGCGTCTCTTATGCTCAAGCTCGGAAAGCGGATTGTCGCAATCCATAAATTGTGATATCTGGGAAGAGGCAAAGAATCTTTGCACCGAAGCCGCAAACGGGCGGGAATTTATTACCTTTCCCGGATTGATATTATCAATCTCCGAGGTTGATATCTTGTCTTTTACGTTTCTTTCGATTCTCGCAAGACCTACGCGTAAAGCGCTCTCCAAAAGCTCGGTAAAGGATCTCATTCTCCTGTTTCCAAGATGATCTATCTCGTCTTCCCGAGAAGAAGGATCATTGTTCATCCTGATCATCTCTCTCAGGGTTGCCACTATATCTTCCGGATATAGCAATCTGTCATCAATATCAATATCCTCTTCTTTCTTTAATTCGGGGAGTCTTTGCCATGTTCTCCAACGCCCTACTTCGGAGAGATCGTATCTCTCAAAATTAAAAAATGTGTTTTCGATAAGCTCTCTGGCCGTCTCCGGAGTAACCACGTCTCCCGGGCGTATTCTTTTATATATCTCAACCAAAGCCTCTTCTCTGTTCTTGGTAGAGTCACGTTCTATGGTGCTTTTTATATACTGTTTCTCACTTTTATCCACATCTTTAAAGAGATCCGTTATCTCCTTGTCGGTCGCCTCTTTCCATCCGGGATACTTCATTGACGGAAGGCCGAGAGCTCGAAGAAAAGTAGTTGCGGGAACTTTTCTCCTGCGATCTATCTTTATTCCGATAAATCCGGAAGATTCCGTTTGAAATTCAAGCCAGGTACCCCTGCTGGGAATAATCTTTGCACCGGAACACTTTTCACCTCTTAGCATCTGGATGGTAAAAAATACTCCCGGTGAACGAATAATTTGAGAAACGGCAACTCTTTCCACTCCGTTGATAATAAAAGTTCCCCTCTCAGTCATAAGGGGGAAATCACACAAAAAGACTTCTTGTTTTTTTGATTTTTTTGTTTTAAGGTTACGAAGCTCTACGTCAACCTTTAGTGGCGCTTCATAAGATTCGTTGTTTTCTTTCGCTTCTTTTCCGCTTTGATACTTCGGCTTGCCAAGCCGGTAATCGGAAAAATAAAGCTCCCACTCTTTTCCGGTATAGTCGCGAATGGGGGATATTTCATAAAAAAGAGTCTTCAGTCTCTCTTCCCAAAAATTTTCCCAAGGCTGTTTTTGAACATCCAAGAGGTAGGGAGGAGGAAAAGAAAATTTTTTCTCTCCAAAATACTTCACTTTTTGCATAAGACAAAACAAAACTGCCCTATAATAATTTTTTTAGGGCTTAAAATTTATTTACGAGTTATAAAAAGTATCAAACAAACAAGTAATATTTAAACAAAAACTAGGTCTCTTGAGGGACCTTATGCTACACAAGTAACATTCATTTTACTCATATTGGATTTTTTGTCAACCCCCTAAGGTCCTTTCTTATGCTCTCCAAGATTCCAAGCCCCAGAAAAACAAAAAGAAGATTACTTCCTCCGTAGCTTACCAGGGGAAGAGGGGTTCCGATAATCGGTAAAACGCCGAGATTCATTCCGATATTCACAAAGCTCTGTGCCACTATAATAACAACAAAACCAAAAGCAAAGAGACGCGGAAAATTAGTTCGTGAATTCAAAATAATTAAAAAAATACGCCAAAAAAATACACCAAAGGCAAAAATAAGGGCTGCGACTCCCGCAAAGCCCATCTCTTCCGCAATAGAAGCAAAGATAAAGTCGGTTTGTGGAAGAGGAAGAAATCCGTGCTGAGTTTGGGACCCGCTGCCTATTCCCTGCCCAAGAAGACCGCCGCTCCCGACCGCTATTTGCGCTTGCGTCTGTCCCCATCCTATTCCTTGCGGGTCAAGTTGGGGCTCTATAAACGCAATTACTCTGTCTTTTTGGTAATCTTGCAAGAAGAAAGACCATCCTACTCCCAGCAAGGCTATTCCTAAAAAGCAGATTACCAAAAAATGGCGCAATTTAATGCCGGAAATAAGCAAAACGCCAATCCACATAATAACAATGATTAAGGCTGACCCGAGATCCGGTTGGCGGAAAATAAGAAAGGTTGGTAAAAGTACATAAGCACCGGCAAGGATAATGTGCGAAACTCTATACATCTCCACATGACGAGTGGAAAAAAACTTAGCAAGCAAGATAATTATCACTATCTTAAAAATTTCTCCCGGATCAAAAAGAAAAGGGCCGATCTCGTACCATCTTCTTACATCCCTTATCTCGGGAGCAAAAAAGAAAAGACCCACCAATAAAAGTAAAGAGAGAAAATAAAGGGTGAGAATAAGATAAGAGTTCTCCCGAAAAATACGCCAATCTACAAAAGAGACAAGAAACATCAAAACAATTCCTCCCAAGATAAATCCTGCTTGTCTTACAGCTAAATCAGGGCTGGATCCGTAGATAGAAAGCACTCCTATCGTCACAAGGATCAAAACGGAAAAAAAGAGAATGGGATCGAATCCTTTAATTTGATTTAGTATCTTTTTCATTGATAATGCTTAAAAACTCCTTTTCACTTATAACCTTTACTCCGAGAGATCTTGCTTCTTCAAACTTTGATCCTGCATTTTCCCCCGCTACCAAGTAATCGGTGTTGCGGGATACCGAAGAAGAAGCCTTTCCTCCCAAAGAAGATATCTTCTCTTTTGCTTCTTCTCTTGTCAACTTTTGCAGGCTTCCCGTAATAACAAAAGTTTTCCCCGCAAGTTTTGCCATTGTTTTTTCTTTTTCTATCACAACACCCGCGCTCTTCAGTTTCTCAATCAGCTCTTGGTTCTTTTTGTCCTGAAAAAAATAATAAATATTCTTTGCCGTTACCGGCCCTATATCGGGGATACTTTCCAATTCTTCCAGCTTTGCTTTCATTATGCCGTTTAAATCATTAAAGGTGCGAGAAATATCACGTGCAACGCCCTCTCCTACATAAGGGACGGAAAGAGCTTGCAAGAATTTTGAAAGAGGAATTCTTTTGCTGTCTTGAATTGCCGTTATTAAGTTTTTTGCCGATAAATCGGCAAAGCGTTCCAGGGGCATCAAATCTCCTTCGTGAAGATCAAAAAGATCAGCCGGATCGGATATAAGCTCCTCTTCAAGAAGCTGATCAATGATCTGCTCTCCCAAGCCATCAATATCGAAGCCCTTCTTGGAAACAAAATAACTGAGCTGCTGCCTTCTTTTTCCCCGGCAATCTTCTTTTCTGCAGTACCATTTTGCTTCTCCTTCCGGACGCAAGATCTTGCCCTTGCAAAGCGGGCACTCTTGCGGAAAAACAATGTTTTTCTCTTTCCCCTTGCGAAGCTCTTTTAATACTTTCATTATACGGGGGATAACATCACCCGCCCTTCCCACTATCACCGTATCTCCCTTTTTTACTCCCAGCCTTTTAATCTCATCTTCGTTGTGAAGCGTAGCGCGGGAAACCGTAACTCCTCCGAGAGATACCGGATCAAGTATAGCTACCGGAGTGATCGCACCGGTGCGCCCTACCTGAAAGTGCACATCTCTAACTACGGTAGTTCTTTCCTCCAGTGGGAATTTATAAGCAATCCCTCCTCTCGGAGATTTCCCGGCAACACCAAGGCTTTCAAATAACTCGTTATTATTTACAAACACGGCAATGCCATCAATCTGATAAGTGTATTTTTCTCTTTCTTTTTCTATCTTTTCGTAAAACCGAAAAACCTCGGAAAGATCTTGGCAGTACTCTTCTTTGTCCACCGTTTTAAAACCCAAAGCCCGAAGAAGGCTATGCTTTTCTTTGTGCGTTTTAACGCCAAAAGGAGTTATCGTTTCACTTTGTTTTTTATCCGCTGCCAAGTTATAGGCAAGAAAACTTAAATTACGATTTGCCGCAATACGCGAGTCAAGCTGCCTTATCGATCCGGCAGCAATGTTTCTCGGATTGGCATAAAGAGGAAGCCCTTCCTTTTCTCTTTCTTTGTTTAATCTTAAGAACTCTTTTTTGGAGATAAAAACCTCTCCGTGAACCACAATGCTTTTCTTTTCTTTTTTCCACTCGGGATCAGCGGAAAGAGCTTTTTCTTCTTTAGAGAAACTTCCCGGACTGCGAAGGCGCAAAGGAATCGCTTCTATCGTCTTTAAGTTTTGAGTTACATCTTCACCGATTCTTCCGTCTCCCCTTGTGGACCCGCTAACAAAAACGTCATCCTCGTAGACAAGCTCCACCGCCAATCCGTCCACTTTAAGCTCGCAAAAATAATCCAGCTTGGACTCGGCGGGAAGTATACGTTTCATCCTTTTTTCAAAATCATACATGTCTTCCCTGCTAAAAGCGTCTTGGAAAGAGAGCATCTCTTTGTAGTGCTCTGTCTTTTCAAATTCTTCAAGGACTTTTCCTTCCACTCTTTGTGTGGGAGAATCGGGGGTTATAAGATCCGGGAATTTATTTTCTAAATCAAAAAGTTCTTTTTTAAGAGAGTCAAGCGCATCGGAAGATATCTCTTCTCTGTCGCACACATGATAAAGATAACGATAATGGTTAATCGTTTTTTTAAGATCCTCTATTCTCTTTTTTGCTTTTTCTTTATTCATCTGGAGGAGAGGTTCTGCGCACCATCATAATAGCTCTTCTGACTCCTCGGTGAGATCCTATGGATGTGATATTCGATTCATCCCACCATTCTCCGCTTTCTCTTTCTTCTTCTTTATACATATAATAAACACCCTCTGTAAGTTCATGTTCTTCTTCCCACTCAAGCTCATCAAATCTTCCCCAATAATAAAGTATCTCCTCCGTTCCCGTATCGGCCGCGTAAAATGCGGTTATTGAAAGGCCTATGCTCTCAATCATTTTAAGCTGACTGATAAACATGGTTGTAGCGGACATCCCGAGCGTAAAAAGCACTCCCATTATGATGATGGCGAAATATAACGCGGATCCTTTTTGCTTATTTCTCATTGTTCGGAAATTTTAGCAACGTCAAGCCCTCTTTTAGTCACCGTTGTTTGCATGTCAAGATCGAACCATTCACCTGTTTCTTCTTTTACCGTAAAAAATATCATCACCGACGGCTGCACATTATTAATGTCTTTTTCTTCCTTTAATGCATCTTCCACGGGATCTATAACAGGCTCAATATGGAAGTTTTCTATTATAATACCGGGAGAAGTAAGATACCCTTCAACCCCGCCCTCTCCTTCGGCTTTCATCTTCAGTCTATTGTCTTCTTCAAAAAACTCGACACATCTCCCGCGGTAATCAAGGAAGGTCAATCTTCCGTCAATCTCTTTATAGGTATAATCTTCATAACCGATACAATCTCCCGTATCTCTTTTTCCCATTCTAGCCAGCCTGCTGACATACTCCATTGCATAATTTATTTCCCCCAAGTACCTTTGGGTAGTATAAATCCTTTGCTGTACCCGAAGGTTGGTTACAAGAATCCCCGTAAGCACCACGACAACGAGAGAAAAAATAAATATGGAAACAAGAAGCTCCACCATGGTCATTCCTTTTTCGTTTGAAAATTTTTCTTTAATCATACCATCTATACAATTTAACATAAGCTTCTCTTTTTTGCTCTTCTCCTCTCTCATCCCAGAAAACAGTAACCGTTACAAATAAATAATAATCCTCTTCACTGCTTTTTTCTATCTCTATCTCTCTTTTAAAGCCCGAATCACTTCCACCGCTATCATGAGAAAAAATACCGTTTTCATCAACATAAAGATTGAAAAAATCATCTCCGCTGCCCATTTCTATTTCTTCTGAATCATAATCAACCCTTCCGATACCCTCTTCTTCCCAGTTTTCTCCCTGAAGCCATTCTGAGTCTCTGATTCTTCTTACGGACTCAGCACCTTCTTGGACAAGGTAAGAAGCGGTAAGCTTGTCAGACAAGGGAACCGTTGCGGAAAAAGCATGTGTAATCATAGCGATTGCAGCCATTACGCCCGTGGATATTACTCCGATAACAACTAGGAGCTCAACGAAAGTCAATCCTTTTTCTTTGCTTTTTATTCTCATAATCTTTGAACCTTTACAAGTCCTACACTATTAACAATGATTTTCATTTCAGGTTCTTCATAGCCATAACCCAATTTCATTTCTACGCTGTCCTTGCTCTCTTCGTTAAAAAGAATCATCGGGTCGGGCGGAGAAAAGGTTATCTTTACGGGTTCTTCCGGGCTAAAAACAACAATATTCCTTTCAAAGCTTACGCTTTGAATTGGCGTTATTTCTTCTCCTTTATCTCCTCCCTCCAGAATTAGCCCCGTTTCGGCAAATATATCATAGCCGCTTTCTTTTATCTCTATACCGTACCTTCTTCCCTCAATGCTCGAATATTCCTTCTCCAGATCAATATCTTTTGCAGAAATTGACATTCCTCTTACTCTCTCTATATCTTTTGCTAAATTATTTACCTCTTCTTCCAAAAAAATATTTCTACTAAAAACCGCATAATGGGGAAAAACAAAAACAGAAACAATGGCGATTATCCCCATAGTTACAATCAGCTCTATAATGCTAAATCCTTTTGATTTCATATGATAAAATTAAGATACCATTGCACCAGAAACTCTCCGAAAAAATAAGAGAGGATAGTGCCCGTGATAAGAAAGGGCCCGAACGGTATCTGGCTTTTCATTTTCTTTGCCTTTGTTAATAACAATACTAATCCTATTATAGCACCAAGAAAGAAAGAAAGAAAAAGCCCGACAATAATCTGGGGAAAACCAAGAAAAAGCCCCATGAAAACAACATATTTAACATCTCCAAAGCCCATTCCCTTCCCTTTGGTAAGGTAGAATATGAAAAAGAAGAGAAGAAAAGCTCCCAGTGCGGAATAAATAGAGTAAAGAAAGATCTCCGCATTATTTTCCATGAAAAATTGAAGAGTTCTATACAAGAGAGATGCTCCTATTAAAGAAAAAACGGCAAAATCAGGAATAATATAGTGCTTCAAGTCATAGACAAAGATAAAAGTAAGCAAAGACACTACAAAAAGAAGATAAAAAGAAGTAATGAGAGACGTAGCGGAAAAATAATAGAAAGAAAAAAATAATATTCCGGTGGCAAGCTCCACTAAAGGATATTGTATTGAGATTTTTTCTTTGCAATATCTGCACCTGCCAAGCAGAAACACCCAGCTTAAAACAGGAACCAAATCTTTGGCAGAAAGTCCGTGTTTGCAGTGCGGGCAAAAAGAAGTTCCCTCCATGCTCTTTTTAATATGAACACGGTAAATCGCACAGTTAATAAAAGAACCGACAGCCAAGCCAAGTAAAAAAACAAATAGTAAATCCATATATTTTAGAATAACAAAAAAACACCGCTTCTTCAATGGAAGAAACGATGTTTTTGAAGGTTTTGTTTAAAACGGATCTATCTCTCTCCAGTCATCCGGCAAAGGAGGACGAACATTGACCGTTTCTTCCCATTCACACGTATCATGATCACTAGACACCCCTAATGTTACTTTTCTTTCTCCGTCTTCATCAAATGTCACTCTTGGATTCTCGTAAGTAGCCGGATTTGTGTGATGATAAGAGGAGGGGCTTCCGTCATCAAAATCCCAGCGCCATTCTTTTATAATATCATCATTACTATCAAAGAAAACGACTTCTTCTTCAGCAAAAGGATTTTGAGGAGTCCAGCTGAAACTGGCATCAGGTGGGCGATATGGAGTAGTGACGGTATTGCTTTCCGCTTCGTTGGACAAAGCTCCCACTTTATTTTCAGCTTGAACAGTAAACTGATAAGAAGTATTAAAACTGACATTCCAAGGAGCTTCTCTTTCTACCGTGCAAACATAATTTCCATTTTCCATCGCTCCGGAGCAAGAATCACCACTTACTTCGTATTCATTACCGTCTACTTTTAATTTAAAAATTTCCGGTTCTACTCCGTACGGATCACTATACTCCCAAGAAACTCCTGCCGAAGCACTTTTTTCTCCGCAATAATCGTCAGGAACCTCTATTTTAGCATTATTTACAGCAGGCCTTTCAAAAATTGCCTTTACGTTTTTATTTTCCGTCATAGTAAGAGTACAATTAGAACCGCTGCAATCACCTTGCCACTTATAGAAATACCATCCTTTTTCAGGGTCTGTTGTTACCTCTATCTCATCTCCATGATTATAAGTATGGGTTCCTACGGAAGGATCTGTTTGTCCTTCTCCTTCTTTTTCAACCTTAAGCTCATAAGTTTTAATTTCAAAATCAGCTCTTACTGTCATATCTCCTTGAACATTTTGAACTGATCCGTTTGCCTGAAGGTCTCCGTTTCCTTTGCCTTCAATAACGGTAAATCTAACATGATCATATCCTTCATATTCGATTATATCGGGAATAGATGTATCTTCTCCATGAGGCAGTGTTACAGAAGAGTCATTGTTTATACTTACATCACCTCCTTCGGTTGAGGTGTAAGAGACAGTGTGTTCTTTTATTTTCAAAACAGCATATAGCGTTTCATTGTCTTCTAATGTGAACATGCACTCTGGATCAGCGATTCCGTGACAAGGATTAGTGTTCCACCGATCAAACTCATAGCCTTCATCTCCTTCGACCTCAACAGTTACTTGTGTTCCTTCTTCAAATGTTTCTGATGTATCTAAAGATTCCCATGTTCCGGAATTAAAGCGAGCTCTTCCAGTGGCTCCAAAATCACTTTGGCCAGATCTTGCTACTTGAACAGTATACTCTTCAGGCTCACTTTCATAATGAGCAGTAATTGACCTTGTCACTCCTCCGCTTGCCACAACTTGGCAGCTTCTACCGCTTGTACTTGTACATCCCGTCCAGTGGCTGAAATCTGCTCCGTCGTGAGTTGTGGGAGCTCTTAGCGTTG
>PUMP01000002.1 GCA_003551425.1 Candidatus Nealsoniibacteriota bacterium | reverse complement strand
CAAAGAATAACAAAGAAAACTATATTGGAACTAATTCACTTATGGAAATAGGGATGGCTTTTATTCTCAACAAAAAGATTTTCTTATTAAACCCATCCCCAGAATATGCTGAACATGAACTAGAGGCTATTGGAGTAAATATTTTGAATGGAGATTTAAGTAGAATTACTTAATAAACAGGTTCGAATTTTGTTCCATTCCCGAAGCAGATTTCCCGAGATATTGCTCGGGGCGGGTTGTTTTAAGCTTGACAAAAGTTTATTTTTAGTTAATCTAAAGATAAACTTATTAACTAAAGAATTAAAATATATGGACAAATTTATTGGCTTAAAAGAATTGCGGGAAAACATGGAAAAGTATGCAAAGCTTGTCAAGAAAGGAGAAAGCTTAGTTGTGCTACGCAGATCTACTCCTCTTTTCAGAATCTCTCCTATCGAAGAGAAGGAGGAAGAATGGGAAGAGGTTGTTGATTTTACGAAAATTAAAAGAGGCGGTATAGATATAAAAGACATTCTTTCCAGAATTTAACATGGCAGACAAGATTGAAAAAGCATTAAAGAAGCTGACAGAAAAAGAAAGAAAAGAGGTAAAAAACATTCTCACAAAGATTCAAAGAGGAAGTATTAATGGCTTGGATGTAAAAAAATTAAGAGGGCGTGACGATATCTTTCGCGCTCGAAAAGGAAGAATACGCATTATTTTTCGGAAAACCAAGGAAAGTATTTTAGTATTATCTATTGAAAGAAGATCAGATAAGACGTATAAAGATTTATAAATTTTCCAAACAGGCTCAGACTTTGTCCCATTCCCGGAGCTGATATAAGACCATCTTTTAATCGAGGTGGTTTTTGTTTGACACATGGTTAGTTCCTAGTATACTAGGAACTAGGAACTAATATATATGAAACACGAAACAAGTAAAAAAATAATAAGCTACCTTAAAAAAAATAAACAAGCTAGCGGGGCAAAGCTTGCTGATTTTTTGGATATTAGCGATAGAGCGGTAAGAAAGCAGCTTAAAGGTCTTTTAGAAAAAGGTATTATTTATAAAGTAGGTAAACCGCCAAAGGTTTTTTATTTAATAAAAAAAGCCGAAAAAGAAAAAGACTTTACGATCGACAAAAGACATAGAGAGATTATTGAAGAAAATTATCTAATAATCACTCCTAGCGGCAAAAAGAAAGCAGCGGAGAATAAGGAAATGTAATAATTATGGTTAAAACAAATAAGAGAAAATTATATAGAAGCAATAACGATAAAGCACTTGCCGGTATATTTGGAGGACTGGGAGATTATTTTGATATCGATTCCAATCTCTTAAGACTCATCGGTCTTCTTATTTTCGTTTTCAGCGGATTCGTTCCTTTTCTGATTATTTACTTTGTCGCGATGTTTATAATACCAAGTGACAGAGAAAGCAGTAAGGAAGAAAAAGTGGATGATGATTCCCCTGGAGGACTTTTTATTCCTGCCGGAGTTTTAGGGGGAATGGGATTTGGTTTTCTTTACGGAAACCTTGTTGCAGGATTATTTATTGGTCTGGGAGTAGGTTTTGTTCTTTTTGCCGCTTATGAGATCGTTAGAAAGCACGGAAAAAATTAAAATATAATAATAAATATATGGAATTTTTAGCAGCACTTGCGCCAATTGCTTTTTTTTGCCGTAGCCGCACTAGCAAAAGCCAATATGTTGGAGAAAAAATTAAAAGAACTTGAAAAAGATGACCAGATCAAATAGAAGAAAATTACATAGAAGCAATAACGATAAAGCACTTGCCGGTATATTTGGAGGACTGGGAGATTATTTTGATATCGATTCCAATCTCTTAAGACTCATCGGCCTTCTTATTTTCGTTTTCAGTGGATTCGTTCCTTTTCTGATTATTTACTTTGTCGCGATGTTTATAATACCAAGTGACAGAGAAAGCAGTAAGGAAAGAAATGAGAATGAAGCTGAGGGCAAAAATTATTCTTCCATTTCTGTTTATAAAAAATGGTGGTTTTGGTTAATTATAATTATTGTTCTTCTTCCTATCATTTTTACAGTTCTCGGTTTTTTCTTGTTTTCGGCAAGAGGAGGTTTTACAATGGAGGAAATAGAATTTAGGAGAGAGGGAACAATAATAAAGTATCCTGAAAATAGAAATGATCATATAAAAATATATCCGACTGATTAGTTAAATGTTCAAGTAGTCGAGGAATCTAACTTTTTTATAAACATGCCTGAACAGTTTTCGGATCAGTTTCTGATTTTTTCTATAATAATTCCTGAGGAGTTTCTCGGGTTTTTACTTTATGATATACTAAATAAGTATGAAAATCTTTATTTGTGCAAGCAAGCATAACTATGGCCATGTTGATAAGACCAAGAAAGAGCTGGAAAGGATGGGTCATGTTGTTATTGTTCCGAACAGTTATGATAACCCGATGAAGGAGGAAGAGACGAAAAAAGAAGGAGTAGACAAGCATCGGGCGTGGAAAGCTAATATGATCAGATTGCAAAAAGCAAAGGTTGATGCCAGTGATTGTATTTTAGTGTTAAATTTTGAAAAAGACGGACAACAAAATTATATTGGAGGAGCGACTTTTTTAGAGATTTTCAGGGCATTTGATTCTCAAAAGGAAGTTTATCTTTATAATCCAATTCCTGAGTGTAACTTCAAGGACGAGTTGATTGGAATGGGAGTGAAAGTAATAAACGGAGACTTGAACTTGATAAAATAATAATAGAAATTTTTTCCGTGAAACTGTTTATTTTCTTAAAAAATCAATAAAAAACATATGAAATTATTAGGAAGATTCAGGGATGAAGACGGCACGGAGAAGTTTGTTTTCAGTGACGAAAACGGGATTATAGAAGTAACTTGGATTAAGAATAAAGAGGGAATCGCGGTTTTTTGTTTGCCAACCCATTACTACTGTAATTTAGGATGTAAATTTTGCCACCTTACCGAATCAAATAATGGGAAAAAGGAGATGAAACCGATTTCAAGCGAGAGCTTAATAGAGTGCGTGAACTTTATTTCAGAAAGGTATATTAATCATGACAAAGTTCTTTTTTCTTTTATGGGGGTCGGAGAACCGTTTCTCAATATTGATTTAGTTTTTGATATCTATAAATATTTTAAGAGTGAGTCTAATAAGAAAGTTAGCCTGGCCTTAGCCAGCATGATGTTAACTCTCTCTCCTTTTGAGGAGATTATAAAAGAAGGGCTGCCGCTAAAAATTCATTTTTCCTTGCACTCTCCAATAGACGCAAAGAGAAAAGAAGTTATTCCTTCTGCCCGAACATCTATTAGTGAGTGCTTGGGTCTTCTTGAAAAATACGACAGTATAGTGAAAAATTATCCTTACATTATTGAAAACTTTTCCAATTTTCATCAAAGACCATCTCCGACAGAAATTCATTATACTATAATTGAAGGAGTTAACGACAGTGAGAAAGATCTAAGTGAAATGATTAAAATCGGTGATTGCTATAAAATCCCGCTGAAACTTATAAAATTCAATCCTACCAAAAACTTAAAGCGCAGCTCTAAAGAAAAGTTTTGGCTGAAAGAGTTATCGGAAAAATATAACGCTCCCGTCTCTTTTTATATTCCTCCGGGTCTTAATATCGGGAGTTCTTGCGGTCAGTTTACAAAACATTATTATTTAGGATCAAATACCAAAGAGGAGCTGGAAGAGTTTAAAAGATGGAAGAAAAAATATCAAGTATCTTCCTAGTTTGTGAGAATTTTTGGTAGAGTAAATTATTGAAAAATCAAATTAGTCAAAAGGTATAGAAGATTTTTATTTTTATGGTAATATAAAAAAAGGTCGGCAAAATAAAGTGTGAACAACAAAAGATTAATCACATTTAAGTTTTAAAAATTAATTTATGTCCGAGGAAATCAATACAGAAGAAGTAACTGAAGAGACAAAAGAGGAAAGCACGCAAGAAGAACCGCAACAAGAATCCGGAGGAATAAACGCAATAGCTATTCTTAGCTATATCGGAATTCTTGTCTTGGTCCCTCTTCTTGCAGCTAAAGAAGATGAGTTTGCGCAGTTTCATGCCAAACAAGGCCTTACTCTTCTTATTACCGCAGTAATCGGCATGTTCGTAGGAGTAGTTCCCATTATCGGATGGATGCTTGCTCCCTTTATTAGCTTGGCATGTCTGATCCTTGCTATTATAGGAATAGTAAATGTGTTAGGTAAAAAGAAAAAAGAACTACCTATTATTGGAAAGTACGCCAAACAGTTCAAAATTTAAAGGTCGTCTCGCTTAAAGAATTTAAATAACTTTTTATGAAAAAAATAATAGTGCTTGTCGTCATCCTTCTTTTGGTGGTAGGTTTATGGTATTTCTATGAAAGGGAAGAAGATTACATTGAGGAAGAAGATGTAGAAGAAACAAAAGAGGTGGAAGAGATTGACGAAGATAATGTTTATTATCAGCATGACGAGACACCGCCTATTCCCGGATCAAACGTAAAATTACACGAAATGACGGAAAGAATTTTAAGCAATGCGATTGGGGAAGTTAAATTGATAGATGCTTCCGCTGAGATGGGAAGCGTATATAGTCTTAGATATGTCTCCTTGGGAGAGGTTGATACGGACGAGGCAGGAGAGATAAGAGATTATATTTTGGAAGAAGATGCAGAGATTACTTCCATGGATACGGACGCTAATTATTATAGATACAGCTATGATATTGAGATGGAAGGAGAGATGTTTGATGTTAATATGACAGTTCCCATTGGTGATGGCGGAGATTATAGAGAAGGACAAATTATCAGTATATCGGCTTACGTTCACATCTAAAGTTTTGTCTAGCAATACAATATGCCCGAGAAGCTATTTCTCGGGCTTTTGTTTTATGATATACTAAATTAATGGGTAAAAAAATATTAATTATAATACTGGGAATCGTTTTGCTTATCGCGGGTTATTTCTTATTTTCCCCGGAGAAGGAAGAAGAGATTCCCAAGGAGGAGAAGGCGGAAGAAAAGAAAACTTTGGAAGAGATAGTAAAAGAATTCATCGGCGTGCCATACGAAAGAGGTCCTTTGGGAGAAGAGGACGGCGAAACTCTTTACAGGACGGATGCTTTTGACTGCACTACTCTTGTTCTTGTCTCTGTTTCTAAATTACACTCTAACGGACTACCTCCCGAAGAGATGATAAAAAAAGTTAATTATTATCCTCCAGGAGAGGTTTCTTATGAAACGAGATTGCATTTTTCTACTTACAGAAACGAAGTATTAGATTTTTTTGAGGATATTACGAAAGACATAGCGCCTGAAAAACACAAAGAAAGAAGGGTGCTTTTAAATAAAGAAAGACCGGAAGAGGGAAGACTGATTGATATTGACTGGGAAGAAGAAGTAGTTTTTCATTATATAAACGTAGAAGATGTTCCCGATATTGTTTCGGAAATACCGCAAACCACAGGAGTTGCTTTTCTAATGTATGGAGATGAGGAGATAGGGCTTGATATAAGGCACGAAGGATTTCTTTTTAATGGAGAAGAACTGGTTCATGCTTCACTTGCCACAGAGCAAGTTGTTAAGGAAGATTTTCTTGAGTTTATTGAAAACAGCGATTATGACGGGGTTAATTTTTTTGAAATAAAAGATAGTTTTTAAATTTACTATTTTTTGTTATACTAAAAAAAGTAATTATTAAATTAAACATAAAAATGGCAAAGATTTTAATAATTGAAGATGAAAAAGCCATAGCAAAGGCTCTTGAGTTAAAACTTAAAAAGGCCGGATTTGATGCGAAAAGCGTTTCGAACGGCAAAGAGGGCATAGATATGTTGAAAGAAGAAAAATATGATCTCATTCTTCTTGATTTAGTTATGCCGATAATGGATGGATTTGCAACTTTAGAGGAATTAAAAAAAATGAAAATAGAAACTCCTGTTATAATCCTCTCTAATCTAAGTCAAGAAGGTGACGAGAAGAAAGCACTTGAGCTTGGAGCAAAGGACTTTTTCATTAAATCCAACACATCTCTCTCTTTTATTGTTGATAAAGTAAAACAATTTATTGAGTAAAAAATAAAATGACAGTAAATGACAAAATAATAAAAAAAGGTCTTTTAGAGGAGGCCTATGTAGAAGAGCAGGATATAAAGGAAGCTGAAGATTTTGCCAAAAAGAATGGCGTTTCTTTTTTAGAATATCTTTTCTCAAAAAACCTCATCACAAAAGACCTTTTAGGCCAGGCAATAGCAGAGCACTTTAAGGTTCCTTACGCCGATCTTAATTCTATTATTCCTGATGCCGAGCAAGTAAAAAAAATACCGGAGAGAATAGCAAGAAAGCACAGAGCAGTTCTTTTCCAAGAGAAAGAAGATGAAGTTGTGATTACTACGGACAAGATTACTGAAGAAAAATCTCTTTCTCCGGATAAAATTATAGTTACTGATAACGAATCCCAAGAAAATATTTTTTCTTCAATCAGAGAAATCTTTCCTAATAAAAAAATAACCATTGCTTACTCTTTGACCGAAGATATAGACGCTGTTTTTAAGCACTATCAAAAACCTCTTGAGACGCGTTTTTCTAAGATTATTGAAAAGAAACAAAGAGTTATTCCCGAGCTTCTTGAAGAAATTTTCAATGATGCTCTTTCTTACAAAGCATCGGACATTCATTTTGAGCCCAGAGATTCTTATGTCTTGGTTCGTTTTCGTGTTGATGGTTCTCTTCAAGAGGCAGGACGTATCCCGAAAGAATTTTATGAAAATATCCTTAATCGTATTAAAGTAGAAAGCAGTTTACGCATTGATGAGCATTTTACAGCGCAAGACGGGGCCTTAAGACATAAAAAAGGAGATACCGTTATTGACTTTCGTACATCGATTATTCCGACAGTTCGAGGTGAAAAAGTTGTTTTGAGGGTTCTTTCTGCTTATGCTCAAAGTTTTTCTCTTAGTGATTTGGGACTTTCTCTTGAGCAGGAAGAATTGCTTGCCGAGGCTGCACAAAAACCATTTGGAATGATAATTGTTTCCGGCCCTACGGGATCCGGTAAAACAACAACACTTTACGGATTATTAAAAATAGTAAACACCCCTGATGTTAATATTGCAACTATCGAAGATCCTGTTGAGTACAAAGTAATGGGAATAAATCAAACACAAGTAAGCGATAAAAGCAATTTTACATTTTCCAAAGGACTCCGCTCTCTTATTCGCCAAGATCCGGATGTTATTTTAGTGGGAGAAATTAGAGACAGGGAAACAGCCGAAATTGCAGTTAATGCTGCTCTTACCGGACATCTTCTTTATTCCACCTTTCATGCCAATGATGCGGCAACTTCTATTCCTCGTCTCTTAGATATGGGAGTAGAACCTTTTCTTTTGGCCTCTACCTTAGAGGTTGTAGTCGCTCAAAGATTGGTACGTAAAATATGCGAAGAGTGTCGTTATAGTGTTATAAAAAAAGCAAAAGATTTTGATACGCCGAAGCTAAAAGAGGCTAAAAAATATTTTTCCGATTCAATGACTTTTTATGAAGGAAAAGGGTGTAGCGTTTGTAATTATACCGGTTATAAGGGAAGGACGGGGATTTTTGAATTCATTAAAATAACAGACACCATCCAAGACCTTATTCTTGAAAAGCCTTCTGCCAATGAAATAAAAAAGATTGCAAAAAAGGAAGGCACCAAACCAATGTTTGAGGATGGAGTCAGAAAAGTTAAGATGGGGATTACAACCCTGGAAGAAGTAATGCGTGTTACAGACCTTTAGAAAGGTTTTTTATGAAAAATAAAAAGAAGGAAAAGAAAAGAAAAAAGATTTTTACTTTTGGGCTTGGGAAAGAAAGAGATGATTTTCTTGAGAATATTAGCATGTTAATTTCGGGAGGAGTTCCAATATTTGAGGCTATCGAAAGCATTAAGGAGGGAAGTCGCTCGAAAGACATGAAAAAGCTTTTGGATTATATGAGAGAAGATATTGAAGACGGACTTCCGATATGGAAGTCTTTTTCAAAGACTAATCTTTTTCCCGATCACGTTATTTCTCTTGTTCGATTGGGCGAAGAATCAGGAAAACTTAACGAGAATATTAAAATAGCAGCGATAGGGCAAGAAAAGAATCGAGCACTACAATCCAAGATTTATTCAGCGATGATGTATCCTGCCTTCGTCCTCTTTCTTACTGTTTTTGTCGGTCTTGGTATCGCTTGGCTAATTTTACCGAGACTTACAACAACATTTGCTCAAATGAGAATGGACCTTCCTCTTATCACCGAGATTTTAATAGAGATAGGAAATTTTCTCGGGAGCTACGGTCACTATTTTATTCCGTCTTTTCTTGTATTTCTGGTGATTCTTGTCTTTGTTTTATTCTATTTACCAAAAACAAAATTTATCGGACAAGCGGTTTTGTTTATTATTCCGGGGGTAGGGAAGCTTGTCAAAGAGCTGGAGATTGCAAGGTTCGGTCATCTCTTGGGGACGCTTCTTGGAGCAGGGGTGTCTATAAGGCAAGCTATGTTTCTACTTTCTAGATCCACCGCTAGTTTACGTTACAAAAGACTATATAAGCATTTAGAAAACTGCATTGGCGAGGGAGATACGTTCAAAAAAAGCTTTTCTTCTTTTAAAGGAGCTGACAAGCTTATGTCACGTCCAATCCAGCAACTTATTTTTGTTGGAGAAAAATCAGGTTCCTTGTCGGAAGTTTTACTGGACATTGGAAGAAAATTTGAAGAGAAAACAGATAATACCACAAAAAACTTAACGGTAATACTGGAACCTTTAATGCTTGTTATCGTTAGTCTTGGTGTTGCTTTTGTGGCGATAGCCATTATTTTGCCGATATACAGTCTCATCGGAGGAATGGATGCAAGACAACAGGTAGTTCAAGAGATTGCTACTCCCGTAGAAGAAGTTCCTTTTGAAGAAACAGAAGTAGAGACGGGAAAAATAAGAGGCCTTGATGTAGATCCGGAAAACCTTATAGTTTATTCAGAGCCTTCTTACGGTAGTGAGATGGTTGGTCAAATTATGCCGGGAGAAGAAGCAGAGTATATTGAAAAAGAAAATGGTTGGTACAAAATTCTTCTTTTGGAAGATGAAACAGGCTGGATATCTGGGTCATATATTGAGGTAGTTAATGATGAAGAACAATAATAGTTTAGGATTTACATTATTGGAGCTTTTGCTTTCTATCGCGATATTTGCGATTGTTATTGGCTTTACGGCTCCTCTTTTTTATTCTTTTCAAGTAAAAAATGATTTAGATCTTACTGTAAATACGACAGCGCAATACTTAAGAAGAGCGCAAATTCTTTCACAGGCAGGAAAAGGAGACGATTTTTGGGGAGTTATGATAAAAGAAGAAGAGATAGTTCTTTTTAAGGGAGAAAGCTATGCTAATCGTGATAGCGGATTTGATGAAATTTTTCTTTTATCGAGAGCGATCAGTCTTTCCGGTCTTTCCGAGATTGTTTTTGAAAAACTTACGGGAGAACCACAAAATACCGGAGATATAATTTTCTCTTCCGGTATCAACGAAACAAGAGTTATTAAAATCAATGAAAAGGGGATTATTGATTACGAACCTATTTAAAATATGAGAAACTTTAATAAATGCAGTGGTTTTTCATTGGTGGAAGTGATTCTTGCTATTGCAATTTTTTCTTTATTGATGGCCGTATTTACAGGGTCCTATCTTTATGGGCAAGAAGCCACTATTCTTTCCGGAAATCGGGCCCGGGCAAATTTTTATGCAAAAGAAGGGATGGAGGCAGTAAGAAATATTCGCGACAATGATTTTGAAGACTTAGAAGACGGTGTTTACGGGATTACGGTAAGCAATAATGAGTGGCAACTTTCCGGCCAAGAGGACTCTTGGGGGATATTTACAAGAACAATTGAAATTTACCCTATAGAAGAAAATAAGAAAGGAGTATTGGTAAGCGTCTCTTGGGATCAGAACATGCAAAGAGAAGGACTGGTGTTCTTAGAAGGACAATTTACTAACTGGATGGAAGAGGAAGAAGAGATTTTTGAAAATTGTGCTGATTATTGCCTGTCAATTGGATACTCCGAAGGTACTTGCAGACCGAGCTTTATGATTTGTGATCTTAATGACGAAATACATGAAACGGATGGAGATGAGTTTTGTCCCGGTAAGGGCGGTGAAAACGCTTGTTGCTGTAATTAAAAATTATGAATTACCACTTTAAAAAAAAGAAAGGATTTACTCTTGTGGAGCTTATGCTTTATGTCGGAATTGTTGGAGTTGTTCTTCTTATAGTATCTATCTTGCTCATGAACCTTCTTACTTCAAGGATTAAAAATGAAACTGTAAGCGAAGTTGAACTTCAAGGAACACAAGTAGTGCAAATGATTACTCAGAATATAAGAAACGCGGAAGAAGTTTCCGCTCCGGCAAAGGGAGAATCTTCTTCATCTCTTGTAATAGCAAAAGAAGGTGAGAATATTACCTTTGGTCTTGATGACGGTGTTATTTATATTCAAGAAGGGTCCGGGAGCCCAGTTAATCTTACAAATAACAGAGTTTCGGCATCCGGTCTTTTGTTCGAAAACACAGGAAAAGATAATGCTCCGGACAGTATCAGGGCTTATTTTATTCTTTCACACGTTAATTATACAGAAAGAAGCGAATATTCTTTTGTTAAATCTTTTATTGGCTCTGCTTCTTTGCGCAGATAAATTATGAAAAACAAAATAAAGATTGAAAGAGAAAAGGGATTTGTCGCGCTGATAAGCGTTTTAATCGTAGGAGTTATTGGCCTTACGATTACGTTTTCACTGCTCTTGCTTGGAATAGGGGCTTCTTACACCATTTTCTTTTCTCAGCAAGCAAATAGCGCGATGTCGCTTGCAGATTCTTGCATAGAAGAGGCTCTTTTGGAGATCAGGGAGAGTGAAGCAGTAAGTAGCAGTGGAAGCATTTCTTTCAGTAGTGGCAGTTGTTTCTATAACATAGAAAGTACGGGAGGAGAAGGGAGAATTATTACGGCGGAAGGAGAAACAGAGTTTGCAAAAAGGAAGGTAAAAGTTATAATAAGTGATATAAATCCTAAAATTCTTGTTTGGTCGTGGCAAGAAGTAGGTGATTATTAATTTAAAAATAAAAGTATGATGAAAAATAAAGGTTTTACGCTTCTCGAAGTGCTCTTGGTAGTTGCTATTATCGCCGCTTTAGTGGGTATTGTTATTTTTGCAATAAATCCCGGACAGCAATTGGCGGATACAAGAGACGCTGAAAGAGGGGCTGACGCAAATACCATATTAAACGCAGTTTATCAGTACTCTATAGATAACAATGGGGCTATTCCGGAAGGAATTGAGGAAACTACAGGAGAGATATGTAAGGAAGGAATGGACCCGGATGACGATGATTGTGATGTAAGTCTTGATGTTTTAACAGATGAAGAAAGATATTTGGTTATGCTTCCCGAAGATCCGGCCAATCCTGCTGATTCCGATGGAATCGGATACAAGATAGCAAAAACGGAGCACGGAAGAATAGTGGTTACTGCTCCAAATGCCGAAAATGTGACTATTAGTGTTACCAGGTAAAAATGGAAAAAAGGACAAAAGAAGAAAAATATCTTAAAGTTGTTAACAAGTTAATTCGGAGTAGCTTAGTATCTTCTTTTGATACCTTTAATTACCAGAAACTAACAGATGCTTTAGTTGATTTTTCCGGAGCAATGGCTGTTGCTTTGAATTTGTATAATGAAGAGAATACAAAGACCAAGACAGTGGCCATCTCCGGATCATCTAAAGTAATATCAGGGGCGTCACGTTTGGCGGGTTTTAATATTAAAAATAAAGAATGGAATATTATTTCTTCAAGAGTCAAAAAGTTGGAGAAAGATTCTTTTCTTAAATTTTCCAATCTTCAGGAAGCATCTTCTTCGGCTATTTCTAAGAAGACGGCAAAATTACTGGAGAGAACTTTTAATATAGGTGATATTTATTTAATAAAAATATCTCACAAAAAAACACTTGGAGACTTCATATTATTTATGAAAAAAGGGCATGCTCTGGAAAGTGAAAGTCTTGTTAAAGACTATGTCGGTCATGCAGAGTCCATTTTGATGCGCTACAGGGAAGAAGAGAAAACAAAAGAAAGCGAAAAGAAGCTAAAAGAAGCCCATAAGATGGCAAAAATGGGAAGATGTGATTATTACCACGAAAGTAATAAGTTTTTGTGGTCGGACAATGTTTATGAGATCTTTGAAATTGATAGAAAAAAAATCAAAGAACCTTCCTATGATATTATTTTCAGCATGGTTCATCCCGAAGACAGAGAAGATGTCGGCAAAGCTCATGCTAAGTCACTTAAAAGCAGAAAAGAACACACCTTTGACTATCGTTTGCTCTTAAAAGATGGAAGAGTAAAGTGGGTAGAGCAAAGATGTAAAACTGTTTTCGATAAAAACGGAAATCCTTTTCACTCAATAGGAGTTTTCCAAGATATCACTAAGAAAAAAAAGCAAGAGGAAGAACTAAAAGAAATCAATCTTCAGCACGAGGCTTTTGCCAAAAACCTTCCCGGGGTTACTTACCGATGCTTATTGGACAAAGATTGGACGATGTTATACATAAATGAATATATTAAAGAGCTTACGGGATATTTAGCAAGTGACTTTTTAAAGAACAATATTCGCTCCTATGAAAGTGTAATTTATCCCGAAGACAGAAGTTATGTTGAAAAAGAAATTAGAAAGGCTGTTAGAAAAGGAGATTTTTGGAATATTGAGTACAGGATAACAGACAAACACGGCAAGATAAAGTGGGTCAAAGAAAAGGGCAAGAGAATGAAAAAAGAAAAAGGGAAAGAGGCTCTAAGTGGTATTATTTTAGATATTACAAAAGAGAAAGAGATAAAAGAAGCTCTAGAAGAAGAGGAAAAGCGCTACGAAGAGCTTTCCAAGCAAAGCCGAACGTTTATTTGGGAAGTAGATAAAAAAGGAAAATATTTATATGCAAGTGAAAACGTAAAAGACGTTATAGGATACAAAGCAGAAGAGTTGGTTAATAAAAAAACAGTTTTTGATTTGCATCCAGAAGAAGATCTTGAGGAGTTTAGAAAGGGTGTTTTAAAGATATTAAAAGGGAAGGAAAAAATGCAAGGATTTGAGAACCCTATTGTGTCCAAGAAAGGTAAGGTTTGTTGGGTAATGAGTGCCGGGCTCCCGGTTTTAGACAAAAAAGGAAACTTTTTGAAATATAGGGGTTCTGACACTGATATTACAAAGAAAAAGGAGATTGAAATAAAACTAAAAGAGAAAGAAGAGCAGTTTGAGTTGGCGATAAAGGGCTCAAATGACGGTATCTGGGATTGGGATTTGATAACAAACAACCTTTATCTTTCTCCAAAGTGGAAAGAGCAATTGGGATATAATGATAACGAGCTTAAGAATGAATTTAAAACTTTTGAAAATCTTCTTCATCCTGACGATAAAGAAAGAGTCTTAGCTTTTGCGAACAAGTATCTTGAAGGGAAATTAAAGGATTACAGTATTGAGTTTCGAATGCTCCACAAAAAAGGCGGATACCGATGGATTTTAGCAAAGGGGGCTGCAGTATATGATGAGAAAGGAAAACCCTACAGAATGGTAGGTTCTCACAGTGATATAACAGACAGGAAAATGAACGAAAGAAAGATACTGGAAAAAAACAGAGAATTAGAAAAGTTTCAATTAGCGGTAGAAAATGCCTCGGATCACATCGTTATTACAGACGAAAACGGAATATGTCTTTACATGAATAATGCTGCCGAAAAAATAACAGGATTCAGCAAAAAAGAGATTTTAGGGGAAAAAGTGGGAACAAAAGATAATTGGGGAGGATTAATGGACAAAGACATTTATGAGAACTTATGGAAAGCTATCAAAGAAGATAAAAAGCCCTTTACGGGAGAGCTGAAAAATAAAAGAAAGGATGGCGAAGAATATGAGGCCAAGGCCAGTATTGCTCCGATAAAAAACAGTGATGGAGATGTAGTGTTTTTTGTCGGCATAGAACGTGATATTACAAAAGAAAAAGAAGTGGATAAAGCAAAAACAGAGTTTGTTTCTTTGGCTTCTCATCAGCTTAGAACACCACTTTCTACTATAGGATGGTATGCGGAAATGCTTTTAAGCGGTGATGCGGGAGAGGTAAATCAAGACCAGAAAGATTACTTGGAAGAAATTTATGCCGGTAATCAGCGTATGATTGAGCTTGTAAATGCTTTATTGAATGTTTCCCGATTAGAGCTTGGCACGTTTGTCGCTAATCCGGAGAAGGTAGACGTAAAAGAATTAGCAGAGAGCATTATAAAAGAAATAGATCCACAAATTAAAGAGAAAGAGCATAGTTTTAAAAAGTCGTACGAAAATAACCTTCCTAAAATACAAAGTGACCCTAAATTGCTGGGCATTATCTTCCAAAACTTTTTATCTAATGCAGTAAAATATACTCCGGAAAAAGGAGAAATAAATTTGGAAATAAGATCATTGAAGAGAGGAGAAAAGATTGATAATATGAAAGCTGAAAAAGACAGCATATTGATAAGCGTTAAAGATAGCGGGTATGGAATACCCTATAGTCAGCAAGATAAAATATTTTCCAAGCTTTTTCGAGCAGACAATGTTTTAGAAAGAGATGCGGAGGGAACAGGTCTTGGCCTTTATATTGTAAAAGCGATCGTTGATTATTCTAATGGAAAAACTTGGTTTAAATCAAAAGAAAACAAAGGAACGACATTTTACGCAATACTACCCCTTGACGGCATGAAAAAAAAGGAAGGGACTAAATCACTTAATCAATAAAAAATATGGAAAAAACAATTTTAGTAGTAGAAGATGAAAGGCCACTTCTGGAAGCGATTAAAATTAAACTTGAAAAAAATGGATTCAATGTTTTAACCGCAAGGAGTGTAGAGCAAGCAAAAAATCATGTTTTGGATGTTGATAAAATTGATTGTATTTGGCTTGATCACTATCTTTTAGGAAAAGAGGATGGTTTAAGCTTTGTTTTGTGGTGCAAAGAAAAAGATTACAAGGAAATACCGATTTTCGTTGTTTCTAACACGGCGAGCGAAGAAAAAGTCCAGACGTATATGAAATTGGGAGTAAATAAATATTATGTTAAAGCAGAAAAAAGATTAGAGGAAATTATTAGGGGAATAAAAAGCTCTTTAGAGAAAGAATAATTATGTTTAAATCTATAAAAATACCCTTACTTTTTCTGACAGTGATAGTACTGGGATTTGTTCTTCTTTCGGGAATTCAAGAGCCTGATCCGAAAGAAGAGCCGATACCTGGGAAAACATTTAATTATGTTGGAGAAAGAGAAGGCTTGGAGATCTTTGACGAAGAAGGAGAATTGGTATTAGAGTACTCGATAGAGGATTTTAATGAATGGATGGAAGAAAACTGGGATGTTTTTGAAGAAGATCCTCAGGTCGGAGGAAGAGACGTAGAGCCGGGAACTTTCGGATGGTTTGACAGAAGCGCGTCTATCTCGCCGGACTTTAAAAAGATCGCCTTCTCGGTCCATGATTATGCGGTAGCCTCTTACGCTTCTTTTGTCGGAATAATGGAAATCGAGACAGGAGAGGTATCTTTGATTAAAGAATATAACATGGGGAGTATAAGAGAAATAATTTGGTCTCCTACCTCAACACATATAGCCTATACTCTCGGTACGGGAAGAGCGGAGGGGGATTATTTGTCGGTTGATAGCGTAGAAACATTGGAAAAAGAGTTTACCTTATCGGAGAAAGAGCTATTGGAAAGATTGCAAGACGAAGTAGACTTTCTTATGCCTGAATTTAGAGAATTAAACTGGACAGAAGAAGGAGATAGAATAGGCTTTATTACCAATACGCCTAACGAAGGAAGAATAAAATGGAGCATAAAGAAAAGCGGAGAAGATTTGCGAAAAGAAAAAATAATTGGAAATTAAAAAGTATTAAATAAAAAATTTAAAAAATGAAGAAAAAAAATATAAAAAAAAGAATCGTCATAACGAGCGTAATTCTTTTAATCTTTGTCCTTGGAGCGTTTTTATTTCTTCAAGAAGCAAAAGAAACGCCTACGGAAAAAGAAGTTGTGGAAGAAGAGGAAGAGGAGGTAGCTGAAGATTTGGAAATAATCGTTTATTTTTTTAGAGTTGTAGACGGAGAAGAAGAGCTTGTTAAAGTTGAGCGGGAAATCCCTTTTACCTATGAAATTGCCATTGCTTCAATAGGGGAGCTATTAAAGGGTCCTTCCGCGCAAGAGAAAGAAGAGGGAATATCAACCGCAATAAATGAAGATGTTGAGCTGCAGTCAAGAAGCATCAATCTTGATACAAATACGGCGTTTGTTGATTTTAGTGAAGAGTTGCAAGAAGATGTTGCCGGTTCTGCTCAAGTTACAATGATAAGAGACCAGATAGAGAAAACCCTGCAACAATTTGACAACATAGACGAAGCGGTTATTTCAATAGACGGAGAAACGGAAGATATCTTACAGCCCTAAAGCACAGTATGTCCGGAAACAGCAGAAAATCTATACTTAAAAGGAAAATACCGGCAGGATACACGGTTGCAACAATTATCGTTTTTATAGGAATATTTTTTGGAGTAATTCATTTCTCCGATAGCGCTTATAGAACCAAGATACAAGCACGCATTCCGAGAGTTATAATAGAAGAGGAAAACGCTGTCGAAAAAACAAAAAAGCTTTTCTCGGTTTCTTCCGTTCCTTCTCCCAAGGGACTTTCTTTTGACAAGAAAGGAGAGGAGGTTTGGACAACTCTTCTTTTGAACGAAAAGAGAGGAGTTGTTGTTTTTAATGCCGATGACGGGAATAAGGTAGAGGATATTAGTCTTGACGGTGGCGGAGGAGTGGAGATTGTTTTTTCAGAAAACGGAGAAAAAGCCTATGCAAGCCAAATGGAGACTGCCCGGGTTTTTGAAATTGATACTACAACAAAAAAGATAGAAAGGATTTTTCATACGGAAAGCGTTTGGTCGAAAGTTTTAGCTCTTTCTCCCGAAGAAAGATATCTTTATGTCTCCAATTGGGTAGGAAACGATGTTTCGGTTATTGACTTAAAAACGGGAGAGACGGAAAAACGTTTTGCTACCGTAAAAGAGCCAAGAGGACTGTATGTTACCAAAGACGGGAAGAGTTTATATGTGGCAGGCTTTAAAAACGGAGAGATTGAAAAAATTGATTTAACTACAGGAGAAAAGGAGGTTCTTTTCACTAGCGGCGGAGCAATGAGGCATATTGTAGGCGATGAAGAAAAGAAGGTCCTTTATGTTTCTGATATGGGAACGAATACCATTTGGAAGGTTTCCTTGGAGGAAAGAGAAGCGGAAAAATTTGCCGAAACGGATAGCAACCCGAACACCATTGCGCTTAGTCCGGACAAAAAGGTTCTTTATGTTTCTTGTCGAGGCAAAAATAGAGCTGACGGTAATTATTATATGCCGGGTCCGGAACGGGGATCAATACTCTTTTTTAATACCAAAAACGGAAATATACTTGACGCTATTGTTGCCGGTAATCAGCCCACTGCTCTTGATATCTCTCCTGGCGGCAATCTTCTTGTTTTCTCCAATTTTCTTGACGGATCACTTGAGTTTTACGAGATTCCCGGATTTGAAAAATTAAAAGAAAAAGGAAGCGAGGAGAGAGATTTAAAAAAGAAGCTTTAATTTAAAGGAAAGGGCCGTCTTTCCATCCATTCTATAATTTTCATAGTATCTTCTTTGCGATCTTCGGAAGAAAGAAGAGAAATGGCAATAATCTCTCCGTTAACCTCAAATAAGCAAAGAAAAGTTTGTTTTGCTTTATGCAGGTACCCTGTTTTTCCTCCGATAAAATCGGGATGGGAGTGAAAGATATTTAAGTTCATAAATTTGCACATTTCCGACTCCGGACAAGGCATCCAAAAATCATCATCTCTAGTTATCTCTAATATGTCCGGGTGATTTTCATGTATATATGAAATGAGCTTGGTGGTGTCAGCGGTGGTTGATTGATTCATGATACTGAGTCCGTGAGCATCGTAGAAAAAAGTGTCTTCCATGCCGATCTCCTCGGCTTTTTCATTCATGATATCTACAAATTCTCCGTTTTCCAAAAAATAAGTAAGCGCTTCTGCGGCGTAGTTTGTTGATTGTATTAAGCTTGCTTTTATTAGATTCTCTGCGCTTACACTAAGTCCCATCGGAAGAGATGGACTTAATCTGGTGTGAGGCGTAAACATTTTATCTTTTAAGACTATTTCTTCATCAAGATCTATATTTTCCAGCGCAACAACAGCGGCCATTAATTTGGTAACGGAAGCGATGGGATATCGCTCTTTATTGTTTTTTTTGAATATTATCGAGTCGTTGGATAAACTTGTTACCAGAAAAGAGTCCGCGGTTACCTCTTGCTGCAGATAAAAGCTTAATACCATTGTGCGCAGGTAGGACATTTTTTGCCGAAGTTCTCGTATGCCTTGAGCGATTTCATTGTCAGGCTCGGCGCTTAAAAAGCTCGGGGAAAAAAGGAAAAAGCAGAGCGATAAAATCAATATTTTTCTTTTCATTGCTAAATATTATAGCACTTTATTTTTTGCAATAGTAGCTTTATTTTATTCTTTGAATTTTATTGTATAATGAGGAGAGTATTCGTTTAAAAGTATAAATTATGAAGTATCTTAATCATTTAATCATTGTCGGAATTATTTTTCTTTTGGCGCTGACAATTTTTGTCGGAGCAAATACGATTGACATAATGGAAAAGACGGAGGGCAGTATCAGTGTTTCCGGTACGGGAGAGGTTTATGCAACTCCCGATATGGCCTCCGTGTCTTTTGCCGTAATAAACGAAGCGAAAGAAGCCGATGAAGCTCTCGCGCAAAATGCGGAGAAAACAAATCAAGTAATTGAATTTTTAAAGAATGAAGGAATAGAAGGTGGCGACATAAAAACAACCTCTTTTTCCATTAATCCGCGATATGAATATCGCTCGGAAGAAGATCTTTTTCCTCCGGAAGGAAGAAGGGTTCTTGTCGGATACGAGGTAAACCAAACGGTAGAAGTAAATGTCAGGGATATAGAAAAAATCGGAGAGATCCTTGAAGGAGGGGTAGAAGAAGGGGCAAACAGGGTCAGCAACTTATTGTTCTTGGTTGAAGACAAAAGTGAGTTGAAGAAAGAGGCAAGAGAAATTGCTATTATGAAAGCAAAAGAGGAGGCAAAAAATATCGAAAAGCAGCTGGGGGTAAGCTTAATCAGAATAGTTGGCTTTAATGAAGACAGTCAGACTCCTCATTTTTATCAAAGAGGAGTAACCCAGGAAATGATGATGGAAGATTCTATTGCTCCCCAGATAGAGCCGGGAGAAAATAAGATTAAATCCGAAGTTATAATTACTTACGAAATCCGATAATCATGCATCAGAAAACAAAACTAAAAAGCGGACTTAGAGTAATAACGGTTCCCATCAAAGGAACAAGAGTAGCGACGATACTTGTGTTGGTACGGGCCGGGTCTAAGTACGAAAGAAAAGAAATCTCCGGAATCTCTCACTTCTTAGAGCATATGTTTTTCAAGAAAACAAAAAAAAGACCAAGCCCGCTTAAAATTGCCGAAGACTTGGATAAGGTGGGGGGACTTTACAACGCTTTTACTTCCGAAGATTATACCGGATATTATGCAAAAGTGGATATCTCCAAACTTTCTCTTGCCGTGGATTGGGTTTCCGATATTTACCTTAATTCTCTTCTTCCCGAAAAAGAAGTAGAGAAAGAGAAAGGAGTAATTAAAGAAGAGATAAATATGCGTTATGACAATCCGATGGCCCGGTGTCAGATTCTTTTTGAAAGCTTGCTTTACGGAGATCAGCCTGCAGGATGGGATATAGCGGGAACCAAAGAAAGCGTTTCCAATATAACGAGAAAGAATCTTCTTTCCTATATGAAGTCTCGCTATATTGCGGAGAATACAGTGGTTGTGGTTGCCGGAAACATTGATGAAAAAAGCGTTAAGAAGGAGGTTTCCAAGATGTTTTCCGGCATAAAGTCCGGGAAACCGAAAAAGAACGTAAGTGTAAAAGAAGAGCAACAAAAGCCGGGGATTTTAACGGATTACAAAAAAACAGATCAAACTCATCTTTGTTTGGGCGTAAGGGGATACAATCTTTTTCATTCCATGCGCCACACGCAAAAAATAATCGCTACTATTCTTGGAGGAATGATGAGCTCCCGTCTTTTTATTAAAATAAGGGATGAAATGGGGCTTGCTTATTATATAAGCACGGACGTGGAGAGTAATCCGGATACGGGATTTCTTGTTACAAGAGCGGGAGTTGATAACAAGAGAGTCAATGAGGCGGTGTCCGCTATTGTGGGAGAATACTCCAAAATAAAAAAAGAGCCTCTTTCCGATGAGGAACTGAAGAAAGCAAAAGAACATCTTAAGGGGGAAAGATCGATCCTCTTGGAGTCTTCCGATGCTCTTGCTCATTTTTTCGGGACGCAAGAACTGCTAAGGGAAGAGATATCCAGTTTGAAAGAGACTTTTAAGCTTATCGATAAAATTACAGTAAGAGACGTTCAATCTGTCGCTGAAGACATCTTTAGGCCGGAAAAAATAAACCTTTCTTTGGTAGGTCCTTCCAAAAAAGGAAAAGGGTTTGAGAAACTTCTTTTGCCGTGTTAAAATAAACACATGGAAGATAAAAATGTATTAGATATTTCTTGGGGGGCGATACTAAAAGTCCTCCTTGCCGTAGTGGTTGTCTATCTCTTGTATCAAGTAGCGGATATTCTGGTTTGGTCTGTTTTCGCCCTTATTATTTCCATCTTATTTAATCCCGTGATAGAGTTCTTGAGAAAAGTGGGGATTCCTCGTGTTGTGGGAGTGATCTCCGTTTATTTGATTTTCTTTGGAACTTTGTCAGCGCTTATTTATTTTGGGACGCCAAGTATTTATGAAGAGCTAAAAAGGTTCTCTTTGCTTCTTCCCGAGTATATAAGAACAATTTCTCCTGTCCTGGAGTATGTAGGGATAGAATTTTTTGCCACCATAGAAGAGTTTATTGAGTTTTTGAAAGAGTCTTCAGAAGAAGTTGCTGCCAGTATGTTTAACGCCTTAGCCGCTATTTTCGGAGGAATATCAACAACTGTTTTTATTGTCACCATGGCTATTTTTCTTTCCCTTGAAGGAAACAGTATAGAAAAAGGCATCAAGCTGCTTGCACCCAGCAATCAAAGAAACTATGTCCTTTTTGTCTGGAAGAAGTGCCGCACCCAGGTTAGTATGTGGTTTTTGACCAGAGTGTTGGCCGGTCTTTTTGTCGGTACTTTTTCTTATATCGTCTTTTCTCTTTTCGGTGTAAATTATGCTGTTCTTTTTTCTGTTATTGCCGGTATGTTTAATTTTGTTCCTTTTGTGGGGCCTGCTCTTGCAAGTGTTATCTTTTTTGTGGTTATAGCGCTGGAGAGCACAACTACCGCATTTTTTGTCGTTCTTGCTTTTGCCATTATTCAGATTATGGAAGGAAGTATTATTACCCCTCTTTTATCAAAAAGGCTTATGGGGGTCTCTCCTGCGCTTGTGCTTATCGCTATTGTTGTCGGAGGATATTTATGGGGTGTTCTTGGAGCGTTTCTGGCAATTCCGCTTCTCGGAATCATCTTTGAGTTTTTCAAAGTTTATATGGAGAAGAAAAAAGAAAGAGAAGGAGTTTTAATTGAATAGTTCTATGCTGTATATAGTGGCAACGCCCATCGGCAATTTATCGGACATTACTTTTCGAGCGCTGGAAACATTAAAAAAGGCAGACCTTATTTTATGTGAAGACACAAGAGTTACGAGCAAGCTTCTTTTTAAATATAAGATAGAAGTCCCTTTGGACAGTTATCATCATAAGAGTGGTGAGAATAAAGTCAGAAGAATTATTGATAAAATCAAGAAAGGAGAAAATATTGCTATGGTTTGTGATGGAGGAACGCCCGGGATATCTGATCCTGGAGGAAGATTGGTAGAAAGAGTATTAAAAGAGGTGCCTAGAGTGAAAGTAACTCCGATTCCTGGTCCTTGTGCAGCGATAACTGCAGCAAGTATTTGCGGTTTTCCTATGGAAAAATTCGTTTTTATGGGTTTTCCTCCGCAAAAGAAAAAGAGAAAAAGGTTTTTTGAAAAAGTGCTTTCCAGCTCTTCTCCCGTAATCTTTTATGAGTCTCCGCACAGAATTATAAAGACCCTAGAGGAGATATCGGAAATGGAAGAAAGGGAGATTTTTATTTTAAGGGAAGCAACAAAATTATACGAAAGAACTTATCGGGGAAGCATTAAAGAAGTATTGAAGGAAATAGAAAAAGAAAAAATAAAAGGAGAGTTTACCGTTATATTGAAAAATGGATAAATTTTATATCACAACAAGCATTGTATATACTAACGGCCCGCCCCATATTGGCTTTACGTTGGAATTAATTCAGGCGGATGTTATTGCACGATTCTATCGCCAAAGAGAGAAAGAGGTTTTTTTTCTAACCGGCACAGATGAGCACGGATTAAAAGTTCAAAAGAAAGCAAGAGAGGAGGGGAAAGCTCCTCAGGATTTTGTAGATGAGATTACAAAAGAATACAAAAGCCTTATAGAAAAACTTAGTATTTCCAACGATGATTTTATAAGAACCACGGATAAAAAAAGACACTGGCCCAGCGTCAAGAAAATATGGGAGAAGCTGCAAGAGAAAGGTGATATCTATAAGAAAGAGTATAAAGGGCTTTACTGCACAGGGTGTGAAGCCTTTTTAAAGAGCGAAGATTTGCAAGACGAAAAATGTCCGTATCACGACAGGAAACCGGAAGAAGTAAAAGAAGAAAATTATTTTTTCCGTCTTTCCCGCTACCAAAAGCAGATTGAAGATATAATTGAAAAAGAAGAAGTGTTTGTTATTCCTCAGGAGCGCAAGGCGGAAACGCTTAGCTTCGTAAGAAAGGGGTTGGAGGACATAAGCATTTCTCGCAGCAGGGAAAATTTAAACTGGGGAATACCCGTGCCGGGCGATGAAACGCAAGTTCTTTACGTTTGGCTTGATGCACTTTCCAATTACGTCTCCGCCCTTAATTATGCGGAAGAAGGGGGATATTTTAAAAAGTTTTGGCCGGCGGATGTACACTGCATAGGAAAAGACATCTTACGTTTTCATTCCGTTATGTGGATCGGGATGCTACTTTCTGCAGAGCTTAATCTTCCCAAAAAAATACTTGTGCATGGATTTATTAATGTAGAGGGAAAGAAAATGTCTAAATCTCTGGGCAATGTGATCGATCCCTTTGATCTTATTTGCCAATATGGAGCGGAACCGGTTCGGTACTTCTTTCTCCGGGAGATTCCCGCTACCAGAGACGGTGATTTCTCGGGAAAAAGAATGAAAGAGAGATATAATACTGACTTGGCAGACGGACTGGGAAATCTTGTTTCCAGGACTATCGCTTTAGCCAGAAAGAGAGAAGTTAATCCTGCTACAAGCGACGATATTAAGGCAAAAGTAGAGGAAATAAGAGAAGAGTCTTCTGTTTTCTTGGAGAAGTTTAAATTTAATGAAGCCTTGAGCAGTATCTGGAAATTGATACATTTTGCTGACGGATATGTAGAGGAGAAAAAGCCCTGGGAAGACAATGAAGACAGTACGCAGGTAATTCAAGATCTTCTTTTTATATTATCCTCCTTATCGGAGATGCTTTATCCTTTTCTTCCCGAAACTTCGGAGAAGATGAAAAAACAAATATCTCAAAAAGAAAAAGAAACTCTTTTCCCTAAAATAAATTGATTTGACATTTTTTCTTTTATCATTATACTTATTTGCGGTTATGATTTTATGCGCCAAACATCAAGCACTCCTTAAAGGGACTATTGTCTCCAGGGAGTTTTAGGGTGCGATTGCGCAAAATCAAAAAATAAGCACCCTTCTCTTCGAAAGAAGGGTTTTTAAATGCCAAAAAGGAGGGTAAAAAGTGTATCTTTCGTTCTTTATAAAACCGGAGACGGAAAGCCTAAAAAAGATCAAAGAATTACTGGAAAAAGGAGGATTTTCTGTAAAAAGCAAAAAGTGCGAGGAATACAGGATAGCGTTTTTTAACGGGCCTGATATCAGCAATTTTTGCTATACGGGCCATAAGCTGTTTCAAGATCCACCGGAAGGGATAACATCTCCTTTTCTGGTAAAGGCGGGAAGCACATGGACAACAGAGGGCCTTTTAGGGCTATTGAGAAACTATGCTTGCTTCCAATTACCTTATTTCGACCCCATGGACTTTCCTCAAGAAGAAGATTTCAACCAAAAGGGATCGAAAGATGAGAGACTGGTGGAAAAGCTGGAAGGGATGGAAAGAACAGCAAGAAACTGCAATGCCAGTGGAAGAGAAGTAAAGGCGATACAGGAAATAAAGCTTAGTTTGGACGATGAGTCCGTAGGAGAAATAAAAAAGAAAATATTTTATTTTTTGCTAATTGAAAGAAAAGTTATTTTGCCCTGGGGAGGACTACCTGCAAAAGAAGAGAAAAAAATGCACTTGATAGAATGGGTGCAAAAAGCTAACAAGGTTTTTTTAGAAAATAAAGATATCAACAGGAGGTACATGAAATAAAGCTCATCGCTTGTTAAGGGTGAGCTTTTTTTTAATTTATGTTAATATATGAAATTATGAAATTATTTGATACTCATGCACACCTTAACTTCCCTGATTTTGAAAAAGACAGGGAAGAAGTCATAGAAAGAGCTCTTCGGGAAGATATCTCTTTAATTAATGTAGGCACTGATATTGAGGAGAGCAAAAAAGTTATAAGGATTGCGGAAAGCAGAGAAAAGGGGCTTTATGCTGCGGCAGGGCTTCACCCTCTTTATGTCGGAAAAAAAGACTTTAAAACAAAAGAATATGCTACTCTTGTTAAAAATAAAAAAGTGGTAGCGATAGGAGAAACAGGACTTGACAATAAAGGCGAAGAGAAAGAAAAGCAAGTGAAGATTTTTAGAGAACATATTAAATTAGCGCAAAGCTTTAATCTTCCTCTTATTATCCACTGTCGTATGGCGCACAGGGAAGTAATAAAGATTTTAAAAGAAGAAAAAGCTGGCAAGGGAGTGGTACACTGCTTTACCGGATCTCTGGATGAAGCCGAAGAATACTTGAAGTTAGGCTTTTATTTGGGACTAAACGGAATAATTTTCAAGATGGACTTTAAAAAGATAATTAATGCGTTGTCACTTGAAAATATTGTTATTGAAACCGATTGCCCTTTTCTTACGCCTCCCCCTAAAAAAGGAAGAAACGAGCCCTTATTTCTCAGGTATATTGCGGAAAAAATTGCCTCCACAAAGGGTGTTTTTTTGCAGGAGGTAGAAGAGAAAACCACTAAAAATGCGATTGACCTCTTTTTGTCGGAAAGGTAGACAAAATGCCTGTTTGCCTATAAAATAGACCATATGAAATACGATTCGGGAAGAATTGAAAAAAAGTGGCAAAAAAAATGGAGTGAAGAAAAGATTTATGAAATTTCCGACAAAGGAGAGAAGTTTTATCATCTTGTGATGTTTCCTTATCCTTCCGGGGATCTTCATATCGGGCATTGGTATAACTTTGCTCCGTCCGATGTTTACGCTCGCAAAAAAAAGATGGAAGGTTACAAAGTGCTTTCTCCAATTGGCTTTGACGCTTTCGGTCTTCCGGCGGAGAATGCGGCGATAAAAAGAGGAATTCACCCGGAGACCTGGACCTATGAGAATATAGAAAGAATGAGAGAACAGATTGTCTCTATGGGGCCGATGTATGACTGGTCCAAGGAAGTTATTACCTGTGATTCGAATTATTATAAATGGACACAGTGGATATTCTTAGAGCTACTTAAAGCGGGTCTTGCTTATAGAAAGAAAACTCCCGCTAATTTTTGCCCTTCCTGCAATACGGTGCTTGCCAACGAACAAGTGGTAGAAGGGAGATGTGAGCGTTGTGACAGTGAGGTTGTGCAAAAAGATATTGAGCAGTGGCTTTTTAATATTAGAAAATATGCGGAAGAGCTTCTTTTTTCTTTGAAAGACGTTGATTGGCCCGAAAAGACCAAACTGATGCAGGAAAATTGGATTGGAAAGTCGGAAGGAGTTGAGGTGGAATTTACCGTAGAAGGAAAACCTCTAAAGGTTTTTACTACTCGTCCGGATACTCTTTTTGGAGCGACATATTTGGTTGTCTCTCCCGAACATCCATTTTTAAATGATATTAAAAAAACAAAGGTAAAAAATCTTGATGAGCTTGAAAAATACGTGATGCAGGCAAGGAAAAAGTCGGAGAGGGAAAGGACGAGTGAAGAAAAAGATAAAACAGGTGTAAAATTGGAAGGGGTTTTTGCCGTAAATCCTTTAAGTGGAGAGGAAATCCCGGTGTTTGTAGGAGATTATGTTCTTTTGCATTACGGAACAGGAGCCATTATGGCGGTCCCTGCTCACGATAAAAGAGATTATTCTTTTGCCAAAAAATACGGTCTTCCCGTAAAAAGAGTGATTCGTTCGGAGAGTGGATTACCTTATGAAGGAGAAGGAGAGTTGGTTTCTTCAGGGAAGTTTACCGGAATAAATTCTGATAAGGCAAGGGAAGAGATTATTAAACACCTTAAAGAAAAAGCGAAAAAGAAAGTTAATTATAGGATTCGTGACTGGCTTGTGTCTCGTCAGCGTTATTGGGGAGCCCCTATCCCGATTGTCTATTGCAAGCACTGCTTTCAAAAAGAAGGAAAAGAGGGAATAGATTATACTGTCTTTGAGGGAGAGGAACACGCTATTGTTCCTGTGGAAGAAAAAGATCTTCCCGTAGCACTGCCTTACGTTGAAGATTTTACTCCCTCTAAAAAAGGAAAATCTCCGCTCTCAAGATCGGATGAGTTTTTGATAACCATTTGTCCTCGTTGCGGAAAGGAAGCAAGAAGAGAAACGGATACTTTAGATACTTTTGTTTGCTCTTCTTGGTATTATCTTCGCTACACCGATCCTCATAACGACAAAGCTTTTGCCGACAAAAAAAAGATCAAAGAGTGGCTTCCTGTCGATATTTATATTGGAGGAGCGGAGCATACCGTATTGCACCTTCTGTATTCTCGCTTTATAACCAAAGTGCTTCGTGATGCGGGACACTTGTCTTTTTCGGAGCCGTTTCTTAAATTGCGTCACCAAGGAATGATTCTCGGTCCCAACGGACAGAAAATGTCAAAATCAAAAGGAAATGTAGTCGATCCGGACAAAGAAGTGAAAAAACACGGTGCGGATGCTGTACGGATGTATCTTTGTTTTATGGGACCTTATGATCAGGGAGGATCTTGGAATCCTCGGGGAATATTGGGAGTAAAGCGCTTTTTGGAACGTGTATGGAAAATGAAAGAAAATATTGAAGAGGAAGAAAACGAAGATTTGGAAAAAAAACTACATCAGACCATAAAGAAAGTAACCGAAGACATTGACAATCTTCGATTCAATACCGCGATATCCGCCATGATGACTTTTTTAAATAAAGTACAATATTTAAAAAAGGAACAAATAAAAACACTTCTTTTACTTCTTGCTCCTTTCGCTCCCCACCTTACCGAAGAGATTTGGGAGGATTTAGGGCTGAAAGGATCAATTCATAATGAAAAGTGGCCTACTTATAATTTATCCAAAACAAAAGAAGAGAAAACAACCCTTATTGTGCAGGTAAGTGGAAAAGTAAGGGATAAAATCGAAATAAATGCGGGAACTCCGGAAGCTAAAATTAAAAAGCTCGCAAAAGAAAGTGAGAAGGTGAAAAAATGGATTGCGGGAAAGAAGATTAAGAAAGTGATAATTATTAAAAATAAATTAGTAAATATTGTTATTGAGTAAAAATATATGAACGATATACAAATAATTATCGGTGGTGCTGCAGGTGACGGAACCAAGGCAACGGGCCACCTTATTGGTAAAATTTTAAATCGGGGCGGATATAAGGTTTTTATTCACGAAGACTACTCTTCTCTTATTAGAGGGGGACATAATTTTTCCGTAATAAGGGGAACAAAAAACGGCGAAAACTGCATAAGAGAGAGTGCGGATTTTTTGTTGGCCTTAAACGAAGATTCGGTGGATCGTCATATTGGGAAAGGGGGAGTTTTGATCTATAACTCTGACCAGGTAAAAAAAAGGGACGGTATAGGAGTTCCTGCAGAGACTATTGCCAAAGAAGAGGGAGCAGTAATCATGAAAAGTAATGCTTTGCTTGGCGCTTTATGTAAAATAATCGGTGTATCTTGGGAATTGATAGGAGATGTATTTGAGGGGTTCCCTCACAGTGAAAAGAATCTAAAAGTTGTAAGAAGAGTTTACGACAGCCAAGAAGAGAAGGGAAAAATGAAAAAAACAAAAGAGAGCTTGTCTCTCATTACCGGCAATGAAGCGATTGCTCTGGGAGCTCTTGAAGCAGGAATGGAGAACTATTTTGCTTATCCAATGACTCCCTCTACAAGTATTTTACACTTCTTATCAAAAATAAAAGAGGCGTATAAAATAAATGTATTTCAACCTGAAAATGAAATAGGAGTAATAAATGCTGCTCTTGGATGTGCTTTCACCGGAAAGAGGACCATGGTGGGAACCTCAGGGGGAGGGTTTGCTCTAATGACGGAGGGGATTAGCCTGGCAGCTATGTCAGAAACGCCCATAGTAGTGGTGGAAAGCCAGAGAGCGGGTCCGTCATCGGGCACTCCAACCTATAACGGGCAGGCTGATCTTAATTTTGCGCTTAATCCCGGGCATGGCGACTTTTTGAATTTGGTATTTGCTCCGGGAGATGCCGAGGAAGCGTTTTATTTTTCCAACTTGGCGATGAATATGTCTTGGAAATATCAAATACCGGCTATTCTTTTAGTTGATAAGGATATTTCAGAGAGCACCTTCTCGTTTGATAAAAATACATTAAAAGGAGTGAAGGAGTGGAAAGAAAAAAAGGGTAGAAACAGCAAGGGGTACCATCGTTATCGTATTACCGAAAACGGAGTATCTCCTCTCGTTTATCCCGGAGGAAAAGCCGTAGTAAAGAGTAATAGTTACGAGTCTGACGAGTACGGTATAAGCACGGAAGATCCGCAAATGATAAAGAAGATGCAGGAGAAAAGAATGAGAAAGGAAAGGGATATCAAAGAGGACTTAAAAGAAACCATTAAGATTTACGGAGAAGGAGATAAGGTCCTTTTCTGCTGGGGATCGACAAAGGGAGCCGCTATAGCGGCGGGAAGAGAGGCCGGCTATAAGGTAGTACAGATACTTGTATTCAATCCTTTTCCTGAAGAAAAAGTTCGTGAAGCAGTAAAAGGATGCAAGGAAGTAGTTGTTGTAGAAGCCAATTCTTCCGGCCAAGCGGCAGAGATACTTAAGCGTTACATATTGGTAGGAAGAAAAATATTAAAATATGACGGGAGACCTTTCGCTAAAGAAGAGTTAATAGAAGAGCTTAAAAAATAATTTTATGGATCTTAATACAAAAAATACATGGTGTCCCGGTTGTGGTAATTTTGCAATTGAGAAAGCGGTTAAAAAAGTGATTGAAAAAATAGGAGAAGAGAATACGGTAATTACTGCAGGAATCGGTTGTCACGGGAAAATAATTGACTATTTGAATGTAAGTAGTTTTTACGGTCTGCACGGAAGGCCCGTAATAACGGCAACAGGAATCAAAATAGGCAACCCTGATCTCAACGTCATCGCTTTTACCGGTGATGGTGATTCTTTGAACGAGGGAGTCTCTCATCTTGTTCATGCCGTAAAAAGAAACTCCGATATCACCGTTATTTTACACGAAAATAGGAACTTTGCTCTTACAGTAAAACAATTTACAGCTACCAGTCCGAGAGGGTTTATCAGCAACTCTTCTCCTTCCGGCAATATAGAAGATCCGATAAATCCTTTGGCACTTGTTTACGCTTCCGGAGGAACCTTTATTGCCCGTGGATTTTCCGGAAACGTTTATCAGTTACAAGACTTAATTATGCAAGGAGTAAAGCATAAGGGATTTTCTTTTATCGAAGTTCTTCAGCCTTGTGTCGCTTGGTTTGATACTTATGATGATTATAGGGAAAAAACTTATAATCTTGAAGGAGTTCCTAAAGACCCGTTAAGAAAAATTAATGAATGGAATTATGAAAACGGGGGAAAAATTCCTCTGGGAGTTTTTCATAAAGAGGAGAAGGAAAGCTTTGAGGAAAAGATGAGCCGGGGGGATAAAAAGATTAACACGAAAGAATTTTTGAAAAATAAAGCATAAAGAGCTATAACAATTCTTATAAAATTTATTTTTGTTTATGAAAAAAGCAGTTATTCTTGCCGCTGGATGGGGGACAAGACTCACCCCGCTTACTTGTAAGCTTCCCAAACCCGCTATTCGTCTTTTGGAAGATTCTCTTTTGGAGCATAACCTGAAAGAACTTTCCGGATTGATAGACGAAGCAGTTATAGTAATTGGTTATAAGGGCGAAGTGATACAAAAAAAAATAGGAGAAGAGTTTGCCGGCATTAAAATAAAATACGCAAAACAAAAAGAGCAGCTTGGCACCGGTCATGCGACACAGATAGCACTTCCTTTTTTAGATGAAGAGTTTTTGATTTTAAACGGAGATGATCTTTATTCCAGAGATGATATTAAAAAATGTTTATCAAAGAACCCTTCTATTCTACTTAAAAAAGTTGAAGACCCGAGTAGATATGGTCAAGTTTGCGTAAAAGGAAAGGTGGTAAGTGAAATAGTGGAAAAACCCGAGACTCCCGTAAGTAACCTGGTTAATATAGGGTGTTATTTTTTAAATAAAGAATTTTTTAAAGAAGATATTGAAAAGTCTTCAAGGGGAGAGTACGAGATCATTGATTATTTGAAGAAATTTATTTCTTGCAACGATCTTTATTTCGCCTTGGCAAAAAGATGGTATCCGATTACTTATCCGTGGAACATTATTCATATTACGGAAAATCTTCTTGAAGAGAAGGAAGAAAAAAGGGAGGGCTTGATAGAAGAACAAGTTACCGTAAAGGGAAAATTAATTATGGAGAAAGGAAGTGTAATAAGGCGAGGGAGCGTAGTGGAAGGTCCGACTTATATCGGAAAAAATTCCGTCATAGGGCCAAACGCTCGCATTGGCAAATATACTTCGATTCATGATAACTGTGTTGTGGAAGATGGCGCAGAGATAGTAAATTCTGTTATTTTTAGCAAAACAATAGTTTCTGCTCGCTCTTTTGTCAGAGGTTCAGTGATAGGAGAGCGTTGTAATATCGGTAAAGATATTCTGATACCTTCTTTTTTTAGTAATTCTAGTGTAAAAATAAAGGTAAAGGGAAAGATGATAGATACAAAAAGAAAAAAGATGGGGGGAATTATCGGGGATGACACAAAGATAGAGAAAAGCGACTGGCTTCCGCCGGGGGTGATTGTAGAAAAAGGAGATTTAGTTTCATAAAATATGCACTTAATTGGTATTGATGGGGGAGGAACAAAAACCATAGCGGCTCTTTCCAATGAAAAAGGAGAAGTTTTAAGAGTGAAAAGAGGCGGCCCTTCTAACTTGCGTAACGTGGGAATTGATGTTGCTGCCAAGAATATATTTCAATTAATAGAAAATATTACCGATGATGGAAGTAAAGTTGCTTTATCGTATATCTCCGTTGCTTCCTTTGATGAGGAATTTGCCGAAAAAAAAGAAGAACTTTTCAGCCGACTAAAGGCGATGGGCCTAAAAGGAGAGATTGTAATAGCGGGAGATCAGCTTGCAGCCTTTCGTTCCGGCACTAAAGAAAAAGATGGAGTAGTGGTGATATGCGGGACAGGAGCGGTGATACGTGGCTGGAAAGAAGAAAGCGAGAAAAAAGTTAGCGGGTGGGGGTTTTTTGCCGACGAAGGGTCCGCTTTTTATATAGGAATAGAAGGATATAGAGCGGTGTTGAAAAGTT
>PUMP01000010.1 GCA_003551425.1 Candidatus Nealsoniibacteriota bacterium | reverse complement strand
TCCGGACGTGCTCGCTGGAGCGCAGTCGGCTCACGAGGCGGTCGTCGACGCGGCTGAACAGCTCCTCTTCCTTGTTCGCGATGCAGATGATCGCGAACTGCGGGAGGCTGTGGAGGTCGTAGATGACGCTGGGGTCTTCGAGCTGATCGACCTCGTCGAGGATGACGACGGTTCGCGGGCCGTCATGCTGCTGGAGGCGATCGACGAGTTCGTCATGGGGCGTCGACTGCCGGTGGATGTCGATGGTCGCGCCGAGGTCGTCGAGGATCTGGTAGAGCGTCCGAAATCGGGTGTAGTTACGCCAGCAGTTGACGTAGGTGGCCTCGACGTCGAGCACCTCCTCACGTAGGCGTTCGGTGACGAATTGCGAGATGCACGTCTTGCCGGCGCCGCTGGGTCCGGTGACGATAGCCGTGTCGGCGGGTTCACCGTTCGTGATTGGCTTGAGGACGCTAGAGAGGTGATTGACTTCGGCGTCGCGATGCTCAACTTCCCGAGGAACGAACCCGGCGCGGAGAACGCGAGCATCGCGGATCATCTATGTGTTAGACTGATTTTCTGTCTAGTTATAAAAGCGTGACCGGGTAACTTCCGGAAAAAGACCATTATGGCTATTTGCACCTATCCAAATTCACGCGAGGTACTGCGATTCCTATTTTACGAAACTCCTAATTTCAGGGAACTTCCGGAATTGGTCTATTGACGAAAACAACTCTTTCTCGTAGAACCAGATGCTACCCATATTTCCATCGTCAAATTAGTGTGCATCGGCTATATTGAATCCTCTGACGGCAGTAAGAGTAGTCTATCAGACTGATTGAATCCAACGTGGGAGCTGGGTCTTTGTGCTACGCTGTTGAATCCCAAGGAAGTATTACACCCTCCCAGCTGAAAACATAGCCAAACTATACTGGAAGTGTAAGACAGTACGCCTCAATGTCTGGTGCAAGTGATATCACCTGTTCTCGCTTCCGTAGCTCTGCCTTTCGTGACTCGATCCGGGTTTCCAGCTGCTCAAGACGTTGTTTTTGGTTCCGAATCGCGATGCGCATATCCGATCCCGTTGTCGCTTTTTGCTCGTATGAATCGATGAACGACTGGATCCGATCGCGTTCTGCTTGCTCATAGGCTTCCAAGTCAGAGAGTTCTTTCTGAACGTCCTGCTGACGGTTTTCGAGCAGATCTTCCCGGATGTCGGCGACCATACTACTGATGTACCTCTCGGCAGCGTCCTCGAGGTCGCCTCGTTGCTTGAGTAGCCGAGAGACCGTACTCTCATCCGGACGAGCGTGAACCGTCTCTGCATCAAGGACGCGCTGGCCGAGTGAACGTTGAGCGTCAAGTCCAGCGAGGTCGACGTAGACGGGGATGAGTTGCTCGCGAATCGTCTTGCCAGTTGCATCTTCGAAGGCGACTTTGTAGACAAATGTGATGCCGGGTTGGTCGACGAACGGCAGCAGCTTCATTCCGGCCTTCCCTGCGTGTTGTTCCTGCTGGAGAACCAAATCACGGAGGGTCTGTAGAATATCCGCGTCCGGGGAGAGGTACTCGATTCCGTCGTGACCGATGGCGAAATCACGACTGAAAGTGAACGGACCCATCGTCTCAGGCTGACCGCTGTCAGTCACTGCAGGTGGGACTTCTGCCTCGTACAGCTGGTTTCCGCGCTTCTCGACTGAGCCCTCGAACGCCTCGATAGCTCGAGTGAAGAACTCCCGGATCTCCTGTTCACTTCCGAAGACGTCCTCTGAGTCGTCGACTATCGACTGAATCTCTTTCCGACTCTCGGCGTCGAACGTACTGCAGTCTATGAGACTCCGCTCGTACCATTCGAGGAGCGTCTGTTCACGCTCTTCCATCAACTCCTCGAGTTCCTCTTTCGTGGCCGAGGCTGGCTCCTGGTTCTGGACGGATTTCATCAGGAGGGAGTCGATGTTAACGTCGTCCAACATCCCGAGGACGTCCGCCGTCGCACCGACTTTCGATCTAATCTCCTCGACCTTGTCCTGGAGGAGCTCGAAGATCTCGGACTCCCGAGTCCCATCGAACTGGAAGTTCCACACCTTGACCTCCTTGTCCTGACCGTAGCGATGGATGCGACCAATACGCTGTTCGAGGCGGTTCGGATTCCACGGGAGTTCGTAGTTGACCATAATGTGGCAGCTGTGCTGGAGGTCGATCCCCTCGCTGGCCGCATCGGTCGCCATCAGTAATCGGGACTTCCCGTAGTTGAACTCGTCCTCGATCTGGGCTCGGTCGTCTTTGCTCACATCTCCGTGGATGGTTAGAATCTCGTCTGCCCATGGTTCGTCGGCGAAGAGATCGAGGAGATAGTCCAACGTATCGCGGTACTCGGTGAACAGGATAAGCTTCTCATCCGGGTGTTCCTCGAAGAGCTGCTCAATGTAACGCTTGACCTTCCGGGCCTTGGTGTCGACTGGCAGATCCTCGGCCATCGCGACGAGCTCCTGTAAGGTGTCGATCTCCTTCTGGAGCGCCTCATCTCCCTGAGCGACCGTGAGCCGTTCGAGTTCCTGCTCCGCCTGTTCACGGTCAGAGTCCTCCAGGTCCTCGCCTTCGAGGTAGGCCGTCGCATCGGTCGAAAGACCCCGATCGTCGGGTTCGAGCAGCCCGTGAAGGCGACGTCGGAGTGTTTCTCGAATTGCGCCTACGCTGCTCACAAGCCGCTTTTGCATGAGCGCCATCGCGAATCCGACGGCGGGCTCGTTCAGCTGATCAGATCGGTTGTAAACCTCGCGGACATACTCAATTACGCGCTCGTACAGTTGCTCCTCTGCGGGCGACATTGAGACGGTGGCCGTCTGGACGTCTCGCTCGGGGAAGATGCGCTCACCGTTGTCGTCGTAGATGGTCTCCTTCCCGCGCCGGATCATGACGCGGTTCACCGTCTCCCGAGTGAGGTCCTGGTCCTCGGCGACGAGGAACGGGTCGATATAGCTGATGAGGGATCGGAACGCCTCCCCCTTCCCGTCGTGCGGTGTCGCACTTAGCAACAGCAGGGATTCACAGTGATTGGCGACGCGTTCGGCCATAAGCGAGGTCTTGCTGGGGGACTCGCCCCGCTTGCTGGCCTTGTGCGCTTCGTCGATGACGGCGACGTCCCAGAAGGCGTTCTCGATCTCGGACTGGAACTCGTCTTGACGGAGGAACGCCATGCTGGTTACTAGACGCTGGCCCTCCTGGTCCCAGATGTTCGCCTCCTCGCCGAGTCGTCGACGCTCGGCGTCGACCCACTGGCGGTCCGCAACCGTGAGGTCGATGTCGAAGAAGCGCTCCATGTCCCGAATCCACTTCTTCTGAAGGTGCGCGGGAACGAGGAAGAGGACGCTGTTGGCTCGGTTTCGGGCTTCGAGTTCTTTGAGGATGAGGCCTGCCTCGATGGTCTTCCCGAGACCGACGTCGTCAGCGATGAGTGCTCGCTGGCGGAGCTTCTGCATCACCTGATTCACACAGGCAAGCTGGTAGGGTTCGAGGCGGACGAGTGAGTTCGAGATGCTCAGGAGTTGCCCCTGCTCGTGGGCCATCTTGAGCTGGAGCGCCTTGGTTCGGAGGTCGAACCACTCCGACGAGACTGCTTCGTGTCGGGGGTGGAGGTTTGCTACCTGATCCTCGAGGGTATCGAGCGCATTACTGCTTGGTTCGACGGAGACGTGGTCAAGACAGACCGTCTTCGCACCATCACCCTCAACGTAGACCCGGAGGTACGGGAGGTCCCCGACCTCGTAGGTACGGATAACTTCTGCTGGGTCGCCGTTGAGTCTGATGCGGTCGCCGGACTCAAAACGGTGACTCATAAATCTCTAAAGTAGTACATCTGATTCAACCTCCTTTGGAACAAGGTCCTCCTCTGCAAGTGGTCGGATATTGACTGCCACACCATATTTCTTAATCGGATGATATCCTCCAGTCATTATTTCGTCAAGTGCACGACCCTCCCAGTCTGAGGAGTAAGTGCCAGACCAGTTGATTTCGATATCATCCGTTAGGGATTCAATTTTTTCTTTAATATTATCGCCTAATTCTGCGTCACCATCAATTCCAGCAGCTAGTTCTGCCAAGAGAGTTTCTTGTTTTGCCATTCCTTCTCGAGGAGAGCCGTTCTCCAGTAAATCTCTGAAATCTTTCTTCCCAAAGTAGTGATGGAGGAATAGAATTCCGTTTCTATGATATGAGGTAGTACCGATATCATCTTGACAATTCAGTAAGAAGTCATAATAATGGGCTGCGACTGGCTTGCTCGCATCCTTCGAATACTCATTACTAGCTTCAATACCTCCCTCAATAGATCTGAACCAATCATCTTCATTGTCCAGAACATACTCTGAGAACGTATCTGTAAAGGTGTCAGCCAACCAGTCTTCATCAGATATCTCGACTAATTCTTTAAAGGAATCAATACGGCTCTCCATCCGCTTACTAAATCTTTCAAGATCTTCTTTCACCTCTCTTGCTAAGTTCTGCGAATCCTTATCCCAGTCACGTTCTTGAACTTCCGATAACCTCAGCAGAGCCTTCTCAAACTCAGCTATTTGCCGTACACCGTTCTCGTACTTACTAAATCTCTCTGCAGCCTCTGCCCTTTCCGAGCTAGAGAGCGAACTGTCATCACGACGTTGGTTTGCTGCGGCCCTGAGTTCGCTGAGGGCTTCCTTTCGAAGTTCTAAATAATTGGTTTGAATTTGGTCAAATGTACCCTCAGAAAACCGGTGGTAATCGACAAAGCATCCAAACCCTTCAATTTCAGGATCCGCTACAAGCCGCGAGCTGGATAAGCGCCAAATTACGGGTGTCCTCTCGAACTTTTCTAAATGATAATCAAAAAGGCTCATATTTAGCCATTTTTTCAGATTCGGGTAGGCTTCTTCGGAAGAACGCTCATTACCAAGAGCTGCATCAATCTCATTCAACCTCTCTGCGTGATGGCTCCCGAAGACGGCTTGTGCCTCTTGGATAACCAAGTCAAGAATGGTGTCATATTCACCGGCTTCTGAGGTAATAGGAACGATTCCGTCAGTGCTACTCGTAACAGATTTAAGTGCGAGATAGAGTACCAAATCTTTGACTTGTTCCTCGTAATCCTCTGGTTCAGTTACTTCCTCATTAGATTCTGGTTGAGAGAGCGGATTTTGATTAGTGCGAAGCGAGATTTCACGTTTGACTTCTGTTCGAACTTCTTCGTCGAGCTCAAAGAAGTTGAAAACAGCATCATCAATATCTCTGGCGTGCTCTTCCAACTCAGATTCGATACGTTTGTTTATTTTAGTGACACCTAATGCAAGATCTCGAATACTCGATGATGCATCGAAGGACTTAGAGAAGTCAGGAACATCTGTATTTTCGAGAAGTTCCCTATGAGGATGCCCCTCAAACATGGAAACAGGTTCGTCGTAGCCGATCATCTTGAGAGTTCCTGGGGTAGTGAAGTACGGAGAATTAAACTCAGTAGTACGCCGGTAGAGTAATAGACCCAATATCTTCTCGGTCGCTCTTCTCAACTGATCAACCTCCGCCAGTTCAGGATACCATGGGAGCTTAGATACATTTCCTACTTCCCAATGTCGACCAGGGTCAAGACAAGCCATCAAGTAAGTAACCATATGGCTATTTCCATATCCCATCACGGACCACGAAGATGATTTAGGTAGGAACACGTTCCCTGCATGGCCAAACACAGAAGAGGGATGTAGATAGCCGAACCTTCGGCCACTGCTTTTCATGTAGGTGTATGTGAGCGCTTCTGAGAAGTAATACTGCGTGTTCCGGGGGTAAGACCCACTAAAAAGCTTGATCTCTCTTCCGTCGTCACCCCAAAGTAAACATAAATTCACTCTTGGCAGAGTCCATGCATCCTCTCCTCCTTTAGCAAAGGGGACCCATTGGTCTGTACCTGTCTCCCAAAAATATCTAGTAAATCTATCATCATCCCCAGTTTGTAGTCCCACTTTTACGTTGCCAAAGGAGTCCCGATTTACTCCTGCATTGTCTGCGTCAAATACTACATCAGAATCGAATATTTCCCGGAGTTCTTTTGGGGCCCAGTAGGACATGTGACTTCCAGGGATAGTTGAAAATTCAGATAAGTTCCGTGTGTAGACTCTCTTTACACCTTCATCTATTGGATCGATGTAAGTCGATTCCAGGAATTTCCTCTCTTTTTCTTCTTTTGGAACATCATGTAAGCGAATGAATGTCCCAGCAGACTCTTCATCACTCTGACTGTCGGTCCTGACGACTGTACCAGCTCCGCGAACTTTTGCCTTGTCAAGAATTCCTTCACCGAACTCTGCGAGGAAATCGAACGAACCTTTCTCACCGATGAAGTCTTCTCGGAAGTCTGCCAAGCTATTTTTGAACATAAACTCCCGCTTGACCAGCATTCCTATCCGGCCATTTTCTTTCGATAGTCGGTCACAAACTTCAAAGAAGTTAATGTAATACTCAGGAGCATACTTGTAGCTGTGGTGTTCATTTATATATTGGCTGACCTGTTTGGGCATTCTTCCCCGAGCGCCATATGGGGGATTCATTAATGCGACGTCATAGTCCTGAGTAAGTACAACTAGAAGTTTGAGGAAACTACGGAGATCCTGAGCTGCAAAGGCTCCGCTATTAGATTGCTCCTCAAGCTTTTGCTGAAGTGATCGCAGAAATCCACTAAGACTACCAGTTCCATTGATTGCTTGTTGAATAGTGACCTGTTCTTCGGTATCGAAAACATCTTCCAGTGTACCTTTTACATCCAACAACGAACCGAGTGCTGGAGTATTCTCAAAAGCATCGAGAATCTTTTGTAGAGCCTGTTTGAGCTCTGGTTCTTCTGTGGTGGGATCTCCCAAGATGTCATCAACGGATTCGACATCGGCTACGCGGGCATCCGCGCAGACGATACCAACTTTTGGCAGTTTGAACGAGTTGTTCCCTGCTGATTCTGCTTGAGTCCTCGCCTTGAGATATAGATTGAACGTAGCTAGCTGGCAAGATCGTAGGTCAAGGTCTACACCGTATAGGTTATTCTCGAGTATTTTTTCAGGAATCTCACTAAAGTCCATTTCAGGACACTCTCGACGCCAAATCCGTTCAAGAACGTCAAAGGCATACAACAAGAAGTGACCACTACCACATGCGGGATCAATTACTCTGATTTCAGAGGGGTGGTCAAAGTCTGTAGCATCACCCTCCTTCTCATCTGGCACAAGGTATGTACAAAAGTCAGTGATGGATGGAGACTTCTCAAGAGTACCGAGCCGTGATTTACGCTCATCAATTGAAAATTCAGACTGTTCCTGAACAACACCTTGTAGTTCACCTTGACTTTCTAAATATAATTTAGCTAAGCTGTTATCGGTTAAGAGTCTTACAGCCCAATGAGGTGTATAAAACTGATTTGCAGCAGGAACCTCATCAGGCTCTAATTTATTTTTGTCTTCGAGCTCTTCGACAATCGGACGATTATAGTATTCATACACCCACCCAAGAACATCATCAGCCAACCACACATCGTCCGGTACTTTGTCGATGACTTCACAAAGGTCCCGATAGACATCGACGTCAATCTCTAGGATGGTATATGGAGAATCCGGATTAAACAGTATCTCAACCTCTTCAGCCAAATTCCGGCATTCTCGCTCGAATGCCTCAACAATCGCATCCTCGGGAGCTAGGTACTCTTCGTTTTCTAATCGTTCAGCGGCCGGAGTTGTTCCGGAATCACCAAATTGGGTAACCGGTCTACTGATGAACCCACGAACTTCCATACAACGGAGGGCAGTAAGTCGATTTACAAGGGTGTATCCGACCCCCATAACGTAATCTTCGAACATCTCTTCCCAGCTTTTACCCTCGTCTTCCCGTTCAACTGCTTCGACCAGCTTAGCCCGAAGATCTGCATCTTCACCGGTAAGTTCTGCCGCACCGTCCTTTTGTTTAAGACTGTAAGTGTGTTCAAGCTGGTATTCAATATCAGATTCTACGGTGTTCCGAAGTTCCCTAACGACCTTTTCAAGATTTTCGCGCTCTGCTTTGTCCAGTTGAGCTTTCGTCTCTAGAGAAGATTGTCCAGACATGATGTACCGTCTTATCTCCTACCTCATAATGAGCCTACATCAAAGTTCCCTTGCCGTCCGTTCATTCGCTCGGAAATCTGCACAAGAACTTCTAAGTAGATACCACGGTCTCGTCATAGTATGGCTACAGGTCGAAACGGGGAGTTGGACTCATGGCTTCCATCTCTCGTTGGGAGACTCCCCGAATCGAAGATCACTACGGATTTGACTCACTGCGGGCTCCAAGCCGAGAGAACGCACGATATTGCATCTCTCTACGCGGACGAGATCGATTGGACGTCGGTCAAGGAGATCTGGTACGACGAACGGGTCGCGAACCGAAGCAGTCGGAACAGCGCTGAAAAGCCACTCATCGCAATTCGAGCACGGCTTCAGTCAGCAGGTGAAGGACTTCCATCGGTCCCACTGCTCCCAGAGATCTTGGACCAATGTCGAAACGAACGCGATCAGGCACAGGTCCTCTTCCTCTATCTCGTCAACCACGACGGACTAGCCCGCTATGTCGTCCACGAGTACCTCCGCCGACTGATGAAACAAGGACCCTCCGCACTCAACTTCGAGACGGATACTGTTCTCAACATCCTCGGCGAGTTCCGCGACAAGGCTGGCGAACCGCTAGAGTACTCGGAATCAACACAGAAACGATGGGTGCAGGGACTTCGGTCTGCCCTTCGTGATATCGGTGTGCTCGAAGGGAAGACCGAGACCATGGGTCAACCGCCAAAGGTCGGCGACGTGCCCCTCCAGGTCGCGGCCTACTACTCCTGGGCGCAGAACGGCGACGAGTGGCTCACGAAGCCGATCGGCTGGCTCTACCTGTTCCAGTCCGAAGAGTACTGGGAACCGCAGAGCAAGCGGCTGGCCGGATATGAAGGCTGGACGCACCACGAAGCTCGGAGTCGCGTCTGGTTCGAACCCGTCGACGACTTCTACACGATGCTCGCGGAGGGGTCGGCATGACTTCCATGGACGACCTGTTCGAGAAGCAGGACGCGACCTTCGAGGAGTCCATTCGTATCGACCGGAAGTTCGAGGAAGACGAAGACAGAGCCGCTCATCGTGATCAGCTCTACCGCCACTACCTCGACACCTATCACATCACAGATGCCTCAGAGAACTTCCTTCGGGACTTCTTCACTCGAATTCACGGCCACGACGAGGAGATGCGGAAGGGAGCCAATCACTGGCTCTACGGGTACTACGGCAGCGGGAAGAGTCACCTGCTGACCGTCCTCAACCTCCTCACCGCGTCTGCAGACCTCGAAGAGGAAGACAGAAAGGAGGTCTGGAATCGGCTGGATTCAGATAGCGCCTACAGCGGCCTCTTCGATACCTGGTCCTCGATGCTCGACGAGTACCGTCTCGTCCCCCTCCCGATCAACCTCCTGAAGTACCAGAGTGTTCGGGAACAGAGCTTCAGTGAGATCATCCTCCAAGCAGTCTATCAG